>JAOUCL010000399.1 GCA_029859805.1 Rhodospirillales bacterium | reverse complement strand
GCGAGCACCCGGGTCGTCACCCGGACGATCAGCGTCTCGATCAGGAAGTCGATCGCCGCGTCGATGACCTGATCGAGGATGGTCTGCGGGTTGAGCTGCTCCTTGATCATCTCGAAGATGCCTTCGGGGCCCTGCTCGATCAGCGTCGCGACGAGTTCGTAGGCCTTCTCGATGAGGGCCACGTTCTCCTCGCCGATATGGCGCGCCAGGACTTCGCGAATCCGCGGCCAGGTGATCCCCATCAGCTCCAGGAAGAAGGTAATGATGCTCTTCAGGGAGAAATCGCTGGGTATGTTGACCCCGACCGCGCCCAGGCCGGAGAACAGCCAATCGAAGAAGCCGCCCAGGATGTGATCGGCGAAGTTGTCGAAGAACTGCCGGAACCCCTGGGCGAGCGCCGCGACGAGGTTGTTGGCGAAGTTCATCGGGTCGTCGGCGATGTCCTGGATGACGGTCTGTATGCGGTCGACCACGGCCCAGAACGACGCCGGCGGAATGCCCACCAGTTCAAGCAGACCTTCGATTATGAAGCGGGCGGGGTCGTCGAGGAATCGATCGATGGCATCCTGGATCCGGCCGATCAGTCCGCCGGCCGCCTGGCGAAGCTCGTGGATCCGCTCACGGACCTGCTGCACCGATTCGGCGGCCTGTTCGGCCAGGTTGCGATTGAAATCGTCGCGGGTGCTGACGACCCGCTGGTGCAGACCGTCCAGCTGTTCGGCGAAGCGGGCCTGCTCCGCAGCCCCCCATTCCTCCAGGCCTTCCGGAAGGTTGCCGAACAGCTCGGCGATGTCCGCGTTGGCATCGTCGATGATCTGCTCGCAGGTGGCGATGACCCCGTTGACCTCGGCGGAGATCTCGCGGATCAGGTTGCAGACGCCGTCCCCGAAATTCCGTTCTGCCCGGTTGTAGGCCTCGACGACCCAGTCCGGCAGACCGACGATGCCCTCCCAGACTTCGAGGATGGCGCCGCCCACCCCCTCATAGCGCTCCTGTTTCCAGCGCTCGATGCGATCCAGATCCTGCTCGAAGCGGGTCGACAGGACCTCCACCCCCGTCTGCCAGCGCTGCATTGCCGTGGCGGTCAGCGGCTCCAACAGGTCGTTGACCCGAGTCTGGGCGCTGTCGAAGATAGCCTGGGCCCGCGTGCCGATTTGGGCGCGAAGCTGCTCCTCGGAGGTGACCATGCCCTGCTGCTGGGAGCCGATACCGGTCACCGTCCCGGCGCGCGCAGCCTGCAGCGCCTCCAGGGCGCGTTGCTGCAAGTCGGCCATATCGGCCGCGGCCTGGCCGCGCGCAGCCTCCTGCTCGGCAAGGACCTCGGCGGGGTCTCGCTGCGCGGTCGCCGCCAGCTCGCCCTGGGCGGCCCGGGCCTCTGCAATGGGGCCGCTTTGCACCAGCCCGGCCGGTTCGGATTCCATGCCGACCTCTTGCATGCGGCCAGCGCTGGCCTCGACGTCGGCAGCGAGGGAAACGTCCTTGGCCCGCACCGCATCGGGAACGGCCTGCTGCGCCCCCACCTCGGACGTGGCTACCGACGCAGGGGGCGTCTCCAGCGCCTGCCCGCGTTGCTGGGGTTCGGCCTGGGGTTGCTCGTTCAGCTGCTCGTAGCTGCCCTCGACCCGCTCCACGTCCCCTTCCACCGAGGACTGCAACGCGCCGCCGGCGGCCTGGGCCTCTTCGCGCGGGTTGGTCGTGAGCAGCGAGTCCTCATCCGGCGGACGCCGAGCGCGAATGGCCGCAACGATTCGCTCGCACAGCGCCTCGATCTCGGCGCTGGGCTCCGGCCTGGCGCCCAGCGCGGCGGCCAGTCCCCCTTCCGCGCGGGCGGTCGTTTCCTCGGCAGGCTCCTGGACCGCCTGCCGAGCCTCGGTCACGTTTTCGCCGGCCGAGGGCAGCGCCTCCTGCGTCTGGGCCGCTTCGCCCGCCTCGCGCTGGACCCGCGTGATGCGTTCGCGCTCGGCCTCGGAGAGTTCCTCGGGCGGCTCAGGCATGAGCAGCTCGACCTCACCCCCCGCCGGGGCAGGCGCAGACGACACCGGGGCCTCGGCCGGGGCAGCCGGCGCCTCCGCAACCGGCGCCGGGCCGGGGGCGGGTGCAGGGGCCGGCGCGGCAGGCAGGGGCTCCACGGGTACCCGGGGCGGTCGTTCTGCTGTTGCAGGGCTCGATGGCGCGATCGCCGCGGAGGCGGTTCCGCTGGTCGGCGCGGGCGCCGCCGGGCTGGCCTCCGAGTTCAGACGGCGCAAGATACCGCCCTGTTGCGCCACGTGGGTCGACTCGTGAGCCATCAGGCGCAGGTCCGACGGCGATTCACCCCGGCCCAGCCAAATATCCTTTCCGTAGGTAAATGCGCGCGCCTGAAGGCCCCGCGCGGCGGTATGCGCGACGGAATCCGAATGAACGCGCACCTCCCCCAGATTGGTGCCTGTGCCGGCTTCGAGACGGCCGTGGAGCGCAGGCGCAATGGGATCGCCCGGGCCTTTGTGGCGGATCGCGAAACGAGCAGCCCGGTTCATGGTATCGGCGCTGGGCGCGTGGCTCCCTGCGCCCGCAGCCCGATTGCGACCAACCCGAAAGTCGGCGACCGGCTCCGCGCCTTGGCCGACTGCGCCGTCAATTTCCGCGCCGGATGATGTCGCCACGGCCGGCATGTTCGTCACGGCCTCGGCCACCTGCTCGGCCTCGCGCTCGAACGCGTCGTTCGGTTCGCCAATGGTCAGCTTTGCCTGGGGGCCAGGCGGAGCATGGGGGGCGCGCGCGGCTTCGGTCCGCCCGCCGCCGGGCGCGGCCGTCGCCTCTGCCAACGGTTCGTTACTCGCCGTGTCGACCCTTCCGACATCGGCGATATCCACGCCGTAACGGGGTGGCGCCACCGCCCTGGCGGTGGACCGGTCGCGCGCCCGGCCGCCGGTAGCGCGGCCGTCCTGCTTTATACTGGCCTGGGCGCGAACGGGCATTGGATCACCCCTGCCGACGACCCGGGCCACACGCCTGCTGCACGGCGGTGGTCATCGCGCCCGACCTTCCTTGGCGTACTCGCGGCGTATGCCTTGCAGCACGTCTTCGGGGCCGATGGTACGGCCGCCGTCTTTCAAAGCCTGCAGGGATGCGTGGCGGATCACGTTCATGACCGATCCACCGGACAACTCGTGCTCGCGCGCCACTTTTTCCATGTCCAGCGATTCCGCCAGTTGCGCCTTGGGCGAAAAGCCCTGGCGCCACAACCGCTGGCGTTCCTCCGGGCGCGGCATGGGGAAATAGATGATCGATTCGAACCGGCGGGTGAAGGCCTCGTCGAGGTTTTCCCGCAGGTTGGAGGCCAGGATCGCGATTCCGTCGAAGGTTTCTACGCGCTGCAAAAGAAATGAAATTTCCTGGTTCGCGTAACGGTCGTGGGCGTCCTTGATTTCGCTGCGCTTGCCGAAAAATGCGTCGGCCTCGTCGAAGAAAAGTATCCAGCCCTTGTGCTGAGCCTGGTCGAACACCTTGGCGAGATTCTTTTCGGTTTCGCCGATGTACTTGGAAACCACCAGTGACAGGTCGATCTTGTAAACGTCGCGCCCGGTCGCCTTGCCGAGCAGGCAGGCGGTCATGGTTTTGCCGGTTCCCGGCGGCCCGTAAAACAGGCTGCGATAGCCGGGCCGCAGCTTGGGCGCCATGCCCCAGTCGTTCATCAGGGTTTCGCCGTGTTCGATCCAGGTGCTGATTTCCTCGATCTGGCTG
>JAOUCL010000143.1 GCA_029859805.1 Rhodospirillales bacterium | reverse complement strand
ATTCTTTCGTGGCGAGCGAAGCTTCCGCGAGGCCGCGCACCAGGTCCGGCGGAGACGTCCAGTCGGGCCGCCCGATGCTCCGGTAGTCCACCGGATAGGGGATGACCTCCCAACCGCTGTGGCGGAACACGCCCACGGCACGCGGCATGTGAAACGCCGAGGTGACCAGGATCCAGGTCTCGCCGGAGCGCGGCCCTGCCAGGGCCTTCGAGAACACCGCATTCTCGTGCGTGTTCCGCGAGTCGCGCTCAAGGACCAGCCGGTCGGCCGTGCCGCCCATGCGATCCAGCAGATTGGGGATCAGGTCCGCCTCGCGATGCCGGTCGTCCAGCAGGGCGCCGGTGCCGCCGGTAAACACCAGCTTGGCGTCGGGAAAGCGGCGGGCCAGTTCCAGAAGTCCGATCACGCGGTCCGCGGCGTCGTTCAGTTCCGGCCGGCCGCGCCGATGGGACCTCTTCACGTCGAGCGCGCCGCCTAGAACGATCACCCCGTCGACGCCGGCCGGCAAGCTGTTCGGTGGCGGGAAACGCCCCTCCAGCGGACTCAGCCAGAGACCGGCCGGAAGAACGGCGAGTCCTCCCATCGCGAGAACCATGGAGGTCAGAAGCCACTTCCCGGCCCGGCAAAGGCGCTGCGACCGCATGAACAGACAGACAAGACCGACAAATCCGAGGGCCAGCAGTAAATGGCCAGGATTGAAGGCGATCCAAAGCGCCTTGGAGAGCACAAACTCCATACCACCCTGATAGCGTCCCGGCCGGGTCCGTAGCAACGCCAAAAGGCCGGCTCGGCCAAGTGCCCGCCCCTGGCCTTCCGGACCCTCCGGCAACCGGTCCGAACCCAACCCAATATCAATATAAACAGAGCCATAATTGGCTAAAAGACAAGTGGTCGGAGCGAAATTAGGAATATTTTAAGGCTGCTGGCTGATAGTCCGGTAACCCTAAGAGAGTTCGAGAACGCTCGTTGGCGCAAATTAGAGGGTCGGGGTTGGGGAAAACCGGCTTCGGGAAGCTGCAATGAAGAGCACAGGTTCTATTCGATCCATCCTTAAGGTTACCACGGCCCTAGGTCTGGTCTTGGTGGCGACCGCCTGCACCGGTTCGTCGAGATACGAGGCGAGGCCGCTCCCGGCGTTCGATTTGGACAAACAGGAAGAACGTGCCGCCATGCTTCTTAGTTACTGCGGCAAATTGTACGAATCGGGTGACCTCTACACGGCGGCCAGCATCTGCCAGCGGGCCTTCGACACGCAGCCCACCAACCCAACCCCGCTTTATACCTTGGCGGAAATCTACAAGCAGCTCGATGCGCCCGAACAGGCGGCGAACGCCTATCGGGCCGCCATCATGATCAACCCGGACGATTTCGAGGCGCTTTACGGCTTGGCAAAGACCTCGATCGACCAGGGCAAATACGATGTCGCCGAGGCCCAGCTGGAACGGGCCCTGCAGCTCAACGAAAACGACCCCCGCGTCTACAGCGCCATGGGCGTCGTAAAGGACCAGAAGGGCGAACACGGGGTCGCGCAAGCGCTTTACCGCACGGGCCTGTTGATCGACCCGGACAATGTGCCGCTGCGCAACAACCTGGGCCTCTCCCTGGCGTTGAGCGGCGATCAATCGGAAAGTATCGCCATGCTGCGCGAGGTGGCGCGCGAGCCCAAGGCCGGAAAGGTCGGCAGCAAGAACCTGGCTCATGCCGCGACCTACAATGCGCCGGCGGACGTCATGGCGGCGCGGGATACCGCCGATGGGCCCATCGAAATCCGGCCCGCCGTTCCGGAGGACGACGAGGATTCCGACAAGGACTTTGCCGAGGGCGACGAGCTGGCAAGCGCCATGTCGAAGCCCCTGCACAAGCAGGGCGCGAAAGTCGCAGGCGAGGCGACCAAGGGTCCACGCTCGATCGGCAGCGCCAGCGTCCGACCCGCGAAGGGCGCGACCGCGCAGCAGGACGCCGCGGCCCGCATGGCGCCCGGGCCGACCAAGTACGAAAAGGATGCCGTCAAGCCGGCAGCCAGGTCCGCGTCGGAAAGCGGTTACCTGGTTCAGGTCGGCGCCTATGGCAGCGAGAAACATGCCGACCGCGCTTGGAAGATGGTCCTGGTCTCGGCGAAAGGCCTGCTCGACGGCTTGTCTCGCGAGGTCGTCAGGGCGGACCTCGGCGGCAACACGGGCATCGTCTACCGTCTGCGCGCCGGGCCCCTGCCCAACCGGGCCGCGAGCAAGAAGCTCTGCGGGGAGCTGAGCGGCCGGGGCGTCGGCTGCTTCGTGGTGGCGTCGCCGAAGGCCGCCGCCAAGTCCGCCGCCAAACCCAAGGCCGAGGCGGACGCGAAAAAGGCCGCGGAACCCAAGACCGAGGTCGACCAGAACATGAAGCCGGCGACCGAGAAAGCCAAAGGCTAGCCGCCGGCGTCGCCGACTCCCGTGACGGACGGCCACTGGCCCCACACGCACAAGAAACGGTTCTATCTGGTCCCTCTGACCTAGTCCCCTCATCGGCCCGGCCCTGCGCGCGCACGGGCCCGGAACCACGGCCCGGAACCTACGTCCCGGACGTGGCGCGTCGCTCGGCGTTACAAGGTCGCTATTCCCAAGGGTCTTTCGGAGGACGCCCTCGCGCGCGAGATCCGCGGATGGGTGGCCGAGCGGTCGAAGGCATCGGTCTTCAGAACTAAAGGCACCTGTCCCAGAGGTGGCCCTAAATCGTTGGACAGGCTGGCGGCCTTTGTGGTCGGTTGCCGACGCGCTTCTCAGCATCAGCGAGCGATTGGATTATTGCAAATGCGATAACCCTGCATTGTATATGAGTTAGATGAGCAAAGTCGTGCGGTGGATGTTATAGTGTACTCTATAAGGGAGTGCAGCCACCGACCCCGTGCCATAGGGACGAACACCTTGCCGCCTCTCGTGTGCGTCGTGCACCACGTCGGCAAAAGGGACCTTGCGCACGAGACGGCGTCAAGCCGCAACAATCGGGGCGAGACTGAGGGGAAGAGGTCATGGCAACTGTCGCTTTGACGCGGGCCACCGTCCTGACGCCGGTATCCAAGGCCATGCGTCATTTCAATGTGCCGGTGGAGAAGCTGCTGCGAAGACGGGGCCTCCCGGCTTTGGAGACCGACGACCCCGCTCATTGGGTGCCGACCCACGCCGTGGTGATGCTGGCACAGGATGTCCAGAGGATAATCGGTCCCGAGGCGTTCGGTGTCTGGTTGGAACGGACGTGCGATTTGTCGCAGCTCGGGCCGTTCAATAACGTTCTGCGCCGATCGCGGACGCTCTACGATGCGCTGAACAGATATCACCGCTTTTACCGAGAGTTTCGGAGCTACGCGAACATTTCGATGGCGCGGCGCGGAGATGATCTGTGGATCAGGCGCTCCGTCGACTCCCGGATGGCGGCGAATAATGGGGCGCTGCAGCTCTATGGCCTGTCCGAAATCACAAGGATCGTTCACCTGGCCGCCGGGGACAGCTGGCAGCCGAACAGGATCGTTCTGCAGTCCGACACCGATTCGATACTGAAGACGATGCCCCACCTGGCTGGTGCCGATGCCGTGTTGGACGCCGAGTTTTGCGCGATCGCGATCCCGCTCGGGATGCTTTCGCGGCCGCTAACGCAGCGGCATGGGAGCGGCGTCATGGCGTTGGCGGACGACGACGCTGCGGCCATGTCGCCACCGCCGGAGGGTTTCTCGGAGTCCGTTTTGGCAATCATCTCGACCCATTTTCTGGACTGTTATCCGGCCATGAACACCGTGGCCGAGAGCATCGGCGTGAACGCGCGCACCGTTCAGCGCAGGCTGGCCGCCGACGGCCTGACGTATCGCGACCTGATCGACTGGTACCGTTTCGAGACCGCCAAGCGGCTGATCCTGGAGGACCGGGTCAGGTTGACGGATGTCGCCGCCGAGCTCGAGTACAACGACGCCGGCAGCTTCACCCGCGCGTTCCGACGCTGGGCCGGCGTCTCGCCGCGCGAGTATCGCGCGCTTCACACCATGGCATGATCGACCGCGAGGTCAGGGGATCTTCCGGGTTTGTGTCGCGGTCCGAGAGCGGAAGGTACGCTTGCGCGGCAACCGTCCATCCCGGCCGCACCACCCGAACGAGCTTCGATTTCGCGATTGAGGCGTTCAAGGGCGAAACTCGTTTGCTACGCGAGCAGAAAAGACCCGGCCCACGGTCTCGGTGGTCAGGAAAGCCTCGGCACCGCACGCCCCACGGACGGCAAGAAGAACCGCGCCCTGTCACCTAATGGCAAATAACGCTGGGATTTCTTTGAGACAATCCGGCGTCGACCCTATTGCACGAACATGAACAGGAGGGAGTCATGAACAAGTCGCCCCTGCTGCGCGAAGCCTCCGTGCATCGGGCGCTCGACGTTGTGGAGCAGTCGTCGCAGCCGATCACGGCACTGGAATTGGCGCTTGCCGTCGGCGTGAGCCAGCGGACCCTGGAGCATGGCTTCCGCGAGCTGCTCGGGGTGACGCCCGCCGCCTATCTCCGCCGCCGCCGCATGAACGGGGCGCGGCACTATCTGGCCCACGGCGACCCCGATTGGACAACGGTCACGAGGATCGCCCTCGACTGGGGCTTTAGTCATCCCGGCCGCTTCAGCGCCGCGTACCTGGCCTTGTTCGGCGAATTGCCATCCCGGACGCTGAACCGGACTCCGAGTAAGGCTCTCTGCAGGCCGCTATCCCAAACCTTCGAACCGATTCGATAGGTCGATCCAAACCCTCGGGCACGACGACCACTTTTCGATTTTCGATTTCTGTCATAGACCCGAGTTTTGCGCGTCCGCTACCGTTCGAAGCATAGGTCGCGAAACGGCTGAGGATGACGATTGCCAGACAGCCGCCACGTGACCCGGAACGGTCCTTGCCTGACCGGCAAGCCGATCATGTACAGGGCCCTTGGGACGACCTGGCCTCAGATCGCGAGGACGAGCGCCCGCGAATCCGTCCGTCGAAGGAGGAGATCATGAGAAAGTCATTTGCAGCTGCTGTTCTGGTCCTGTGCGCAAGTCTTCTCTTGCCCACGACGGGCCATGGCCAAGCCGATCCCGGCTCCGTCAGCTTCATCGTCAAGCTGAAGGACGCCTCCGTTGCCTCCTACAAGGGCGGGGCGGACGGGCTCGCCCCCTGCTCGATCGCGGTGACCGGCGGCAGCCGTCTGGACCTGACCACACCCGCGTGCGTGGCCTATCGCGCCTTCCTGGAGAGCAAGATCGACGCGCTGGAGGACGCCTTGCGTGCGCGCATTCCGGAGGCTCGCCTCGTACACCGCTTGCTGGTCGTCTTCGGCGGCGTGAGCATCATCCTGCCGAAGGAGCGGGTCCCGGAGCTGCTCGAGCTTCCGGGCGTCGAGGCGATCTTCGAGGATGGCTTAAGTGAACTGGAGACGGTGGCGAGCCCTCAGTTCATCGGCGCGGACCGCCTCTGGGAAGAGCTCGGCGGCGCCGACCAGGCGGGCGAGGGGATCATCGTCGGCGTGATCGACAGCGGCGTCTGGCCCGAGAGCCCGTCGTTCAGCGACCCCGATCCGCGCGGAAACGCTTATCCGCCCCCGCCGCTCAGGTGGACGGGCACGGCGTGCGAGTTCGGAAGCGACACCCCGGGAGACGAGGACTTCGAGTGCAACAACAAGCTCATCGGTGCCCAGCGCATCATGGACAGCTACGATTCCGAAAACCCAAGCCTGCCGAAAGAATTTCTTAGCGCACGCGACGACAACGGTCACGGAACTCATACCCTATCGACCGCAGCGGGCAATGGGGGTGCGGAGGCGGCGGTCGTCTTTGGAGAACGCCTTGCCGAGATCTCCGGCGTCGCGCCGCGTGCCCATGCCGTCGCCTACAAGGTCTCCGGGGCCTCGGGTGCCAAGTTTTCCGATGTGACAGCCGCGGTCCAGCAGGCCGTCGAGGACGGCGTGGACGTCCTCAACTACTCGATGAGCGGTCCCTCGAACCCGTACTTGAGCGCCGTCAGCCTGGCGTTTCTCGACGCCTACGAGGCCGGCATCCTGATAGCGGCGTCCGCGGGGAACAGCGGCCCTGAGGCCGACACGATAACCAGTCGCGAGCCGTGGGCCATCGTCGTGGGCAACAGCACGCACGACAACGTCATGGCCGGAACGCTCGAGGTCACGGCCAGTAACGGCGACACCCTGACATTGGCGGGTACCTCGGTCACGGGCTCAGCCTCGGGACCCATCGTCATATCCCCGGAGTTGGACAATCTGGACTGCATGGAACCCTTCGCGGAGGGCACGTTCACACGGAACGAGATCGTCATCTGCATTCGCGGCGGGCAAATAGTTGAAAAAAAGAGTCAAAACGTCGCCGCGGCCGGCGGGTCGGGCGTCGTCATGTACAACTTTTCAGCGGATAGTGACAACTATAGACAGGACAAGCACTTCTTGCCCTTCATCCATATCGGCTTTTCAGAGGGAAAGGAGATCCTGGAATTCATGCTGAGCCACGATGAGGCCGGTGCAGTCCTGACTCAAGGCGTGGCAACTCCGATTGACGACTTTCCCGGTGGCCCCCCCAGTCTCAATCCCGGCACGGCGCCCGGCAAGGACGTCATGAACGACGGCAGCTCTCGCGGCGGCCCCGGGCAGACGCTCGGCGTCAGCAGGCCCGACATCACCGCACCCGGCACCGCGATTCTCGCGGGCGGCACACCTCTGCCCAGCACCATCTTCGCGGCCTCTCAAGGCGCCCCCGGACTTTACATGTTCGCCAGCGGCACCTCGATGTCGGCGCCGCACATCGCCGGCGCCGTGGCCCTCCTACTCGACCTCCATCCCGACTGGACGCCGGGGCAGATCAAGTCGGCGCTGATGACGACGGCCTTCCAGGGCGTCGTCAAGGAAGACGGCACGACGCCGGCCGACCCCTTCGACCGCGGCTCGGGCCGTGTCGACCTGCGGCGCGCCTTCGAGCCCGGACTGACCTTCGTCGCCCCCAGCGCGCAGGACTTCCTCGAGCGCGAGAACGACCTCTGGAACCTCAACTACCCGAGCCTCTATCTCCCGTTCAACCCGGGCCGCGTTACCGTCGAGCGGACGGTGGCCAACGAGCTGCCGGACGGGCAGCAGTGGCGGACCGAGGTCACCGCGCCGCCGGACGTCGTCGTCGAGGTTCCGAAGCACATCACGCTTCCCGACAACGGCACGAGGACCTTCGACATCACCGTCGACGGGGGCGCCGTGCCCAGCGGCGAGACACGCCACGCCAACCTGCGCCTGACCAACGGCGAGCACGAGGCGAACTTCCCCATCACCTTCGTCAAGGATGACCTCGGCCTGCCGCTGACGAAGAGCTGCGAGCCGACGACCCTGCCGCGCCAGGAAACGACCGCGTGCACCATCACGGTGACCAACACGACGGCCGACGCCGTGGCCGTGCGCATCTACGACCGGCTCGATCGCGAGCTGCTGCTGGAAGATGGCGTCGAGGGGGCGGAGCGGCTCAACGCGCGCGAGCTCGCTTTCGAAGGGATCGTCGACGGCGCCGTGCCCCCCGACGTCACCGTGGTGGAGGCGGAGTCCCCCTTCGGCTACCTGCCCCTGGCGAGCCTGGGCTTCGAGCCGCTCAGCGAAGACACGCTAGGCGACGACGACATCGACGACTTCAGTGTCCCGCCTTATATGTACGGGGGTGAGATCCACACCAGCATTGGCTTCGCATCAAACGGCTACGCGGTCGCCGGCGGGAACACCGACGAAGATGAAGATAACAAGTTCCTCCGCCAGATCATGCCGGATCAGGAACGGCCGAACAACGTGATCGCGCCCTTCTGGACGGACCTGGCCGACGGCGGCAAGCAGTACATCGAGGTCGTGGACCCCAACAGCAGCGGGACCGAGTGGCTCGTCCTCGAGTGGGAGGACATGTTCCTCACGGGGACGGAAGAGGACGGGAACAAGTTCAGCTTCCAGATCTGGATTCAGGTGAGCACCGATCAGGAAGCGATCTTCATGGTCTATGGGCGGGTCGACGACGTGGCCGAGGGCAGAAGGTTCAGCGTCGGCGCCGAGAACAAGTTCGGAAACCGGGGCCAGACCGTGAACGACGAACAGGGCGTCCCCCCGGCCGTCGGCCGGGATCTGGCCGTGCTCACGACCCCCGGCATATCGGGAACGCACACCATCACCTATACCGCCAGAGGCATCCAAGCAGGCGACTGGCAGAGCTGCGCCGAGATGGACTCGAGCGCCTTCCAGGGCGCGGCCGTGGCCTGCGCCGAGGGTGAGGTGCGCTAGCGCGACCGGCGCGGCACCGAAGGAGGTTCGCTTGTGCAACCCCGCAACACGATTTGTCCCTGCTGCCCAATGATTTGAGGAGGGGGAGAAATGAAACTCCAGAAACTGCTTTTGAGTGCCGTAACCGTTGGCCTGATCGCGGGCGTTCTCGCGGCTACGCCAGCGTTGGCCAACGACGATGAGAGTCGAAAACACAAGGTGACGAGCGCTCGGCAAACGGTCCAAGTATCGAAGCGGGCGTTCAACCAAACAAGCCCACTCGAAACTGTGTTGATCGAAGAGGTGCCCGAAGGGCGACGCTTGGTCATGCAGCATGTTTCGATCGAGGTCAAGACGGCGAACAATGACGACGCTACAGTGACCTGCAGGCTGGCTGTCGACGCCGATCCAACGAGCTCCCGGCTGAGCCTGCGTGTCACCAAGCGGCGGACGGGGAACCTCGACCAACACCTCGCCGAGGGCCCCATAACGCTCTACGCCGAGGCGGGAAATCAGGTTCGAGCAACTTGCGTGGCGGTGAAACTCGACTCTCAAGGCAACACGGAGCCGGCCACTGCGGCATCCTTCGACACGACCCTGGTTGGATACCTGGTCAAGGCGCGATAACCCCATCGCGCAAATCAAGACAGCGGCCAAAGGGCGGGGGCCCGCCGTTCTCAACAGCGCCTGTCACCTAATGGCAAATGCTGCTGGGATTAATTTGAGATGATCCGGCATCAGAGGAATGATCCAATGAGAGGAGGAATGAAAAATGCGAATTAGGAGTCTCGTGTTAGGTTCTCTGGCTGCGGGCCTGCTGGCTGGTGCCGCGCAGGCAGAAATAGGGTCAGTGGACATTTGGTTCGTAGCGACCGTGGATTCGGCCTCAGGCGACGTCATTGTCGAGTCAGACCTTTGTATGAACGCGATTCTTGAGCTTACTAACGAGCAGGGCTTCGAGTTACAGGCGGCGACCGGCGTGTCCGTTAGTTCGGCGGACGAGGGAATGGCGTATCTCTTCACGAGCCCCCTTCCGGATGCGGTCAACATGGTGTGCATCGCCGACCGCAAGGACCTGTTCGGACCCGGCGGACCCGGCGGACCCGGCGGACCGGGCGGACCGGGAGGACCGGGCGGACCGGGAGGTCCGTAGTACGGTGATAGAGCGCCCGAGCCGGAGGCCGTCATGGTCTCCGGCCAGGCACTCACGACCCGGGATTCCGGGGATGGTGGGCCTGTTGAAGAAGCCGAATCCGGGGCGATTAGCGCATCGCCGCAGCCGGCACGGCCGACCGGAATTAAACGGTTCAAGACCGAGAAGGGTCTGTTTGGGTGTGACTGACCGGTAACGGAAATGCAGGCACGCATCGAGCAACCCAGGGCAGAGACCAGGTACTGGAATTGGGGAGAAAGACCATGAAGGGCTCATCATTTTTCGTTCGTCTTCCGATCTCGCTTTTAGCACTTTCTCTGGCCGGGGTTCCGGCCGCGGGCGCGCAAGCCCAGGACGGTCTGGTCGCCTTGAGCGGCGAGAACGCGCCGGGTCTTCCCCCGGACGTGACCTTCGACAGCTTTGGCACCCCCGTTCTGAGCTCGAAGGGCGATGCGGCATTCGAGGCGAAGATCACCGGCCCCGGCGTGCACCTGGACAACGATGAGGGCATCTGGTTCGGCAGTGGCACGTCGTTCGAAGGCCCTCGCAACATTCTCCCGGTCGCGATCGAGGGCGCCCAGGCGCCCGATACTGCCCCGGGAACGCTCTTCGAAGAGCCTCAGCAGCCGGTGGTGAACGAGACCGGCGGCGTCGCGTTCAGGAGCGGCCTCACCGGCGCCGGCGTGGACCCCGAGAACGACGACGGCATCTGGGTCGGCAAGCCGTCCTCGGGGCCCATGGTGCTGGCGGTCCGCTCGGGCGATCCGGCGCCGGGCACGCCCCTGGGGGTCTTCTTCGCGAACCTGATCGGCAGCACCTACGCCTTCAACAACGGGGGCGTGATCGCATTCCTGGCCGATCTCGACGGCGATAGAGACCTCGTGGACGAGGACAACGACGAGGGGATCTGGGTCGGCAAACCGGGCCAGATTCAGTTGGCGGCCCGCAAGGGCTTTGCCGCGCCGGGTCTGCCCGCGGGGACGAGAATCGAGCAATTCTCGGGCAGCCCCGTTGTAAACGGCAGCGACCAGGTGGCCTTCGCGGGCACGCTCGAGAGCGAGGGCGGCGTCGACCCCGGCAACGACGAGGCCATCTGGGTCGGAAAGGCCGGGCAGGTTCAGCTGCTGGTCCGCGAGGGCGACGAGGCCCCCGGTGCCCCGGGGACCCGTTTCGAAAACCTCGCCAACGCGGACACCCCCCCTGCCCTGAACAATACCGGGACGGTGGCGTTCAGATCCAGTCTTGACAATATCGAGGGCGAAATTGACCCCGAGAGAGACGAGGGCATCTGGGCGGGCAAACCGGGCAGCGTGCAGCTTGTGGTCCGCGAGGGCGATCCGGCGCCCGGCACGCCCAGTGGGGTCGTGTTCAGCAGCTTTCTCAATCCGGGAGCCCTGGTGAACTCGACCGGCCAGGTGGCGTTCATTGCCAGGCTCAGGGGCGCCGGCGTGGATGCCGGGAACGACCTGGGCATCTGGGTCGGCAAGCCGGGCGCCCTGCAACTGGTCGTGCGGACCTTCGACCAGGCGCCCGGCGCCCCCGACGGGGTGCGGTTCGAATCCCTCGGCACACCCTCCCTGAACGCCAACGGCGGCATCGCCTTCGCGGCGGAGCTGGACGGCCTCGACGTGACGGCGGACAACGACGAAGGCGTTTGGGGCGGCCGTGCGGGCGAGCTCGTGCTCGTCGCGCGCGAAGGCGACGTGATCAACTTCGGCAACGACGGCGCGCGCACGATCACGGAGGTGTTCCTTGTCACCGGTTCGGGCGGCGAGGATGGCAAGCCCAGCGGCCTCAACGACGCCAGGGAGGCGGAGGTCGCCGTCATGGTCGAATTCGGAGTCGGCCCGGAATCATCCGGCGTCTTCATAAGCCCGGGCACCGTGTCGGCCCCGCCGGCCGCCGACGATTTCAACGCCGATCTGACGTCCGACATCCTGTGGCGCAACACGTCGAGCGGCGCGACGTTGATCTGGCAGATCGAGAATTTCGCGAATGTAGGCGACAGCAGCCCCGGCGCGGTCGGCCTCGCGTGGGAGATCCGGGAGACCGGAGACTTCGACAAGGACGGCGACGCGGACATCCTCTGGCGCAACACGTCGAACGGCGCGACGTTGATCTGGGAGATGGAGAATTACGCGAAGGTCGGCGAGAACAACCTCGGCGGGGTCGCGCTCGTGTGGGAGATCCGGGAGACCGGAGACTTCGACAAGGACGGCGATGCCGACATCCTCTGGCGCAACACCTCGAACGGCACGACGTTGGTCTGGGAGATGGAGAATCTCGCGATGATCGGCTCCAGAACCCGCGGCGGTGTCTCGCTCGTGTGGGAGATCCGGGAGACCGGAGACTTCGACGATGACGGCGACGACGACATCTTCTGGCGCAACACCTCGAGCGGCGCGACCTTGATCTGGGAGATCGAGGATATCAAGAAGGTCGGCGACAGCAGCCCCGGCCCCGTGGCGCTCGTGTGGGAGATCCGGGAGGCCGGCGACTTCGACCAGGACGGCGACGACGACATCCTCTGGCGCAACACCTCGAGCGGTGCGACCTTGATCTGGGAGATCGAGAACCTCGCGAATGTAGGCGACAACAGCCCCGGCGCGGTGGCGCTCGCGTGGGAGATCCGGGGCGCCGGAGACCATGACGGCGACAGCGATGCCGACATCCTCTGGCGCAACACCTCGAGCGGCGCGACGTTGATCTGGGAGATCGAGGATTTCGCGAATGTAGGCGACCACAGCCCCGGCGCGGTGGCCCTCGTGTGGGAGATCCAGTAGCCGGAAGGACGAAAGGCTCCGAGCACAACGGGCGCCCGCCGTCAGGAGCGGCGGGCGCCCGGGGCGAGATTCCTGAGAAAAAGGTGTCAGGAACCTTTTTCTCAGGAATTTCATTCTCAATAACTTATTGAAAAAACTACATAATTCATCGACAAAAGGTTCCTGACACCTTTTTTCCCATGGCGAGGACCAAAGCCCGGCCGCGGGCCTCGACCTCTTCGGCGGCGATCCGTTCCTCTATTTCCGGGCAACCTGCCCTACAGCTTCTACACCACCTCAGGGGACACGACCTGCAGGAAGTGGACACTACTCTTCGGGGCGCTATAAACGAGCGAACGAAGGAGGACCATTCGACCGTATCTGGCGGGTCATGCGACTCAAGCGTGACGCTTGGCTATTGCGGCCTTGATAGCGGCTCAATAAAACGCCAATGAATTCAAAGTCGGATGGGTGGCCGAGCGGTCGAAGGCACCGGTCTTGAAAACCGGCAGGCGCGAGAGCGTCTCGTGGGTTCGAATCCCACCCCATCCGCCACCCTGCGCCTTCGGCTTCGGGTGGCGAGCCACCTT
>JAOUCL010000438.1 GCA_029859805.1 Rhodospirillales bacterium | reverse complement strand
CACCGCCGCGCCGAGCACCAGCCGCGCCTCGCCGAAGCGCCGGCTCAAGGGCCCGATCAGGCCGCCCTGGAAGACGATCGCGACCAGGCCGGCGAAGGTGAAGAGGTAGCCGACCTGGCGCGGCCCCCAGGCGAGCGCCTCGGCCGACCACAGCGCGATGGTCGATTCCATGCTGACGAACACGAAGCCGATCAGGAACAGGATCGCGGTGATCAGCGGCAGGTTCGGGTAGTGAAGCTCGGCGAGAATGCGGCGCAGGTTGCGCCCGGCCTCGGGCTTCGGCTGGGCGCCCGGCCGGCGCGACTCAGGCAGGAAGATCAAACCCAGGACGAAGGCCGTGGCGGCCAGCCCCGCGGACAGCAGCGCCGGCGTGCGGAAGTCGGCCGTCGCCGGATCGGCGCCCGCCAAGGTGGCGCCCAGGCCCGGCCCGATGGTGAAGCTGAGCGCGAAGGCGGCGCCGAGCAGCCCCATGGATTTCGCGCGCCGCTCGGGCGTGCTGACGTCGGACACGTAGGCCGGCCCGGCGGCGATGTCGCCGCTCAGCGATCCGGCCAGGGCCCGCGCCACGAAGAGCATCCACAGCGAATCGGCGAAGGCCATCAGCAGGAAGGCGGCGGAGGCCCCGAGAAAGGCGGTCAGCAGCACGGGCTTGCGGCCCCAGCGGTCGCTCAGCCGCCCCCAGATCGGCGCCATGATCAGCACCATGAGCGAGTTGGTCGCCACCAGGAGGGTGACCTCCTGCGGGCCGGCGCCGAACTCGAGCGCCATGAAGGGCAGCAGGGGAATCATGATCCCCATGCCCAGAAGCTCGATGAAGAGACAGGCCAAGAGCAGCCGCATTACGCCCACCCCCGATATTCGCTCATGCCCCCAACTGCTCCTGCTTCGCCGTAAGAGTCGTCCCAGTCAACAAAAGGCCCTCGGGTCGCGTCGAGGGCCCGGGAGAAACTGTCACGAACGCTCCGATTTCGAAAGGGGTTACGAGAGCGGTTTGGATCCGGTTGGCCTCGGCTGGTTCCGCGAAACTCGAAACCGCTCTAGCAGTTTGCTGAAATTGTGCGAATGCTCACCCTCGCACTGCGTCCCTCGTCCCTCGACAGGCTCGGGATGAGGGGGCTCGGGATGAGGAAGCTCAGTGTGAGGGTGAGCTTCTTCAAGGAGTTGCCCTCATCCTGAGCTTGGAGTTGCCCTCATCCTGAGCTTCCTCACCCTGAGCCCGTCGAAGGGCGAAGGACGAGGGCAACGGGCCGCCGCAGACCTTTTCAGCAACCTGCTAGCGCCGGCCGAAAAGTTTCTCGATGTCGGCGAGCTTGAGCTCGACGTAGGTCGGCCGGCCGTGGTTGCACTGGCCGGAGTGGGGCGTCGCCTCCATCTGGCGCAGCAGCGCGTTCATCTCCGCGGCGTTGAGCCGGCGCCCGGCGCGCACCGAGCCGTGGCAGGCCAGGGTGCCGCAGACCTCCTCGAGGCGCTCCTTGACGGTCAGCGCCTCGCCCAGTTCCGCCAGTTCGTCGGCCAGGTCGCGGACCAGGCCCTGGGCGTCGACCTCGCCCAGCAAGGCCGGCACCTCGCGCACCACGACCGCGCCGGGGCCGAAGGGCTCGAGGCCGAGGCCGAGCTCGGCCAGCTCGCCGGCGCGGGCGGTCAGGCGCGCGGCCGCGCCCTCGTCGAGCTCGACCACCTCGGGGATCAGCAGCAGCTGGGCGACAACGCCGCGCTCGCCCAGCTGCTGCTTCATGCGCTCATAGACCAGGCGCTCGTGGGCCGCGTGCTGGTCGACGATGACGATGCCGTCGCCGGTCTGGGCGACGATGTAGGTGGCGTGCAGCTGGCCCCGGGCCGCGCCCAGGGGATAGGCCTCGGTTGTCTCGCTGTCCGGCTCCTCCGTGGCGGAGGGCGCGCCCTCGGCCGGGCGCGCGGCGGGCGCGTCGGCCAGCCCGGGCAGCGGCGCGTGGTAGGCGGCCGCCGCCTCGGCCAGGCCGCGGGGCAGGGTGCCGCCGCCGTGTCGTCCGGCCTGCGCGTAGGGCAGGCCCGGTCCCGCGTGCGGCCTGAGCGCGCCCAGCGCCGCGCCGGCCACCGTAGTGGCGGCCCGGTGGCCGGCTTCGGCCAGGGCGTGGCGGCATGCGCCGACGATCAGGCCGCGCACCAGCCCCGGCTCGCGAAAGCGCACCTCGGTCTTGGCCGGGTGGACGTTGACGTCGACCGCCTCGGCCGGCAGCTCGAGGAAAAGGGCGACCAGGGGGTGGCGGTCGCGCGCCAGGAAGTCCTGATAGGCGCCGCGCACCGCGCCCTGCAGCAGCCTGTCGCGCACCGGTCGGCCGTTGACGAAGAGGTACTGCTGCTGGGCGTTGCCGCGGTTCAAGGTCGGCAGGCCGATGTAGCCGGTCAGCCGCAAGTCGTCGCGCAGGGCCTCGACGGCGAGCGCGTTCTGGGCGAAGTCGCGGCCCATGACGGCGGCCAGGCGCGCCAGGCGCGCCTCGAAAAGCTCGCCTTCGCAGGGCGCCAGACGCAGCACGGACCGCGCCTCGTCGGCCAGGGTGAAGCCGACCTCAGGGTGGGCCATGGCGAGGCGCCGGAGCGCGTCCTGGGCGTGGCCCAACTCGGTGCGCGCCGCCTTCAGGAACTTGAGCCGCGCCGGCGTGGCGAAGAACAGGTCGCGCACCTCGACCCGGGTGCCGGGCGGCTGGGCGGCGGGCTGCGGCCTGCCCTTGCGCCCGGCCTCGACGCTCAGGCTCCAGGCCTCGGCGGCGCCGGCCGCGCGGCTCGCCACCGTGAGGCGGCTGACCGCCGCGATCGAGGGCAGGGCCTCGCCGCGGAAGCCCAGGGTCTGGATGTTGACCAGGTCGTCGTCCGGCAGCTTCGAGGTGGCGTGGCGCTCGACCGCCAGGGCCAGCTCCTCGGGCGTCATGCCGCAGCCGTCGTCGGTCACCGAGATGAAGGCCCGGCCGCCGTCGCGCAGCACCACGTCGACCTGCCGTGCGCCGGCGTCCAGGGCGTTCTCGACCAGCTCCTTGACCGCCGCGGCCGGGCGCTCGACCACCTCGCCGGCGGCGATCCGGTTGACCAGACCCTCGGGCAGGCGGCGCAGCGTCATGGCGCGCCCCCCTG
>JAOUCL010000142.1 GCA_029859805.1 Rhodospirillales bacterium | reverse complement strand
GACCCGGTAGGTCACCCGGTCCTCGCCCCAGAACACCATCGCGTCCTCGGGACCCCGTCGGCGCAGCAGGTTCTCTGCGAAGTTCAGCCTGGCCTCCG
Organism: Rhodospirillales bacterium; assembly: GCA_029859805.1. GTDB lineage: Bacteria > Pseudomonadota > Alphaproteobacteria > Kiloniellales > JAKSDN01 > CAMYKD01. The sequence goes on along the minus strand of JAOUCL010000142.1, from coordinate 12,745 downwards.
GAAAGAAGCGCGCTCCCGGCATTGCCTCCGGATGCTCGAGCACGACCCGGCCCCTGCGCTCTGCGATCACGCCGCAAAAATCCCAGACCGAGGACCAGAACTTCTCCATCTCGGTGATCGAGAAGTCGTAGAGCTCTCCGTAGCCTTGGCAGGAGGCGCCCCAGTCGTGCTCGACCTGCCCCATGAAGGCGGTCAGGTTGGCGGCTTCGATGCGCTCGGTCGACGGTTGCCAGAGGGGATCGGTCATAGGCGCCATCCCATGGGTCGGATGCGGTCTGTTCTCTCGGTGCAGGTTAGGGCGAAGGGAGGAGGGGTTCAACACCCCGGCTGGAAAGCGGGTCACGGAACGCAAGTTGCGTCGAGCGGGCGGCTGCTCGGCGCAACTCGTACTATTGGCTTAGACCTTGGAGCCCCGGGTCGCGTCCTCAGGCGATGACCGATCTCTTGGAATTACGCCTCGGCCGCGGTTTCCTTCTGATTCTGGGCGAACTCGCGCAGGACGTCGATGGTTCTGCCGATCGCCAGGGTCGAGGACAGGAGGAACGTGGCCACCAGCAGCGGATCGTAACTCACCTTGGTGCTCTGCAGCCACACGGCGTGCAGCATCGTCGGCAGCTCCTGGGCGTTGGCAGCCGAGAAGAACAGGCAGGCACCTGCAGCGATGGTCGCGGCCAGGAAGAACAGATGTGATTTCATGCCGTATCTCCTCCTTCTCTGCGCCAAGAACCAGTGGCGCGCTGTACTCGATACCTCACAATATATATACAAAAATATGTGATAATTCAAGAGAAAATAATGATATTATTTGAAATTTTTAATTATGAACAATAAATAATTTATCTATACAGTTATTTTTTTGTTAATACCCAGATTCCTGCGTTTCTAGGAGTATTCGGGTCCGCCTTTGGGAAATGCCGCCCGCCGCCCATCAGCGGGCACAGTTCAGCGCCCCGAGGACACTGGCGAGGGCTGGCAGGCGGCAGAGAGCCTACTGTACTTGCCAGACCAGGGGCACGGAGCCGATCGCCTGCGCGGCGGCCCTTTCGAGGCCATCGATTCGCCAGGCGACGACTTCTCCGGTGCCGGTGTCGCGCCAGATGATGTCGGATTGCCCGTCGCCATCGGTGTCGCCGAGGCCGGCCACCCGCCACACGGGCAGCGGCGCACCGATCGAGGCCGATGCCTCCTTGCTGAAGCCGTTCATCTGCCAGATAACCGTGTTGCCGTTGCTGGTATTCCGCCAGAGGATGTCCGAACGGCCATCGCGGTCGAACTTGCCGACGCCCCGGACCTTCCAATCCAAGGACGTTGTGCCAACGGTGCCCGCCGCCAGCTTGTCGAAGCCGTCCATGCGCCAGATCACGGCGCTCCCGCTGTCCGTGTTGCGCCACAATATGTCCGACTTGGCATCGGTGTCGAAGTCGCCGACGCCGGCCACCTCCCACACCAGCGGCGCCCCGCCGATCCCGCCCGCCGCTGCCTTCGACAGGCCGTCCATCTTCCAGACCAGCGCGGCCCCAGTCGTGGTGTTGCGCCAAAGGATATCGGCCTTGGCGTCGCCGTCGAAGTCGCCCGTGCCGGCAACCTGCCAGTCGAGGCTGGCCGCGCCGATGCCGCCCGCAGCACGCTTCGTGAAGCCGTCCATCAGCCAGATCACGGCGGCCCCCGTGACCGTGTTGCGCCACAGGATATCGGCCTTGGCGTCGGCGTCGAAGTCGGCCAGGCCCCGTACCTGCCAGACCGGGTCCGGGGCGCCGATCGACTGGACGTCCTCGCGATCGAAGCCGTTCATCTGCCAGAGAACGGTGCCACCGCTATCGGTATTTCGCCACAGGATGTCCGCGCGGTTGTCGCCACTGTGGTCGCTCGGCGTCGTGAAGCCAATTCGATAGACGGTGCCCGCGCTCTGGGCGAGGTGGGCGATGTAGAGGTCGCCCGCTTCGTTCTCGCCAAAGGCGCTGAACCGCGCGGTCGTGCGCAACGTTTCATAGCTGGTCCAGGCGGCGTCCACCTCTTCTGCGGCTGTCCAGAGTCGTCCCGAGCAGAAGTCGGCGTAGAGATACTGGCCAGCCAAAGCCGGCAGCCGGGCGCCTCGATAGCGATATCCGCCGGTAATCGAGCAGTTTCCGTCGACGTGGCCGTATTCGATGATCGGCAGGGCCAAGGAACCGTCGTTGCAGCCCGCAGGCGGATCGAAGCAGCTGCTCCCCTCCATCAGGCGCCAGCCGTAGTTCTCGCCGCCGCTGCTGCCGGCCGGCTGGAAGTCGACCTCTTCCCGGGCGCCCTGGCCGACGTCGGCGATGAACAGATCGCCGGTCAGGCGGTCGAAGCTGAACCGCCACGGGTTGCGCAGACCGCGCGCCCAGATCTCCGGCCGCGCGCCGGCAACCCCGACGAAGGGGTTGTCGGGCGGAATGGAGTAGGGCGGGCCGCCGTCCACGTCGATGCGCAGGATCTTGCCCAAAAGCTCGCTCAGGTCCTGGGCGCGGTTTTCAGGGTCGCCGCCCGAGCCGCCATCGCCCAGGCCTATGTAGAGAAAGCCGTCTGGTCCGAAGCGGAGCTGGCCGCCGTTATGGTTGGTATAGGGCTGCGCGACGGTGAGCAGGATGTCGGCAGACCCGGGATCGGCGAGATCCGGATCGGCCGAAACCCGGTAGCGGGCGATGACCGTGTCCCCCGACCCGTCGGTATAATTGACATAGAAGAAGCCGTTGCTGGCGTAATCCGGATGAAAGGCGAGACCCAACAGGCCACGCTCGCCGCAACAGGATACCAGCGACGTCACGTCCAGGAACGGCGGCGCCAGCACGCCGGCGCCGTCGTGAATCACGATCCGGCCGCCTTGCAGCACGATGAACAACCGTCCCGAACCGTCGCCGGCATGCGCGATATCGACCGGCCGGGCCAATCCGGTCGCGATCGGTTCGAGGGTCAGGGACTGGGCCGGCGCGGCGCGGGGCGCGCCCAGGACCACGGCCACGAGGAGCAGAAGACTCCCGACCGACCCTGCCCGTGCGATCATCCGCCGTCCGAGCACAAACATATCACCTGGCACCTTCGACGCGGTCAAAAACAGCGATCTCTGCAATTTAGGCGGTCGCTGTCTATGAACAAGTCCAGGGTTTCGAGGACGGAGACCGAAGCCCGAGAGCGGCTGGTTGCTTCCTGCTTCCGGTCGCGGCCCGGCGAGCCTTCGCTGCCGGTCCAACCACGGCCCCTTTCCGGCAGCAAGCGGGTCTCGGTTCGAAGGCCGCCTCGACCGCGTCATATTTCAGTCAATCCGATCTGCCAGGGTGGCGGCGCGCATGAAAAACGGATCGACGACACGCAGGACGCTCCGGATCAGTGCTTTGGCGGGCCTCGCGGTCCTTCTGGCCGGATTCGCCGTGCCCGAACGGCTCGTGGTTCCCGTCGCCGGGGCGAACGGCACGGACTGGAATCACGGCACATTCTGGTACGCGCCCTGGGGCCGATCAGGCGTGCATAAGGGCATCGATATCTTCGCGGATGCCGGCACGCCGGCGGTCGCCGCCAGCTCCGGTGTCGTGGTCTTTCAAGGCACGCTCGGCCGGGGCGGCACCGTCGTTGTCGTGCTCGGCCCCAAGTGGCGTTTCCACTATTACGCCCATATGGAGCGCAGCGACGTCCGTCTCGGACAGTGGCTTTCGCCCGGCGAGGCCCTCGGCGCGGTCGGCACGACCGGCAACGCCGCGGGCAAGCCGCCGCATCTGCACTATTCGATCTTCACAGCCATTCCCTACCCCTGGCAGGCCCGTAGCGGCACCCAGGGCTGGCTGCGCGTGTTCTTCCTGAACCCCCACGAGAAGCTGCTCGACGGATGAGGGCCGGTGCGCCGGGCCATGCTCCGTGCGATCGCCCATGTCATTTCGGTTTCTGCATCCGGGGCGCATGGCTGCCTTGCGCCCCTGGGGGTGGTGCCCAGGCCGGCTGCCCCTTAAGCTTCCGGCCTCTCATGACAATACGCGACGCCATTTCCGCACGGCACAGGTCCGTCTCCGCGCCTCTTCAGGGGGCGCTCTACATGACCGCGGCGGCCTTCTGCTTCTCGATCATGAACATCGCCATCCGGACTGTCGCGGCCGACCTGGACCCGCTCGAGATCGCCTTCTTCCGCAATCTCTTCGCGCTCGCCTTCATGCTGCCCTGGCTGGCACACGCCGGCCTCGGCGGCCTGCGCACCCGGCGCCTCGGCACTCATATCTGGCGCGCGACCATCGGCATGCTAGCCATGGTCTGCTGGTTCTATTCGGTCGCGTTGCTGCCGCTGGCCGAGGCGGTGGCGCTAAACTTCACGGTACCGCTCTTCGCCACCGCCGGCGCGGCCGTCTTCCTGGGCGAGATCGTGCGCGCCCGGCGCTGGTCGGCCACGCTCCTGGGCTTCCTCGGCGTGCTGGTGATCCTGCGGCCCGGCTTCGTGGAGGCGAGCCCGCTCATGGCGTTGCCGGTCCTGGCCGCCGCCTTCATGGCGACCGCGACACTGATCGTGAAATCGCTCGCGCGCAGCGACTCGCCCGCCGCCATCGTGCTCTATATGAACCTGATCCTGACGCCGCTGTCGTTCATCCCCGCGCTCTTCGTGTGGCGCTGGCCGAGCGGCTCGGCCCTGGCGTTGCTCGCCCTGATCGGTCTCCTGGCCGCGCTCGCCCACATCGCCCTGACCCGCGCCTACACCAAGGCGGACGCCTCGGCGGTCATGCCCTTCGACTATGCGCGCCTGCCCTTCGTGGCGGGCCTCGCCTTCGTCGTGTTCGGCCAGGTACCGGACCTGTGGACCTGGATCGGCGCCGCGATCATCGCCGGCTCGGCGATCTACATCGCCCGACGCGAGGCCCTGGTCGTCAGGGAACGCCCGGCGAGCGGCGCGGCCGCCGCGGCGCCCAAGGGGCGGCCGTGAGCGCGCCTAGTGTGATGGTTCCTAGGTTCGTCACCATTCGATGTGACGAATCCTGGAAGCTGAATCACACGAGGATCAAGCAATCAGTGTCCCGGACTCGAAGTTCGATCGATCGAATTTCGGGTCCGGGACATTCGCGGTGGGATCAGAAGGTGACGCGCAGGCCGAGCTCGAAGATGTGCGACTTCAGCTTTTCCACGTCGACGTCGCCCAGCGAATTGCTCATCTTGAGGTCGTCGGTTACGAAGTAGCGGTAGCCGATCGTCATGTCGGTCAACGGGAAGATCGCGAAGGCGATGCCGGCCCTGAGCTGCCAGGCCAACCCGGAATCGCTGTCGTCCACCAAGGGCACGCCGCCGAACTCGAAATTGTCGGCCTTGACCTTGGCATAGCCGATCCCGGCGCCGACGAAGGGCGAGACAATGGGAACCGGCAGGTCGACGAAGACGTTGCCCATGCCGGCCAGGGTCTTGAAGCTGCCGTCGGCGTCGGCGTCGAACCCGGCGAACTCGATGGTGTCCAGGTTGTACTCGTTGTAGAACAGCTCGCCCTCGAGGCGCAGAATGCCGAAGTCGAGGCCGAGGGCACCGCTCACGGCGTATCCGGGGAAGGGTATGGTCTCGAAGTTCGTTCCTACCGACCGGATCTCGGTGTCCTCCAGGAGCGCGCCGCCCGCGCCGGCCGCGATATAGACGTCGGGTAAGCCGAAGTCGAACTGTGCCTTCGCGCCCGAGCCGGACGCAGCCAGCAGGGCCAATCCGAGGACCGCCGGCAATACTCTGCGAAACATCTGCCCTCTCCTAATTCAACCGTGGTAATCCGCCGCTTGGAACGGAGCCCTGCGGTTGTAGCCGAGAGCGCTTAAGGATCGCTTACGAAGGCATTAAGGATGGGTTTCGGGACCGAAGGCTTTGCCGCAAATATCCGCCTAGGCCGCCTCGCGGTCGGGGCCGTCCGGGCGCAGTGCGGCGCGCGCCTTGTCCCGGTGCCCCTCGGTGATGGCGGGGGCGACGCTGCGGATCGCCGCGGCCAGCACGACCGCGTCGTCGGTGAAACCGAACCAGGCGATGAAATCGGGGATCATGTCGGCGGGCACTACGAAATAGGCCAGCGCACCCAGCAGGATTGCCTTGACCTGGAGCGGCGTCTTGGGATCCAGTGCGCAGTAGTAGGCGGCCACCGCCTCCTCGACGAAGGGCACGCGGCCCAGCGTCCGCCGCACCTTGTCCCAGAAACCCTGCTCGACACGCGCCTTGTCGCGCGCATAACGCTTCGGATCGATGGGAACCAGGTCGCGGCCGGCCATGGATGTTCATATGGGATCTCGGGCCGAGGGCCGCAATCGCCACTCGCCTCCGGGGGCCTGGTCTGCTATAGAGCGCGCCGGATTTCGCAGTGCAGCAAAGGGGACGTGCAATGGATGTGAAGGGACGTGGCGCCATCGTCACCGGCGGCGGGTCAGGCCTGGGCGCCGAGACGGCCCGCCACCTGGCCGCGGCCGGGGCCAAGGTCGCGGTGCTGGACCTCTCCGGCGAGGCGGCCCAGGGTGTCGCCAACGAGATCGGCGGGCTGGGCCTCGCATGCGATGTCGGCAGCGCTGCCGAGGCCGAGACTGCGGTCGCCGCGGCGCGCGAAGCGCACGGGCCGGCACGGGTCCTGGTCAACTGTGCGGGCATCGCACCAGCCAAGCGGATCGTCGGCCGCGACGGGCCGATGCCGCTCGAAGCCTTCGCGCAGGTCATCCAGACGAACCTGATCGGCAGCTTCAACCTGCTGCGCCTGGCCGCGGCCGACATGGCCGGCGCAGACCCTCTGGGCGAGGACGGCGAGCGCGGCGTGATCATATCGACCGCCTCGATCGCCGCCGTCGAGGGTCAGCTGGGCCAGGCGGCCTACGCGGCCTCCAAGGCCGGGGTCATCGGCATGATGCTGCCGGCGGCGCGGGAGCTGGCGCGCGTAGGAGTCCGGGTGCTGACCATCGCGCCGGGCCTGATCGCCACGCCGCTGCTGCTCAACATGCCCCAGGAGGTGCAGGACAACCTGGCCAGCCAAGTGCCCTTTCCGAAGCGCTTCGGCAAATCCTCGGAATTCGCCGACTTGGTCCTGCACATCGTTGCCAACCCCATGCTGAACGCGGACGTGATTCGCCTGGACGGTGGCATGCGCATGCAGTAGGCGCCTTTCGGGAACCTTGCGCCGCGGTTCGGCAGCTTGACAAAGTCGCCGAAGAGTCGCACGTCACAGGCCATGGCACACCGGCACGACATCGGGCATTACACTACGGCGCCCACGCTGGCCGACCTCGAAGCGGTCGCGCGCGAGGCCTTTGCCGGCATCCCGGCCGAGCTGCGCCGCTTCGCGGGCAACGTGGTGATTCGGGTCGAGGATTTCCCCGATGACGAGACCCTGGAGGACATGGAGTGCGAGACGCCCTTCGACCTCCTGGGGCTCTATCGCGGCGTCGACCTGAGCCGCAAGAGCGTCCTGGATACGCCGGAGGACCTGGACCTGGTCTACCTCTACCGGCGGCCGATCCTCGACTACTGGTGCGAGGTGGGCGAGGACCTGACCCACGTGGTGCGCCACGTGCTGATCCATGAGATCGGCCACCACTTCGGCCTCAGCGACGACGACATGGACCGCATCGAAGCCCAGGCCTGATTACACGCGCGGTCAGCTCAACGCCGCGATCCGGGCGCGCAAGTCCGGCAAGAGCTCAGCTTCGAACCAGGGGTTCTTCTTGAGCCAGGCGGTGTTCCGCCAGCTCGGGTGCGGCAGAGGCAGGATCTCGGGCGCGTAGTCGCGCCAGGTCCGCACGGTTTCGGTCAAGGAGGCCTTGCGCCGCGGCCCCAGGTAATGGCCCTGGGCGTAGAGGCCGACCAGGAGCGTGAGCTCGACCGCCTGCAGGGCGGCGGCTAAGGGCGGATGCCAGAGCGGCGCGCATTCGGGCCGCGGCGGGTTGTCGCCTCCACGCGGGTCGCGGCCGGGATAGCAGAAGCCCATCGGCACGATGGCGACGCGCGCCTCGTCGTAGAAGGCCGCCGGCTCGAGGCCCAGCCAGGCGCGCAAGCGCTCGCCGCTGCGGTCGTTCCAGGGAATCCCGGTCTCGTGTACCCGGGTCCCGGGCGCCTGGCCGATGATTCGGAGCCGCGCGGTCGAACCGGCCCGCAGCACCGGCCGCGGCCCGAGCGGCAGCTCCGCCGCGCAGACCCGGCAGGCGCGCACCTCGCCCAGCAGCTCTTCGAGCGAGTCCTTCATCGGCCTCCCTCGCCGAGCAGGCGCTTGACGTAGGCCGGGACGACCTCGGTGGCCGGGCCATAGATGCGCTCCTCGAAGAGGCTGTGGCCTTCCGAGGGCTCCAGGTTCAACTCGACCGTGTGGGCCCGACCGTTGGCGCGCGCTTCCTGGACGAAGCCGGCGGCCGGATAGACGTTGCCGGAGGTACCGATCGAGAGGAACAGGCTGCAGCGCGCCAGGGCGGCGTAGATGCGCTCCATCTCGAAGGGCATCTCGCCGAACCAAACGACGTGGACCCGCATGCCTCCCGGCAGGTAGCAGCCGGGGCAGGCGCTTTCCAGCCACATGTCCTCGTGCCAGGGGCTCACCGTTCCGCAGGACTCGCAGCGACCCTTCAGGAGCTCGCCGTGCATGTGCAGCGGGCTGCGCGAGCCGGCCCGCTCGTGCAGATCGTCGATGTTCTGGGTGACCAGCAGCAGCTCGCCGGGCCACTCGGCCTCGAGCCGGGCGAGCGCCGCGTGCGCGGCATTGGGCGCGACCTCACCGGTCCGCAAGCCCCGGCGGCGCGCGTTGTAGAAGGCGTGCACGGTCGCGGGATCCCGGGCGAAAGCCTCGGGCGTGGCGACGTCCTCGAGGCGCACCTTGGCCCATATGCCGTCGGCGTCGCGGAAGGTGTCGAGCCCCGACTCCTTGGAGATCCCGGCCCCGGTCAGGATCACGATATTGCGGCTGTCGTGTTGCGGCATGAGGACTGCGATGATAGACGAGACCGCCGAGCGAACAAAGCAGCGCGGAGAACAATACCGTGAGCGAGGTCAAGGTCCTCTTCGTATGCACCGGCAACATCTGCCGATCGCCGACCGCCGAGGGGGTGCTGCGCCACAAGCTGGCGGAGGCCGGCCTCGGCGGGCGCGTGAGCGTAGACTCCGCCGGCACGATCGGCTACCACGCCGGCGAGCCGCCCGACCAGCGGGCGATCCAGCGCGCGGCGCGGCGCGGCTACGACCTGCAGGACCAGCGCGCGCGCCAGCTGCGCCGCGAGGACTTCGAGACCTTCGACCTGGTCCTCTGCATGGACCGCGGGCATTTCCGACAACTCGGCCGGCTCTGTCCGCCGCACCTCGCGGAACGGGTCAAGCTGTTCCTGGAATATGCCGGGGTAGCGGGCCTTCCGGCCGAGGTCCCGGACCCTTACTACGGCCGGCACGCGGATTACGACTACGCGCTAGACTTGATCGAACCCGGTGTCGAGGGACTCATCGTGGCGATCGAGCGCGATTTCCTGTGAGACCGGATGACCCGCGCCTGGTCGGGCCGGTCGAGGCTGTCGCGGGCCGCCGGCCGCAGCGCGTCGCTGCCTTGCCCGGCGGCTGCATTGCACAGGTCTACAAGGTCGAGCTGGAGGGTGGCGGCGCCCTTGTCGCCAAGGTCGCGCCCGAGGGCGGGCTGGCCGAGGAAGCGGCCATGCTGGCCGACCTCGCCAGGCTGAGCGACCTGCCCTTGCCCACCGTGCTCCACGCCGCCGACGACCTGCTGCTCATGGATTACGTCGAGAGCGGGTCGCCCCTCGGCGCCGCGGCCGAGGCCCATGCTGCTGAGTTGCTCGCCGCGCTGCACGCGGTCTCGGCGCCGGCCTGCGGCTACGCGCGCGACACGCTGATCGGGCCGCTCCGTCAGCCCAACCCCTGGACCGAAAGCTGGGTCGCGTTCTTCCGCGAACAGCGCCTGGCCTATATGGGCCGTTTGGCACTGGAATCCGGACACCTGCCCGCGGCCACGATGAAACGGCTGGAGTCGTTCTGCGGCAAGCTCGAGCGGCACCTCGACGAGCCGGCCGCGCCCTCGCTGATCCACGGCGACCTCTGGGGCGGCAACATCCTGGTCAAGGCCGGGCGCATCGCCGCTTTCGTCGATCCGGCGATCCACTATGCCGACGCCGAGGTCGAGCTGGCCTTCACGACCCTGTTCGGCACCTTCGGCGAGACCTTTTTCGAGCGCTACCGGGAGCACCGGCCGATCGCGCCCGGCTTCTTCGAGGCGCGGCGCGACATCTACAACCTCTATCCCCTGCTGGTGCACACGACCTTGTTCGGCGGCCACTACGCCGCCTCGGTCGACGGCATCCTGAGGCGCTACGGCTGAACCCGCGCCGGAGAGGGACACCGCCCGCCCCCTAACGGGCGCCGGCTTCGTTCGGCTCCAAGGGATACTCCGCTTCGGGCCTGTAGATGGCGCCGCTGGCCGACAGGACGCTCGAGTAGAGCGTAAAGCCGTCCACCGGGAAGGGTTCGGTCCGGAACAGGGCGTGCTCGGCGAGATACGTCTGCAGCCTGCTGCCCGGGTTGGACTTGAAGCGCGCCAGCGTCACATGCGGCTTGAACTTGCGCTTTTCCGGCGGCTGGCCGGCGCGGATCACGGCCTGTTCGATCTTGGCCTGCAGGCGCATGAGCGCCGGGCTCGGCCGCACGCCGGCCCAGAGCGCGCGCAGATTGCGCCCCTCGCCGAAGTGCGAGATGCCCTCGAGCCCGAGCTCGAAACCCGACACCCGGAGCCCGGCCAGGGCCGCGTCGACATCCGCCGCCTCGCCGCCGTCCAGCTCGCCCAGGAAGCGCAGCGAAAGGTGCAGATTCTCCTCGCTGACCCAGCGCGCGCCGGGCAGCCCGTTGCCCAGCGCAGCGAGCCGCGCGCGAAGGTCTTCCGGCAAGGCGATGGCGATGAAGAGGCGCATGAGGGTCCCGACTCCTCGAGTCTCAGTCTATCGGCCTTGGTGGGTTCAGGGGCAGGGATAAGTGTGTGTCCTGTGGATCTCCTCGATGCCGTCGAGCACCGATTCGGACAGGACGAGGTCCTTGGCCTCGAGGTTGTTCTCGAGCTGCACCACGCTGGTCGCGCCGACGATGGCCGATGTCAGGAAGGCCCGGGAGGCGACGTAGGCGAGCGCCATCTGCGCCGGGTCCAGGCCGTTTTCCCGGGCCAGCGCCACATAGGCGGCGATCGCCGCCTCGGCCCGGGCGCCACGATACCGCGTGTTGTCAGGAAACAGTGTGAGCCTAGCGCCGGCCGGCTGCCGGCCGTTCAGGTACTTGCCGCTGAGCGTGCCGGCGCCCAACGGCGCATAGGCGAGCAGCCCGCAGTCCTCGCGGATCGCCACCTCCGCCAGGCGCGGCTCGAAGGTGCGGTTGAGGAGGGAGTAGGAGTTTTGGACCGAGACCATGCGCGGGCCGCGCCCCGTCTCGGCGAGCGCCAGGAACCGCATGACGCCCCAGGGCGTTTCGTTCGAAAGGCCGACGCTGCGCAGCTTGCCGGCCGCGATCAGGTCGCCCAGCACCGCGAGGGTCTCCTCCATCGGCGTGGCCTCCGGGTCCTCCGCCTCGTGCCGGTAGCCGAGCTCGCCGAAGACGTCGAGGGGGCGCTCCGGCCAGTGCAGCTGGTAGAGGTCGATGTAATCTGTCCCGAGGCGCCGAAGCGAGGCCTCGACCGCCTCGGTGATGTGCCGCCGGTCTAGCCGCGGCTTGCCGTCGCGCATATAGGGGAAACGGTCGCTCGGCCCGGTCACCTTGGTGGCGATCAAGACCTTGTCGCGCCCGCCCCGCGCCGTGAGCCAGTTGCCGATGATCTCCTCGCTGCGCCCGTAGGTCGCCGCGCGCGGCGGAACCGCGTACATCTCCGCCGTGTCGATGAAGTTGACGCCCCGCTCCAGCGCGCAGTCCATCTGCGCGAAGCCGCCCTGTTCCGTGACCTGCTCGCCCCAGGTCATGCTGCCCAGGCCGATCACGCTGACCTTCAGGTCCGTCCGTCCGAGTCGGCGGTATTCCATGCCTGCTTCCCTGTTCGGAATTGCCTTGCCCGTCGCGTGCCTAGAGAAACAGCGCCAGCACGCCGGTGTAGCCGTAGAGGCGATTGTTCGATATCTCGCCGTTGGCATAGAAGCCGACCAACGGCAGGTCGCCCAAGGTGTCGCGGACCAGTTTCAGCTCCTCGGACTCCGGGCCGAAAAGGTTCGGACCGCGCGCAATGCAGGAGAAATAGACCGCGGCCTTGGGCGGCGTTTCGGCGCGGCGCTTCACGTCGGCCAGCATCCGCTTCAGGTCCTGCTCGGCGGACTCGTGGTCGCGCCGGCAGAACATCAACTGCCGGCCCTCCTCGACCAGGTCGCCGACCGCGATCCAGCCGCGCTCCAAGTCGATGCCCGCCAGATTGCGCACCAGGTAGTCCCCGGTGTCCGTGCCGACGATCGGAAAAGCCGCGTAGATGTAACCGCCGACGCGCCTCAGATCGCGCGCCAGCAGCTCGCCGATATCCTCCTTGAAGACCTCGAGCGCGGGGCGCCCGTCGATCTTCATGACGACGTTCTGCTCGGCCTCGGTGATGGTCCGGACCTCGCTGATCGGCGTGCAGCCCTGGGAAAGTCCGGCGACCACCGGCAGCTCCGGACCGAACAGGACGCCGGACAGCCCGCCCGCGCAGATGCGCCCGGCGATCTGCGGACAGTCGGCCGGCCCCGCCGTCAACCCGCCGACCAGAAAGGTCGAGGTCTCGGCTGCCAGGGAGTCGACGATGCGGTCGACCCTGTGGTTGCGCGGGTCGCCGTGG
>JAOUCL010000398.1 GCA_029859805.1 Rhodospirillales bacterium | reverse complement strand
TCTCGCCGGCGGCGAAGAGGCTGTAGTTGTCGAACTCGCGGAACCCCCAGTTGATCAAGCTCTGGGCCTCGTTGCCGCGCTCCTTCATGCTCTTGAGCCCGTTGACCACGACGATCAGGCGGCGGCCGTCCTGGACCGCCGAGCCGGTCAGGCCGTAGCCGGCCTCCTCGGTATGTCCGGTCTTGAGGCCGTCGGCCCCGACATTCTTGTACAGCAAGGGATTGCGGTTGCCCTGCTTGATCTTGGTGAAGGTGAAGTTGGTCTCGGCGTAGTAGTGATAGTAGTCGGGAAAATCGGCGATCGTGCGCAGTGCCAGAGTGGCCAGATCGCGCGGCGACATGCGCTGCTCGGGATGGGGCCAGCCGGTGGAATTGGCGAAACTGCTGTCGTTCATGCCGAGTTCGGCGGCCTTGCGGTTCATGAGCTCGGCAAAAGCCTCCTCGCTCCCGGCCAAGCCCTCGGCGAGCACGATGCAGGCGTCATTGCCGGATTGGACGATGACGCCGCGCAGCAGGTCTTCGACGCGCACCTCCTTGCCGACTTCCACGAACATCTTGGACCCCCCCATGCGCCAGGCCTTCTCGCTGACCATCAGCTTGTCGTCTAGCGACAAACGTCCGTCCTTCAGCGCCTCGAAGGCCAGGTAGACGGTCATGATCTTGCTCATCGATGCCGGCGGCATGGGCCGATGCGAGTCCTTTTCGAGCAGCACGGTGCCGGTCGTGGCATCGATCAGCAGAGCTTCGCGGGCCCGGCTCTCGAAGGCGGCGCCTGGGTGCGGCATCGCGCCAAGGCCGGCCAGAAAGACGGCCGCCAAGGCCAGTAGACGGAGAACTGGGGAGTGTTTGAACATGACGGTTCCACTATCCTGGGAGTTTGACGTTGCGACCCGCGACATGATCTGCCCCGAGGTGCCCTGGCTAGCCGCCGAATATGCCGAAATTATGGCCGCTCGCTAGTCGACGACCACCCTGGCATCGGCGAAACCTTTGGTCTGCAGGACATCGAGCAGCCGGTCGGCCTCGGCGACCGAGACGATCGGGCCGAGGCGCACGCGGAAGAACATCCGGTCGTCGACCTGCGCCTCGGTGACCCTGGTCTGACCCAATACCGAAAGCCTGATACTCAGCCGGGCGGCGTAGTCCCGCCGCAGGAACGAGCCCGCCTGGATAAAGATGTTCGTCGGGCGGACTGCAAGCTGCGTCACCGTACCATCGGGCCGGGGCGCCGATTCGGAATCCAGCCGCGCGCCCGTGTTCCCGCCAAGGCGATCCTGTCCATCGAAGTCCCAGCCGTTCACGTCGCTCGTATCCGTGGCCATGGCGAGCGATCGGGAGGCCAAGAGCGTCCGTGTGTGCGGCACAGGCGGGCTAGAGTCGGAGATGCCGGTCCCGGCCCGCCGAAGGCGCGCCGGCCTTACAGGACCCCGCTTAGGTCGTATCGGGTCGCTCGCCGTTTGATCGCCGATCGGAGGTTGCGGGACCTGCGCGGCTTGCGATGGCCCGCCGACAGGTTCCAACGGTGCGGAGTCCACTGACACCATGGGAACCGCCTCCGGAGCATTCCTGGCCGCCTCTCGGCCCTGGGCGATCGCCGCAAGCTGCCGGCTCTGCTGGCCGAGGTTTTCCACCGCCACCTTGGCCGTGCCGGCTCCGACAACGTCGAGAAGCTGCGCGGCACGATACGACAGGTCGATGATCCGGCCATTCGAGAACGGACCGCGGTCGTTTATGCGGACCACGAGCGAACGGCCGTTTTCCAGGTTGGTCACCCTGACCATACTCGGCATCGGCAGGGTGCGATGCGCCGCGGTCAGTTCCATCTGGTCGTAGACTTCGCCGTTCGCGGTCCGCTTGCCGTGAAAGCCGGGCCCGTACCACGAGGCGATTCCGGTTTCGCGATAGTCGTAGTCGACCTGCGGGTAATACCAGATTCCGCGCACGTTGTACGGTTTCCCGATCTTGTATTCGCCCATAGCGCCCGCGGCCGGCAACGCGGTTTCGGCCCCGGAAGGCGTCGTTCGATTTTCCGCACAGGCTGCCAGCGCAAGCCCGAGCAGTGCCACCAGAACAAGACACTTACGATCTGTCAGATTCATCATCTTGTGTGGTTATCAATACGTAGATCAGTATTTGGTAATCTAGCGACGTGGGGGTCTCTCGGCAATGCCGCGTTTAATTGCCCGATTTTTGACGCAGCCCCTCGAGCAATCCTATTGTGGGATAGCCGTCCGCCGGCAGATTCGCATGTTGCTGATAGGTCCGAAGGGCGGCCCGGGTGCGCGAGCCCACGATGCCGTCCGGCTCTCCCGGGTCGAACCCGAGTGCCGCCAGGAGCACCTGCAGTTCCTCCACCTCTTCGCGCCGCAAGGGCCTTTCGCCGGTGGGCCGCTTGGCCCGCAACTGACCCAGGCCGATGACGCGATCGGACAGGTATCCCACGGCCAGCGCGTAGAGCAAGGAACGGTTCCAGACCATGATGTTCCGGAAGTTCCGGTAGACCAGAAAAGCCGGCCCCCCGGCCCCGCCGGGCAGGACGATCGAACCGGACATCTTGGCCCTGGGCAGTTTCCGGCCGTTGGCCCGGCGGACGCCCAATTTCCGCCACTCCGAGAGCGGCTTTTCGACCGCCAAGTCGGCCAGGCTCAAATCGAATCCCTGCGGCAGACGGACCTCCCTGCCCCACCTCTCCCGCGGCTGCCAGCCGATGCTTCTGAGATAGTTGGCGGCCGAGGCGAAGGCGTCGGGATAGCTGCGCCAGATATCCCGGCGGCCGTCGCCGTCGCCGTCGACGGCGTAGCGTATGAAGGTGTTGGGCATGAACTGGAGCTGACCCATGGCACCGGCCCAGGACCCCTTCATGTCCGCCAGTTTCGCATGTCCGCCATCGACCATGCGTAACGCGTCGAGCAATTGATTTCGGAAGAAGTCGCTGCGCCTGCGGTCATAGGCCAGGGTCACCAAGGATGCGATCACCGGCGTCTTGCCCAAGAAATCGCCAAAGTTGGTCTCCAGGCCCCAGAACGCGACCAGAAAGCCCGGTTGGACGCCGTAGCGCGCCTTGATCTTATTGAGCAAGGAGCGGTGTTGGACCAGGAGTTTCCGCCCTCGTTCCACGCGCTGCGGCGTCACGCGTCCGTCGGTATAGCCCCAGAAGGTCTGGGTGAACTCCGGCTGCCGGCGGTCCAGTTCGATTATCTCCTCGAGCGGCGCCACGCCGTCCAAAGCCGATGCCAGGGTTCCCGGCGAGATCCCGGCAGCCGTGGCTTCGCCCTTGAACTCCTCGAGCCAGACGGCGAAATCGTCTTGAGCCCAGGCAAGCTGCGGGCCAAAGACCGCGGCCAGCAAACACAGTACGAAGCTGCGAGAACGCATTCCTTATCCCAGCAGATATGGCGTCCGCTCGCGCGAACGCCGATAGTCGCCCGCGCCATGTCCCCGGGTTTCCAGGCGAGACGGCCCCCTTGTGCCACAGGCATGACCGCCAGGCAATGCGGCCGCCACTGTCCTCTCCGATGCCGGCGCGGCCGCATCGTTTCGCGGCCGGGGACCGGGAAACAGGCTGCTGCTCCAGCCGAGCAGCCGATAGGCGATCAATCCGACCCATTCTTTCGTGGCGAGCGAAACTTCCGCGAGGCCGCGCACCAGGTCCGGCGGAGACGTCCAGTCGGGCCGCCCGATGCTCCGGTAGTCCACCGGATAGGGGATGACCTCCCAACCGCTGTGGCGGAACACGCCCACGGCACGCGGCA
>JAOUCL010000141.1 GCA_029859805.1 Rhodospirillales bacterium | reverse complement strand
TCCCAGGGCGACGCGGCGCGGCTGGACGAGGAGCTGGCCGCCGCGCAGCGGGAGACCGAGCAGAGGACGGCGGCTCTGGCGGAGGCGCGGGCCGGCCAGCAGGCCGCGGAGGTGCAGGCCGCGGAGGCCGCGGAGGTGCAGGCCGCGGAGGCTGCGGCGCTGGCCGGGGAGCTGGAGGCGGCCAGGCGGCAGATCGAGGGTCTGACCGTGACGGCGCAGGCCTCCCAAGGCGACGCGGCGCGGCTGGACGAGGAGCTGGCCGCCGCGCGGCGGGAGACCGAGCGGACGACGGCGGCTCTGGCGGAGGCGCGGGCCGGCCAGCAGGCCGCGGAGGCACAGGCCGCGGAGGCTGCGGCGCTGGCTCGTGAACCTGCGAAGACCATGCAATTCACGCAAACCGCCTCTGAAGAACCGACCTCTGCAACAGCACATACGAAGCTGTCGTCGCCTAAATCCGAAACGAATAAGCTGATAGAGCGAGGCGACCGGTTCCTGGAACTTGGTGATATAGCGGCGGCCCGTCTATTCTACGAACTGGCGCTGGATCGCGGTAATTTCCAGGCCGCAACCGCGGTGGGAAAAACCTATGACCCCGTATATCTCGGAGAGCTGGGTATTCTCGGCGCTCCGGCTAACCCGGGCAAGGCGATGGAGAATTATAAACGAGCCATCGAAGCAGGCGACGATGAGGCTGTCCTGCGCTTGAAAGCTTTGCGCAGTTGGCTGGCACGATAGTTACCCGGCTGTCCCGAGCCGGAGCCAGCCACGGCAGCAAGACCCCCAGCACCCGAAGTTCAAGTCCGACGATCGACGGTCAGCTTGTCGATACCGCCAAAGGACGGTGATATTTCAAACCGACCCGCTCCCCGGCCACCCCTCGAACGAACCGCCATGCGCCTCCGCCGGGCCGGCAACCTCAGGTTAACCCTGGAACCCTAGACTGGCGGCCGGTTCGGGCCCATCGGCCCGACGGGAGCAGAGCGCTTGAGCGAAGACCACGGGATTTCCGACGACCCGGCCCCCCACGCCCCGGCGCCCGACGACACGGCCCCGGCCGCCTTCGGGGAGGACGGCCTGCGGCTCTATCTGGGGCCCAACCCCGGGCCCTACGTCGCCTTCTGGGAGCGCGCACGGGCGAGCGGTCACCCCTTCGTCTGGAGCTGGAACTGGTGGGGCCTGCTGTTCCCCCTGCCCTGGCTGTTTTACCGCAAGCTCTGGGCAATCGGCGCGGCCGTCGTCCTGCTGCCGGTGCTGCTCGACGCCCTGATCGGCTTCGGCGCCAAGGCCGGCTTCGTCCTGGCCGCGCTGGTCGCCGCCGGCGGCAAGCCCCTGGTGGTCGAACGTGCCGAGCGCAAGACTCGCACCATCGACGCGCTCGGCCTGCTGTCGCAGGAGTCGATCGACCGGCTGCGCCGGGCCGGCGGCGTCTCGCGGCCCGGCGCGGTGATCGGCGCACTGCTGATGGCCTCGGTGCTGGCCCTGGCGGTCCACGATGCCCTGCCGGTGCGCCTGCCGGGCTGCGCCGCGCCGATGGTCCGCGAGGTCGTGATCGACATCGCCCGGGACAACGCGGCGATGACCGGCCTCGGCGCCCAGGTCCTGCGGCTCGAGAAGATCCGCCAGGCCGCGGTCGCCGGCGAGGGCCACGGGCGGCTCTGCCACGCCGAGCTGCGCGGCGGAGGCGAGAGCCTGCCGGTCGAGTACGACCTGCTCTGGCGCGCGCGCGACGAGGGCAGCTTCGTCGTCGACCTGCGGTTCCGGGAAGACTGAGCGGGCGGAGCGGAGGAGACCGGCGCCATGTCACTGGCCATAGCGATCGCCGCCGTGATTCCCGGGCTGCTGCTCCTGGTCTACTTCAACGCCCGCCAGGACTACCACCTGAGCGCCGAGATCGTCTGGACCTCGGTGCTGCTGGGCGCCGCGACCTCGATCCTGGCGGTCGTCGTCGAGCTGCCGCTCGACCTCGCGATCCGGCAGATCGACGACCGCCTGGCGCAGAGCCTGGCGCGCGCCTTCCTCGGCACCGGGCTGCCGGAGGAGGCCTGCAAGTACCTGATCGTGGTCTGGATCGCCCTGCGCCACGAGGACTACGAGCGGCCGGTCGACGCCCTGGTGCTCGCGGTCGCCGTGGCGCTCGGCTTCGCGACCTTCGAGAACCTGCTCTACCTGGTCAAGTCCGACGACTGGGGCCGGACCGCCGCCGCCCGGGCCATGACCGCCGTGCCCTCGCACGTGATCAACGCCATGCTGATGGGCTATTTCCTGGGCCTCGCGCATCTGGCGTCCAGGCGGGCACGCCTGCGGGCGGCCCTGTTCCGCGTCCTGGCCCTGGCCGCGCCGACGCTGAACCACGGCGCCTACGACCTGCCGCTGTTCCTGATCGACACCCTGAACCAGGGCTCCCAGCCGCCGCCGGAGGCCGCGCTGCTGCATCTGATCCTCGGCTTCGCCCTGATCATCGGGGTCGGCAGCCTGCTGGCGCTGGCCGCCTGGTACGACCTGCTCGAGCGCGACGCCGCCGACGCGGCCGCCAACCGGCCGGCCTTCACGATCCGCGGCCTGCCCGCGCCGCTTCGGCGCCTGGAGGCCGGCTTCTGGCTGCTGGTCGGCGGCCTCCTGACCCTGGGCAGCCTGGTCGTCGGCCTGGAGGGCTTCGTCTCGCCGGTCCGCAGCGGGCCCGAGTGGGCCCGACTCTTCCCGCAGTACTTCATGCTGGCCTCGGCCATCCTGCCCTGCCTGTTCGGCCTGGCCATGTTCGGCCACGGCCTGGGCCGCTGGCGAAGCCAACGCCGGGACGGCGCCGCGACCTGAGGCAAGCCGCCGTCACCCCGGCCGCATGGAATTGCATCGACGGCCTGCCGGCGCACCCCCAAAGCGTCCGTCACCGTAGGATCCGATACCATGGGCCGGGGACAGCGACCTGTGGTATAAGTGGCAGGGATGATACAAGCCGCGCGGGTCGGTTGGACCACCGGGCATTGGAGCGGCGATTGGAGTCCGGGGCGGCTCTGGGGCGTCAACAAGGGATGCACGAACCATGGCATACGGGAACACGACCTTGGCCAAGGGCAGCGACGGCAACGAGGTGGTCGAGCTGCAGATGCGCTTGGCTGGGTTTCGCGGCACCGTGCCGGACGGCGATTTCGGCCCCGGCACCGAGCTCCAGGTGGTCAAGTTCCAGCAAGACTATATGAAGCGCGACGCGCCCGACGGCGTCGTCGACGCGGCAACCTTCGCGGCGATCGAACAGCTCGCCGCCGACCAGCCGATCGATTTCGGCAGCTTGGCCTGTCCCTGCACCCGCTGCGAGGGCTTCGGCCAGGGCCGCTTCAAGGACGAATACCGGACCGGCAAGCCACACATCGAGGCCTACCACCTCTATGAATATCCCGGCGTCCACAAGATGCTGCTGTGGGCGGTGCGCGCGCTCAAGTTCTATCTGCCGCAGTACAATTTCGTGATCAGCTCGGGATATCGCTGTGCCGAAAACAACAAGATGAAGAACCGCACCAGCACCAATCACCACGGCAAGGCGATCGATCTCGACGTGCCGCTGGGACCCGGCGAGGACAGGCGGGACGACATGCGCCGCTGCGACGAGATTCGCGGCCTCCTGGTGGAGCGGAGCGCGGCGCAGGTCGGCTGGAGCGCGGCCGACCGCAAGTCGCTGGAACCGGCGAATATCGCGCCCACCTGGATCCATTACGACGTCCGCTCGTACAGGCGGAAATATCTGGCCGACGGATATTTCTGCGTCAGCTCCGAGCAATTGGACCGACCCTCGGCCTGAGGATCCGCCCCCGAGGATCGCCAAACCGCATCGAACGGGGCCGCGCCGAACGGGGCCGCCCGCGCGACCGGCGGTCCCGGTTCCAAGGGCGATCTCGGGATGCGGGCGCGTCCTGAAATATCATGATACTTTATGGGGATATCATGGTAACTTTATGTCGACGTCCGGCGGTGGTCTTCGAATTCCCGCCGGACGGCCGAGGGGGACAACGCACAGTCGACGAATGGACCGGATCAGGCGGAACTGGCTGAAGACCCACATGTCGCGGCTTTTCGGCTATGCGCTGGGGTTGACCAAAGACCGCAGCCGTGCGGCCGACCTGGTTCAGAGCTCCTGCCTCAAGGCGCTGACCGCCAAGGCCGTTCCCAGCGATGAAAAGGCTTTTCGCGTCTGGCTGTTCCGCATACTGAGGAACACCCTGGTCGACGAGATCCGGCGCCAGCGCCGGGCCGAGCGGCTCTACGACGCACTTTCCGAATCCGCCAGGGATGATTGGAATGCCGAAGAGCGTTTAATATCCGGGTTGACAGTGCAACGCGGGCTGGAACGCCTGGCGCCTCATCACCGCGACATCATAGCGATGATCGATCTTGCCGGTTTGAGCTATGCGGAGGCCGCGGACTTGCTGGGTGTGCCGAAAGGAACAGTGATGAGCCGCATCAGCCGGGCACGGAGCAGCCTGCTGAATTTGATCGAGAAGGACAACGTCCGGGCCATGCCGCTCGAGACGCGGGAACGGAGTGGATGAACCGACAAATTGTCTCCATCGAGGAGTTGAACGCCTATGTCGACGGCGAATTGGACGCGCGCGACTCCGCCCGCGTCGCCCGCGCCGTTGCCGAGGACGCGGAATTGGCCCGGCGGGTCGCCGTGCTGACCAAGCTGCGTTCGGTCCTGAAGGACAGCGTGCAGGCGCCCGCGATGGCGCTGCCGAAGGTCAGGGCGGCGCGCCGCCTTCTATGGACGTCCTTGGCCGCCGGCATCGCGCTCTTGATGGTGGTCGCAGGTCTGCTCCTGGTCCGCGAGGTCGACCGGGCGACGGACCAGGTCTGGCTCGCGCGGGCCTGGGCCGCCCACGACGACTGGAGGCTCGACGAGGCCGGCGATGCGGCCGTCGCGCCCGTTCTTGCCGATCCGGCACGCTTCGTCCCGGACCTCTCCGCCGCCAAGCTGCGCGTTGCCACGGTGCGGCTGGCCCAGGCCGCGGACCTGCAGGATCGCGACCTGATCGGATATGCCGGCACCCGCGGCTGTAAGATCAGCCTGATCCGCGCCCCGGCGCCGGACGGCATGCCCGAGGCCCTGAGCGCCTATCACCGGGGTCTTCGCCTCGCCTATGCCTGGCGGGTCGGCGGGCTCGGCCACGTGCTGCTGGCCGAGGGCATGGACCCCGGCCGTTTCCAGTTGATCGCCGAGACGCTCCGCGACGCGACCGTCAAGCGCCTGCAGCCCGACCCGCGCACCCGTATCGCCCTCTACCGCTCGCGCGCGGAGAGCGCGCCCTGCCACGCCTAGTGTCTTTGGTCCTGGATATCCCGCAAACAATTGCGGGCAAACGGAATAAACAGGCGCCCGGGAGCGTCTGTGCCTTTTGATATCAGACCGTAGATTCCGTTGCCGCCAAGGCCGTCGCACGGCCCTTGGCGGCAAGGGTTCGGACCAGTGGGACGTATGCCTGGTCTCGTTCCGGCGCATGCGGCCGAACACAGACAAGGAGGGGAGGACGTCAGGATCATGGTCTATACCAAGAAAAATCCGGCTCTCTTGATCATGGGGGTCATCTTCGTGGCGATCGCCATTCTGGCCGGGTCGGGCGCGGCCGATGGCGTTATCGGCTTTCTCAAGATCAAGAAGTACGTCGGCGAAATGGTCGGCATGGGCTATGCGTTCGGTGCCATCGGCGTCCTCGTCGGCGCTTGGCACTGGTGGGGCAAGCACGAGGAAGGCAACCTGGACTACTATCTGTCCAGCATTGCAGGGGGCATCTTCATCCTGCTGATCGCCATGGTGGTGCGCTGGTTCGGCGCGCCCCTGGTTGCCGTGGCCAGCAAGGGCCTGGGGACCGTGATGGCGGACAAGTATCTGCACGACGTGCTGGGCCTCAACTACGTGGTGCTCGGCATCCTGGCCGGGATCATCACCGTCAATGTCTTCGGCATCCCCAAGTGGGCGGAAAACGGCGTGCGTTTGTCGCGGCTCGGCCTCAAGACCGGGGTCATCCTGCTGGGCACGCTCTACAGCCTGGCCGAGCTGGCGGCGCTCGGAAAACTGTCGGTCGTGATGGTCGGCTTTTTCGTTCTGGGCGCGGTCGGCTTGGTCCTGTGGCTGGGGCGGCGCAGAAAGATCCCGAATTCCATGGGCGGCGTGCTGTCCGCCGGCATGGGCGTCTGCGGCGTCTCGGCGACGGTCGCCGCCGCGCCGGTCGTCCAGGCCAAGTCGGTGGAGATCGCCTATACCATCGGCACCATCCTGATCTGGGGCGTCGGCTGCATGTTCCTGTTCCCGGTGATCGGGCACATTCTGGATCTGGGTTATATCCAGTTCGGCGCCTGGGCGGGGACCGGTATCCTGAACTCGGCGCAGGTCGCGGGCGCGGCGCTCGCCTATCAGCCGGACGGCATCGAGACCCTGAAGGTCGCCGAGATCTTCAACATCACCCGCGTTCTGTTCCTGCCGATCATCGTTCTGTGGCTTGCCGTCTGGTACGTGCGTCTCGAGGAAACGACGGCCGGCCCCCAGGTTAACGTCGGCACCGTGATCTTCGAGAAGTTCCCGGTCTTCGTGCTCGGCTTCATCCTGATGTTCGCGCTGTCCTCGACCGGCGTGTTCGCTCCGGCGCAGCACTACAAGGGAAAATACTTCGACAACGACATCGCGGCCGGAAAGCTGCTCAAGGACGAGCAGGCAGCGACCCTCAGCGCCGAGGCCGGCAAGCTGCAACGGGCCGACCGCAAGGAGGCCCTGGCCAGCTTGATCCAGAACAGGAAGGTCATGACCATCGACGACGAGACCGTGATCCGCGGCATCTTCAACGCGAACGTCCTGTCCAAGGACGCCAACAAGATCTTGAAGACGGCAACCAAGGTGGTCAGGCACACGGCGAAGAAGATCAGTAAATTCAGGCAATGGATCACCCTGCTCTTCGCCTTCGGCCTGACCGGTCTGGGCATGCAGATCACCCTCGCGGCGATGAAGCAGGCGGGCGGACAGCCCCTTGTCATCGGCGGCATCGTCGGAACCACCAAGGCGGTTCTGTCCTTGATCGTGATCCTGCTGTTCGTCAGCGAAACCATCTAAAGGGAGGCCGCAAAATGACGTCGAAAGACAGCCAAGACATCGACCTTCAAGAAGAAGCGGGCGCGAAGTTTCACCGCGGCTCGGCCCTGTCGATCTTCGCCAGCGACCGACGCGAGGACTTCATGGCGCTTCTGTTCGCCATGCTGATCGCGCTCGGGGTCTACCTCCTCGTAAGCTAGCGGGCGCGACAGGCAGTCCTGACCCGGCGCCGTTGCTGGCGCCGGGTCTTTTCTTTAGTGGTAGTGCGATGAATCCGCGTTCGATCCTCCTGGCCAGCCACGGCAGCGACGGCGCGCGCGCCGCCGAGGCGGCCGCCCTGGACCTGCTGGGCGAGGGCGGCAAGCTCTTTCACCTGGTCGTGGTGCCCGATTTCTGGAAGGGCATGACGGGCGACGACTGGCTCAACAACGCGGTCACCCGGGCCCGCTTCGGCAAGTACGTGGAGGACCAGCTGGCCCGCGAGGTCGGCCTGGAGGTCGCCCGCCTGGCAGACGCGGCCGAACAGCGCAAGATCGCCTACGAGAACAGCGTCCGGCTCGGCAAGCCGGCGGAGTGCCTGGCCGAGGCCGAGCGCTCCGGCGCCTACGACCTGGTCGTGATCGGCGCGCCCCGGCCGAAGGGCGCGCCCGGCCTGCGCTCGCGCATGACGCCGGAGACCCTCGTGCGCGCGCTCAAGACGCCGCTGCTCGTCGTTCCCCATCCCGGCTGAGGGAAGCCCGGTCGATGGAGCCCACGCCGGATACGGACGCGAGCGAAGCGGAGGAAAACGACGCGGCCTGGGTCGTCGTCGAGACGGGGCTGGAAGCCGAGGAGCTGTTCGGCTTCTGCCAGGACGTCGAGCGCCTGTTTCGCATCAATCCCGCCTACGTCTTCCGGCGCTGGGAGGACCTCGGCGGCGGTATCGTCCGCTGGGCCGCGCTGAACGAGAGCAACGATCGCGAAATCGACACACGGTTCTCCGTCGAGCGCTTGCCCCACGGTCTCGCCGTGACCTACGCCAGCGGGCTCAAGACGCGGACCACGTTCCGCGTCGAGCCCGGCGGCGGGCCCGGCGGCGGCGGCGCCAAGCTCGTCGTCACCGACGATTACAGCGGCACGCCCGAGGCCGAGCGCGAAGCGCGCGTGGACGAGGTGGACACGAGCCTCAACTCCTGGGGATACGGCCTTCACAAGTACCTTCGCCAGTGGCGGCGGTGGTCCGGCCTGGCGCCCTGGCGCTGGTACATGCGGCGCGTCTGGCAACCCATGCGGCCCATGGCGCGGCGCATCGTCTTCCTGTTGATCGTCATCACGGCGCTGGAGTTCGTCGGCTTCCTGCTGGTCTTCGCCATCTTCCGGCTGAACCTCGAAGGGTATCTGGGACTCTAGTGTTGCGGCCCCGACGGCTTGCACCCCGAAACGCAAAGCAGCGGAATTACCACGAAGGCACAAAGATACTAAGGGTTTCAATACGTTCTTCGTGTCTTCGTGTCTTCGTGTCTTCGTGTCTTCGTGGTAAGGATCTCGTCGTCGGCAGGAGGTGCCTTCTATGGGACCGAGAGCACGGGTGCTTCTCTCGAGTAGCGGAATTCCACGCTTTCGCCGAAGGCTCAGCGCCGGACCTTGCGGTCGCTGGTGAAGAAGGTCCAGCGAAGGCCGCCGCCCACGGCATAGGTCACCTCGTCGCGGTAGAGCGGGCTGTCGTCGTTGGCCGAGCCCGTCCAGAACCCGATCTGGGTGCCGCCGAAGAACTGGATCCGCTCGGTGACACCCCAGGACAAGCCGAGGCTGACCTCGCTGCCCACATAGCCCGGGTCGGCACGATGGCGCGGCCGGTCCGCTCGCACGTCGGCGGGCCCGACTTCGTAGAAATACTCGTTGAAGCCGTCGAAGCCGAAGGTCGCGCCGACGGCGGCGATGGCGCGCAGGTCGATGTCGAAGAGGCCGTTGCGCCGATAGGTGATCGCCGGATTGACGGTCAGGCCCTGATAGCCGACGCCCTTGAAATCGGTCGACAGAACGACCCGCCCCGCCAAGGACAGATCGAGCTCGTTCACGGGATCGTCCGCCAACAGCTTGCCGATCAGCTTGGGGCCGGCTTCGAGCAGGTAGTCGAGGTCGTCCATGCCGCGCCGCGCGTCGTTGTCGTCCGAGTCGACCGGGAAGGACGCGTCGAGGCCGACATTGAGCTCGAGCCACGGAATGTCGACGAAAAGGCCGCGCGGCCCCGCGCCGTCGCCGGCGCGGAAGAATTCGCCCCGATAGACGGCGTAAGGCAGGGCGATGCCGTTGACGTGATTCTGATCGGCGGCCGGATAGTCGGGCAACCAGCCGCCCCCGCCGACGACGCCGATCTCCCACAAAGGCCTTTCGCGAGGCCCGCTCGGCACGGGCCTGTCGGCATCCCCGGCTTCGCTTTCGGCTTCGCCCTCGCCGCCGGGCGCGTCCTGCTCCGCCAGAGCGGGCCAGGCCAGGCAAAGCGCCGCGATGAAGAGCCAGAAGGCGGGTCGGATTTTCATTCAGGGTCCTTGTTTGTAGCTCGTTGACGACGGCTCGCCGACTCGCGGGCCACACTGTCACCCAAAAGTTTCCCTATGGTTATGGGCGGATGGTCCAAGGGTCGCCGATCCTGACCCTTGGTGTAACATCGAGGCCCGCGCTCTCGAACCAGGGAGGACAGCCGATGCTCGACGTCGCAGGAAAGTTTCCACGCCACAAACTCATGTTCGGCCCGACGCCGGTCGAGAAGCTGGAACGGCTCTCCGCCCACCTGGGGGGCGGCGTCGAGATCTGGGCCAAGCGGGAGGACTGCAACAGCGGCCTGGCCTTCGGCGGCAACAAGATCCGCAAGCTGGAATACCTCGTGCCCGAGGCGATCGAGCAGAACTGCGATACGCTGGTCACGATCGGCGGGGTGCAGTCGAACCACACCCGCCAGGTCGCCGCGGTCGCGGCCAAGCTCGGCATGAAATGCCGCCTCGTCCAGGAGAGCTGGGTGCCGTTCAACGACGCGGTCTACGACCGGGTCGGCAACATCCTCATGTCCCGCGTGCTGGGGGCCGAGGTCGAGCTGGTCGACGAGGGCTTCGACATCGGCATCCGGGAAAGCTGGGAGCGCGCGCTCGAGGACGTGAAAGCGAAGGGCGGCAAGCCCTACGCGATCCCGGCCGGCGCCTCCGACCATCCCCTGGGCGGCCTGGGCTTCGCCGGCTTCGCCGACGAGCTGCGCGAGCAGGAGGCGGAGCTCGGCTTCGCCTTCGACTACGTCGTCGTCTGCTCCGTGACCGGGTCGACCCAGGCCGGCATGGTGGTCGGCTTCGCCGCCGACGGGCGGGCCCGCAAGGTCATCGGCATCGACGCATCGGGAACGCCGGCGCAGACCCACGCGCAGATCCTCAGGATCGCCCGGAACACGGCGGATAAGGTCGGTCTCGGAACGGCGATCGCGTCCGACGACGTCGTCCTCAACCCCGACTACGCCTATCCCGCCTACGGCGTCCCTTCCGAGGAAACCAACGCGGCGATACGTCTCGGTGCGCGCCTCGAGGGGATGATGACCGACCCGGTCTACGAGGGCAAATCCATGCAGGGCATGATCGACCTCGCCGCCAAGGGCTTCTTCCCGCCCGGCTCGCGGATCCTCTACGCCCACCTCGGCGGCGTGCCCGCGATCAACGCCTACAGCTACCTCTACCGCAACGGCTGACCAAAAAAAGGTGTCAGGAACCTTTTTAACGATAGTTATATCGATTTCTCAATATGTTAGAGATCTAAAAACTCCTGCAAAAAAGGTTCCTGACACCTTTTTCCGTCCAGCGATGGCCCCGCGATAGAAGCCTTTGGCCTCCGAACGCGCTTCGGCTATCCTTCCCCGGCCCCGGAGTCCACGGAAGGAAACGAGCTCATGGCCAAGCCCGAGAAGCATGTCTTCGTGTGCACGCATACGCGTCCGAGCGACGATCCGAAGGGCTCGTGCAGCGCGCGCGGCGGCCAGGCGGTCGTGGACACCTTCGCGGGCGCATTCGAATCGCGCGGTCTGTGGGGCCGTTTCAAGCTCAACACCTCGAGCTGCTTTGGGACCTGCGAGCAGGGCCCCTGCGTGCTCGTCTACCCGGAAGGCGTGCTGTACCAGCCGGTCAAGCCGGACGACGTCGCGACGATTATCGAGGGACACCTCCTCGGCGGCCGGCCCATCACCGCCCTCGAGGCCCCCAAAGACATCTGGGACTGACACGCAGAGCGCGCCCGGCCGGGCCGCATCGCGACGGCCGGGCCTTCCGGCCCTTGACTCTGCTCGCTCGATTTCACCACCGTCCCTCGGATTCGAGCTCGATTATTCCTGCGTATCCAGATCGACCACCGCTCTCGCCAGGAAGGTAACCGAACCCGTGCTGTTCTCGAAGTCCGAGACCTCGACCCCGATGCCTTCCAATTGCCTCGCCCGTACGTCCAATATCGCCATGCCTCGGGTTGGGATTGGAAACCCTGCCTCTATCTCCAGGTTCGTCGGACCATGGAACCGAAGGCGGCGAACAACCCCCTCTTTCTCCAAGGTCAAGTCGATGAAAGACTTTCCCGGATCTTCTTTGTCTACCTGATAATTGAAACCGAGTATGTCGTAGGTCCAAGGGTCATCGATGATCGGGTGATCCGGATCTCGTTTCATGGGTCTCCAAGCCTCCGGTTTCCTCCGCCCCCTACCCCTCGCCGCAGATCGCCTTCAGCGCCTGCCAATCGGCGGCGGACATCGCCGTCTCGCCGCCGGCCCCGGCGAAGAACTCCCGGCGGCTCTCGTTGGTCGGGTGGGTCGAGAGCAGGGCGAGCGCGGCGGGCATGTCGCCTTGCTCCTCCTGCAGGCGGGCGAAGAACGCGGCCACGCCGCCGGCGCTCAGGCCCGCCCCGCCGAGCAACTCGAGCGCCGTGGCGTCGGCGTCGGATTCGGCCTCGCGGCTGAACGAGGTCGAGAGCAGGGTCTCGCCGGCCAGGCCCACGATGCCGCCGCCCAGGTCGCCCAGCATGACGCCGAAGAAGAAGGCCAGGCCCAGCGACTTGACGATTCCCTCGGTGCCGTGGCGGTGCGTGACATGGCCCATCTCGTGGGCCAGGACGCCGGCCACCTCGTCGGGCGATTCCGCGAAATCGATGAGGCCCTTGAAGATGACGATCCGCCCGCCGGGCAGCGCGAAGGCGTTCGTGACGCCGATGTCCAGCACCGAGACATTGAAGGTGTAGGGCGAGCGCGCGACGCCCGCGAGCCGGCCGGTCAGCCGGTCCAGCACGGCGCGCCCGGCCTCGGCCTCGCAGAACTCGGGCCGCTCGCCGCTCGCTTTGGTGAAGAGATCGAGGACCTGCGCGAACACGCGCTCGCCCAGGTCGACCTCCCAGGCGATCGGGATCACCTTGGCGGCCGCCTCGGCGAAGCGCGGCAGGGCGAACCACAGCACCCCGGTCAGCACCGCGACCGCGAGCACCGCCATGGTCGCCCAGCGCGCCGCCCGCTCACCCCAGCCGCGGTGCCGCAGGACCAGCTGCGGCGCCCGGTCGACCAGATCCTCCAGCAGCGCCCGGTCCGCCACCACCAGCCTGGCGCCCTCGCCGGCGCCCTCGCCGGCCCCCTCCCCGGCCACGCCGGTCTCGAGCCTGAGGCGCAGGGGCCCCTCGCCGAAGACCTCGCCCAGATAGCGCAGGTCCTCGTAGGGCCAGAGCGCGACCCTCCGGCCCGTCCCGTCGCTCAGGCGCAGGCCGGCCACGTCCAGGCTCACATCGACGTCGATGCGAGCCTGGACGT
>JAOUCL010000397.1 GCA_029859805.1 Rhodospirillales bacterium | reverse complement strand
TGACTGGGTCGACGTCGTTAGCGCGTTGAGTGCCGATCCGAAGGCAACATCGCAATTGCAGCAGAGCATCTCGAACTGGCGTAATTCCTCGCCGGGGTATTTCCGGGATGTGCAAAACAAGCTGAAGCGTTTCGTCGAGTCGGGTCAACTCGGACCGTTCGCCAACGCTTACTGGGGCAGCGACGCCTATCGCCTGCCTGCCGAGGCCAACCTGATGGCGGTGGCGCACTACCTGGAAGCGCTGGATTTCCAGAAGGAAATCGTCAAGATCCACACGATCTTCGGCGGCCGCAATCCGCATCCGAACTGGATCGTCGGCGGCGTGCCGTGCTCGATCAACGTTGACCAGGTCGGCGCGACCGGTACCGTCCACATGACGTGGCTCAACATGGTCTCCGACATCATCAACCAGTCGATCGAATTCATCGACAAGGTGTACATCCCGGACCTGAAGGCGATCGCCTCGTTCTATAAAGACTGGGGTTATGGCGGCGGACTGGCCGGCAAGAACATGCTGTCCTACGGCGATTTCCCGTTGATCGCCAACCAGTGGGACAACGAGAGTCTCGCGCTGCCCGCCGGCGCGATCATTAACGGCGATCTCAGCACCGTCCACGAAGTCGATACCCGCGATCTCGAGCAGATCCAGGAGTTCGTCAACCACTCCTGGTACAGCTACGACGACGAGAGCCGCGGCCTGCATCCGTGGGAAGGCGTGACCGAGCCCAACTTCGAACTCGGCCCCAATCTCAAGGGTACGAAGACGAACATCCAGGAGATTGATGAAGGCGCCAAGTACTCGTGGCTGAAAGCGCCGCGCTGGAAGGGCCATGCGATGGAAGTCGGTCCGTTGTCGCGATTCGTGATCGCCTATGCGTTGGGTCGCGAGGACGTGAAGGAGCTGGTCGACTCGACCTTGTCGGAGCTCGGTCTGCCGTTACCCGCTCTGTTCTCGACGCTGGGGCGCACCGCGGCGCGGGGTCTCGAATGCACCTGGTCGGCGCACAAGATGCGCGAGGTCTTCGACGACATGATGGCCAACTTGAAGGCGGGCGACGTGGCCACGGCCAATATGGACATGTGGGAGCCGTCCACCTGGCCCGGCGACGTCAAGGGTGTCGGCATGGTCGAGGCGCCGCGTGGCGCGCTCGGTCACTGGATCCATATCAAGGACCGAAAGATCGAGAACTACCAGGCCATTGTCCCTTCGACGTGGAATGCGTCGCCGCGGGATCCGGCGGGCAATATCGGCGCCTACGAGGCGTCACTGCTGGGAACGCCGCTGGTGAATGCCGAGCAGCCGCTGGAAATCCTCCGCACCATCCACAGCTTCGATCCGTGCCTCGCCTGTGCCAGTCACGTGATGTCGCCGGATGGCGAGGAGCTCGCGGTCATCAAGGTTCGCTAAAGGCCGTTGACGGGGCGAGCGCCGGTGTTTGCGGCGTTCGCTCCCTGACTCAACAGGAGAATTGATATGAGCAGCACTACAGCGGCAAGCGGACCGGGAACGAGCAGCCTGAAGCCGGTGTACGTGTATGAGGCGCCGGTGCGTATCTGGCACTGGACTCATGCGATTTCGATCATCGTGCTGTCGATTACCGGTTATCTGATTGCCAATCCATTGCCCGCGCTCCATGGTGAAGCCAGCAATCATTTCATGATGGGCTACATCCGCATGATCCACTTCATCGCGGGCTATGTGTTCGCGATTGGGTTTGCGGTGCGTATTTACTGGGCGTTCGTCGGCAACAGGTTTTCGCGGGAGCTGTTCATCCCGCCGGTATGGAGCCGCGAGTGGCGCGGCCATCTCATGCACAAGATCAAGTTCAATCTTTTCCTGACCCGCAAGATGGAAAAGACCGTTGCCCACAACCCGCTGGCCCAGGTCGCTATGTGGTTCTTCAACGTGCTCGTCGGGCTCTTCATGGTGGTGAGTGGTTTTGCCCTCTATGGCGAGGGGCTTGGAGTCGGTAGCTGGGCGGACAGGTGGTTCGGCTGGCTGATCCCGATGATGGGCAGCTCGATGGAGGTCAAGATGTGGCACACGCTGGGCATGTGGCTGTTGATCGTTTTTGCCATCATCCACATCTACATGGCGGTCCGGTCCGACATCATGGGTCGCGAAAGCTGTGTCAGCACGATCATCGGCGGCTGGCGCTACTGGAAGGACGATCAGCCGTGAGCCGGGAGCCATCATGACCGTGTTGAGCGATCAGGCGGAGTCTGCCGATCCGGTCAGCTATGACACGCTGATCCTCGGGCTCGGCAACGTTCTGTGGGCCGACGAAGGCTTCGGTGTGCGTACGGCCGAGGCGCTGAATGCGCGCTACACGTTCGCACCGGGCGTGCACGTGATGGATGGCGGCACCCAGGGCATTTTCCTGATCCCCTGGGTGCGGTCGGCGCGTCGGTTACTCATCCTCGATGCCGTCGACTACGGTCTCGCGCCCGGCACATTAAAGGTCGTCCTCGACGACGACGTGCCACGGTTCATGGGCGCCAAGAAAGTCAGCATGCACCAGGCCGGTTTCCAGGAAGTGCTCATGTCGGCCAAGCTGACCGGCGATTTTCCGGACAAGATCGCGCTGGTCGGCGTGCAGCCCGAGTTGCTCGACGATTACGGTGGCAGCCTGACGGCACGGGTCAAGGCGCGGGTCCCCGATGCGATCGACGCCGCGCTTTCCGTGTTGGCCGATTGGGACGTCGCCTATCAGAAACGGTCGGAGCCGCTTGCGGAAACCGACCTCATCGGTCCGGGCGCGCTCGCCATAGACGGCTACGAAAGCGGCCGTCCGATCTGAAGGAGCCCACGCAGGTGACCCATCCACTGGTTCAGAGACTGTTCGACGAATACGACTATCCGCTGATAGACCTCGACAATCACGATGCCTTCGTCGACCAGGCCGGAGTCAACGTGTTGTTTTTTCCGGGCGACCCGCAGCAATATCGCGAAACGACCGATGTCGCGGTCGTGTTGCCGGAGCTGGTCGCTGCGTTCGACGGCGCTTTGCGTCCCGGCGTGGTCAAGCGCGATCGCGACGTCGAGGTCGCGCTGCAGAAGCGTTACGGGTTCCGGCAGTGGCCGTGCCTCGTTTTCATCCGCGAAGGCGGATATCTCGGTGCACTCGAGCGAGTGCAGAACTGGTCCGAATATCTCGAAGACATCAATCAATTGATGCGGTCGGAAGCAAAGCGGCCACCTACTTTCAGTATTCCGTTAGTCGCGGAATCCTGATGCCGCGACAGACCGCCATGGGGAGAATATGGCGATGAAACTTGGCGACATTCCCGTCGTGATGATCGGGCCGGGTAGCCAGCCCCCGGAAGAAGACGGCGCGCAGCTCGAGTACATATCGATGCCGTCCGACATGGCGACCTATACGGCGCCGCGGACACCGGAACCCGAGGAAGTCGAGAATCTGCTGGGCGCGCGCGAAGCCATGCGCTGGTTGCAGAAGACGCTGGATGACTATCGTGACGGCAGCGCTCCGGAGCTTGCCAATATTTCCGGTCTGGATGCCGCGAATCGCGACCTGGTCAACCAGATCCTCGGCGAGGGCGAGGTGAGCGCCCAGTACAACGGCGACTTCAGGGCGCGAATCCAGGAGTCGGTGCTGGCGGGCGTATGGCGGACCTTCTATCTGGACGCCAGCGACCGGATTACCCACGATTTGCTGGAGGTAGGGCCGTCGCCATACCTGGCCAGGCTGCCGCTCGGCGGCAAGACCGCGGACCAGGAAATGACGCTGCCAGACGAAGTGCCGCCGGGTGT
>JAOUCL010000140.1 GCA_029859805.1 Rhodospirillales bacterium | reverse complement strand
CTTGCGCCCCGGTTCTGAGAAAGGGAGGCCAAGGTGTTCAAACGCATTCTGGTGGCAATCGACGGCTCGGCGGCGTCCACAAGCGCCTTGGAGGCAGCGGCCGAACTGTCGAAGACCTATGGTGCGGGTCTGCATCTTCTGCATGTCGTTCGGGAAATGCAGGTGCCCTTGAACCCGGGTCTCATGGACGCGTACGAGAAGCTCGAACGCCAGCGGCACGATCTTCTCAACTCCGCGGGCGAACAGCTTCTCAATCAGTCCAAGAGACTGGTCGAGTCCAAGGGCATCAAAACCGTCGAGTCCGATATTGGCTCCGGGGATCCTGCGACCGCCATCGTGGAGTATGCCGCCAAGAACAAGATCGACCTGATCGTCATCGGCAGCCGTGGCCTCGGGCACGTCGAGAGCTTTCTGATGGGGAGCGTGTCCCGGAAGGTGAGCAACACCACGGGCGCCAACTGCCTTATCATCAAATGACCGGGGGACCATTGCCCCGGCCGCCGGGCCCTAAAATAGGGTCAGACCCTAATTCTTACCGAACAAGAAAGAAAGGCGGCCCGGAGGCCGCCTTTCCGTGAATGGGCCACTCGACAGCCCTAATCAAGCGATCATGGCATCAGCGCAAGCAGAAGAGGCTGCTCCGCCGCCCGCGATGAGGTCCAGAGTTGATCGACGTGGCACCTGTATCACAAGACATTGGATCACCTCCTTTCTGTTGTTGGACGTCGCGTTGAATTATGCCGGCTGGCGCGCTCCGTTAACAAGAAGAACATTTGTGAGGACGCATTCGGCGTCCACATTCGGCCAGACGCCGTGGCTCCGCCGAACGAAAAACGCCCTGCGCTTTCAGGGCGCAAGCCCGATTCGAGGGCAAGCCCATCGTCCAATCGCGCGATTCGTGAGAACACGACCTGCCGCACTAGCAGACTCATGAGCCGCGGGGGCCCGGCGCGCAACGCTCCGCCAGGAGGGCGGCGATCTTGATCAGCTCCTCGATCTCGGACTGGGCGGTGGCGGTGCCGTCCATATCGACGGAGATCTTGCGGCCGTCCACGCGGCAGGCGAGGCGCGGCAGCTGCGAGCCCAGCAGCTCATAACGGACCCGTGCGTCGAGCAGGCGCGCGGCGAAGGCCCGGTCCTTCCCCTTGATCCGGAAGGCCTGGTCGAAGGCTTCGTGCCCGGTGGCCGGCGGCCGGCCGGGCGTGACGGTGTCGATAAGGCGCTCGACAGGGTCCGCGCTCCGCTCGACGCGGAGCTCGGCCCCGGTGTCGAACGGCAGCTCGACGTCGACAAAAGTGAAGGGCGCGCTGTCCTTGGCGGTCGCGCCGCTGGTCGCCATGGCCGTGACCAGGACGCGCCGTCCGTCGCTCTCGAAGCGCAGCTGCGGCAGCACCAGCAGGCTGGCCCGCTTGACCTGGCCCCCATGCCTTGCCGCGAGAACGGCGAAGATCCCGGTCAGGCGGCGGCTTTGCCGCGTGTGGTCCCAATAGCCGTAGGCCAGCGCCGCGGCGATCACTCCGACGATGATCAGCCACCAGTCCATGACGACGCCTCCCTCGGGCGCGGAGGTCCCGCACCCGCCAGGCCGGGATAGCCGCTCGGGATTAAGAACTGCTTTCGAGAAAGCGCCTGGCGAACACCGCCGGCCGGAGTCTCGACCATTGCTGAAGAGCAGGCGATCATATGACCGATAGAGAGTAGAAAGAATTAACTAATACTAAAGAGCTATAAAAGAATATTGTGGCCTCCGGCGCGGCGCTCTTGGGCGCGAGGATCCCGCGTTGGATCGATTGGATCGAATCGCGTTTCTGAGCGGTCGGTTACGGGAGCTGAATGGATGCCGCTTGTCTTGCGAATGCGTGCTTGGGCCGTGCTGCCGATCCTCGCCGCCGCGTACCTCGCCTCGCCGGCGGCCGTCCAGGCCGAAACCCTGACGATCGGCGGGACCGGCGCGGCTCTCGGCACCATGCGGGCGCTGGCCGAAAGGTTCGTCGAGCAAAATCCGGAGGCGCGCATCGATGTCCTTCCCAGCCTCGGCAGCGGGGGTGGAATACGGGCCTTGCTCGGTGGCGATCTGAACATCGCGCTGAGCGCCCGTCCCTTGAAGAAGACGGAACGCGAAGTGGGCGCCAGCGAGCTCGCCTATGCCCAGACGCCCTTCGTACTCGTCACCTCCCGGCGGAATGTCGAGGCGGGGCTCACCCGCGCGGATTTGCTCGAGATCTATGCCGGCGAGCGGATCTCCTGGCCGGACGCCACGCCCATCCGCCTGATACTCCGTCCCGAATCCGATACGGACTGGCGGATTTTGATCGCGCATATGCCAGGCCTCGCCGACTCGCTGGCCCGCTCGAAGCACAGGCGCCGTCTCCCGGTCGCCTACACGGAGCAGGAGACCATGGGTCTGGCCGAAAAGCTTGCCGGATCGCTCGCGACGGCGTCCCTCTCGGCGGTCATAGCCGAAGACCGGTCCTTGCAACCTCTCGTCCTGGATGGCGTTGCGCCGACGGTCGACAACCTGTCGAACGGATCCTATCCGCTCTCGAAAACCTTCTATGCCGTCGTTCCCAACGACCCGGACCAGTTGACGAAGCGGTTCATCCGGTTCCTCGCCTCGGCCGAGGGGGCACGCCTACTGCGGCGCCACGGCAGCTTGCCGCTCGCCCTGCCGGAGGGGAGCTAGGTCTTGCCGGTGTCGCCCGCCCAGATGACCGGCGAGGAACGCCGCCTGCGCGGGCTTCTGTCCTGGATTGCCGGGGCGGTCGCGGCGACGGTGGCCGTCGCGGTGCCGCTCATCTTCTTCTGGACCGCCTATACCTACGAGGTCGGCCGGGTTTCCTCGGAGTTGGAGTCGCCCGCGGACAGGATTTCCCGCCTTATATCCACCATCCCGGAGATGTGGCGCTACCAGACGCCGAAATTCGAACAAATTCTGGAAGAGTCGCACCGCGACGAGCAACACTATCGCGTCCTCGACGGCGGGGGCCATCTCATCCTCGAGAGCGGGCCGCGCCAGCCGAGCCCGACCATCGCGCGGGAGACTTTCCTGCACGACGGATTCGTGGTGGTCGGCAAACTGCAGCTGATCAGCAGTCTGCGGCCCCTCGCGATCAAGACCGGCGTGGTCGCGGCCTTCGGGCTGGTCCTCGGCCTTGCCGTATCCGTCACCTTGCGGGTGCTGCCGATACGGGCGCTCGACCGTGCGCTCGACGAGGCCCGCCAGGCCCGGGCTCAACTTGTCCAGGCCATCGAGTCGATCTCGGAAGGCTTTGCGCTCTATGACGCCGAGGACCGGCTGGTCATCTGCAACAACAACTACAAGGAGATCTATACCGAAAGCGCCGAGGCGATGGTGCCCGGCGCGCATTTCGAGGAGATCCTGCGGTTCGGCCTGGAGCGGGGCCAATACGCCGAGGCCGTCGGCCGGGAGCAGGAGTGGCTGGCCGACAGGATGCGCGACCACCGGAAGCTGTCCGCGCCGGTTGAGCAGGAGCTCTCCGACCGGCGGTGGCTGCTGGTCACGGGGCGTCGCACGCCCGACGGGGGCACGGTCGGGATCCGCACGGACATCACCGAACTGAAACATCGCGAGGACGAGCTGGTCAAATCGAAGCGGGAACTGGTCGAACTCGTCGAGTCGCTGCAGGAAGGCTTCGCGCTGTTCGATCAAGAGGACCGTCTCGTCCTGTTCAACCGGGAATACCGCAACATCTTTTCCGGACTCTCCGATATCGTCGAGCCCGGGGCGAAGTTCCAAGACCTCGTCAGCATCGCCGCCGACAGGGGGCAGAACCTTGAGGCCTTGGTTCGGAATAACGGGCCGGCGCCCGAAGAATACGAGGGCCATCGTACGGAAAGGAGCTTCGAGCACTGCTTCGCCGACGGCCGTTGGGTTCGAGTCCGGGAGAAGAAGGCCTCCGATGGCAAGACGCTGACGACCTACGTCGACATTTCGAGGCTGAAACGACGCGAGGAGGAACTGCTCCAGGCAAAGGACTCGATGCAGGCGATCGTCGATACGGCTTCCGACGCCATCTTCACAATCAGTGAAACCGGCACCGTCGACTCGTTCAACGCGGGCGGAGAAAGGATCTTTGGTTATCCGGCGGAAGGGGTGGTCGGATGCGACATTTCCTTGCTAATACCGTCGTTTCACCGCGCAAACAAGGACCGCGGGATTTCCAGCGTTCTGGATCCGGACGGCGAAAGCAATGGCTTCGGTCAGGAGGTCGAAGCTCTACGCAAGGACGGTTCCACCATCATTCTGGAGCTCTCGGTCGGCGAAATGCATGTAAACGACCGGCGTACCTTTACCGCGATCGCGCGCGACATCACCAAGCGTCATCAGGACGACGAGGCGTTGCGCGCCAAACAGGCGGAACTCCACTCGAGTCAACAAAGGCTGAGCGCCATCATGAACTCCGTCGTGGATGCCGTGATCAGCATCGACGACCAGGGTATCATTCACTCCTTCAGTGCCGCGGCCGAGCGGATCTTCGGCTATTCGGTCGCCGAGGCGATCGGCAAGAATGTCGCGCTCTTGATGCCGGAGCCGCACCGCAGCCGGCACGACGGCTACATCAAGCGCTTTCTCGAGACCGGAGAGGCGAAGGTCATCGGAAGCCGCACCGAGGCGACGGGCCAACGCAAGGACGGCACCACCTTTCCTTTGGAAATCGCCGTCAACTGGATGGACCTGGACGGCAGCGTGCTCTTCGTGGGGGTCTGCAGGGACATCACCGGCCGCAAGCAGGCGGAGCAGGAGCGGGCGGAGCTGGAGCGCGATCTGCTCCAGGCCCAGAAGATGGAGTCGCTCGGCACGCTCTCGGGCGGCATCGCCCACGAGATCAACACGCCGGTGCAGTACGTCGGCGACAACGTCCGTTTCATGCAGGACGCCTTCTCGGACCTCGGCTCGGTATTGCAGAAATACAAGGACCTGGTCGAGGCCGCCAACGCCGGCGGCATCCTGAAGGAGAGCGTCGCGGAGGTCGAGGACGCCGTCGAGGCGGCCGACCTCGGTTACCTGCTCGAGGAGATCCCGACCTCCATCGAGCAATCGCTCGAGGGCGTCGGGCGGATCAGCGAGATCGTGCAGGCGATCAAGGAATTCTCGCATCCCGACGCCAAGGAGAAGACCGTCATCGATATCAACCACGCCATCGGCACGACCATCACGGTGACCCGCAATCAATGGAAATACGTCGCCGAACTGGAGACCGACTTCGATGCCGAACTGCCCCAGGTCCCCTGTTTGCCGGGCGAGTTCAACCAAGTGATCCTGAACCTGATCGTCAACGCGGCGCATGCGATCGAGGATACCGGTGGCAAGGGCCGCATCGTCGTCGCGACGCGCAGGACCGGGGACTGGGCCGAGATTCGGGTCAGCGACACCGGCGTCGGCGTCCCCCAGGAGATTCAGGAAAAGGTCTTCGACCCCTTCTTCACCACCAAGGAGCCGGGCAAGGGCTCGGGGCAAGGCCTGGCCATCTCGCACAGCATCATCGTCAAGAAGCACGGCGGGACGATCTCTCTGGACTCCGTGGTCGGGGAAGGCACGACCTTCATCGTTCGCCTGCCCCTGAGCAGCAGCGGTCAAGCAGAGGAGGCCGCCTAGATGAAACCGATCGTGCTCTTTGTCGATGACGAGACCAATATTCTTCAGGGGCTGCGCCGCAACCTGCGGGGCATGCGGGGCGAGTGGGACATGGCCTTCGCCAACGGCGGCGCCGAGGCGCTCGAATACATGGAGACGGCCCGGGTCGATGTCGTCGTCTCGGACATGCGCATGCCGGGCTTGGACGGCGCGCGCCTGCTGGCCGAAGTGGCGGTCCGCCAGCCGCATGCGATCCGGTTCATCCTGTCCGGCCAGGTGGGGCACGACGAGGCCTTTCGCCTGATCGGTACCAGCCACCAGTTCCTTTCGAAGCCCTGCGACACGGAGCTCCTGCTGGTTTCGGTCCGGCGCGCGCTGGCGCTTCGGGATCTCATCGCAGACGAAGGAGTCCAGTCGCTGGTATCGAGCCTGCGGGAGCTTCCGACCCCGCCGGAGATCTACGACGAGCTGGTCCACGAGCTGCAGATGCCCGAACCCGCCGTGCACAAGATCACCGAGATCGTCGCGCGCGACATGGCCCTGACCACCAAGGTGCTTCAGGTCGCCGGTTCCGGGTATTTCGGTGTCGGCGAGAAAGCCGCGAGCCTCCTTCAGGCGGTTGCCCGGCTGGGCGTGGAACGGGTTCGGAGCCTGGTCCTCACGCACGGCATCGTCGCGCGGTACGAGGGGCCAAAGGTCGGAGGCGTCGACCTCGAGGGACTATGGAACCACAGCGTCACCTGCGGCGGCCTCGCGCAGTCGATCGCCAAGGAGGCGGGGCTCAACGACAAGGCCGCCGAGAACGCCTTCGTCGCGGGGCTGCTGCACGACATAGGCGCGCTGGTCCTCGCTGCGAACCAGCCCGAAAAATACGAGGCCATCGTCGCGGTTTCGCAGCACGAGAATGCCGCGCGTCTCGAGGCCGAACGCCAAGCGCTCGGCGCCTCCCACGCCACGGTCGGCGCCTATCTCGTCGGGCTATGGGGCCTTCCCGACATCGTCGTGGAGGCGGTCGCCCACCATCATAGCCCACTCGAGTGCCCCGGACGCGCCTTCGACGTGGTGACCGCGGTGCATGTCGCCGAGGGCCTGACCCAGGCCCAGGACTGGACAGACCCGGACAGACCGCTCGAGAAGGTCCTGGATTTCAAATATCTGGCGGAGGTTGGAGTTACGGACCGCCTGTCGGTCTGGGCGGAACTCCTGCCCGGCATGGGACAGGAAAGGGAGTGCGCGTGACGAATAAGGTTCTTTTCGTCGACGACGAAGTCAACGTCCTGTCGGGCATCACCCGACAGCTCCGCAAGAGCTTCGAGATCAGCACCGCGCCCGGCGGCCCGGAGGGGCTGTCGATGCTGGAAAGCGACGGACCCTTTGCCGTCGTCGTCAGCGACATGCGCATGCCCGGCATGGACGGGATCCAGTTTCTCCGCCAGGTCAAGGACCGCTCCCCCGATACGGTGCGGATGATGTTGACCGGGAACGCCGACCAGCAGACCGCCGTTGATGCGGTGAACGAGGGAAACATCTTCCGTTTC
This sequence comes from Rhodospirillales bacterium, assembly GCA_029859805.1. Lineage (GTDB taxonomy): Bacteria > Pseudomonadota > Alphaproteobacteria > Kiloniellales > JAKSDN01 > CAMYKD01. Next base: position 5,842 of record JAOUCL010000140.1, on the reverse strand, counting down.
TACACCAAGCCCTGCCCGCCCCAGGATCTCAGGCGCGCGGTCGAGGACGGGCTGCGGCAGTACGAATTGGTGACCGCCGAGCGGACCCTGCTCGAGCGGACGCTCGCGGGCAGCGTAAAGGTGCTGCTCGACGTCCTGATGATCCTGGCGCCCGAGGCCTTCGGCCGGACGACGCAGCTGCGCAACATGGCCCGCAAGATGGCGACGCGGCTGAAGCTGTCGGACCCCTGGGAGTTGAATGTGGCGGCCATGCTGTCGCCCATCGGGCAGATCACCCTGCCATCCGAGACCCTCGCCAAGATTCGCGCCGGCGCCCCCCTTTCGACCGCCGAGCGAGAGATCCTCGCCCGGACCCCGGAGGTCAGCCGGAACCTCATCGCGAATATTCCGCGGCTGGAGAAGGTCAGCCAGTGGATCTACTACCAGAACAAGGGCTTCGAAGGGCACGGTTTCCCAGACGACGGCGTCGCCGGAACGGAGATACCCCTGGGCGCCAGGATCCTGAGGGTCCTGATCGATCTGGTCGAGGCCAGGGAGCGGGAAGGGTCGATCCCGGGCGCCTTCAAGAAGCTGGGCGAGAACAGCGTCCACTACGACCCGGACATCCTGGAGGCGGCGCGCGCCTGCTTCCTCGACGAGGCGAACCGATCGGCCCAGCCGGCGGCGAACGAATCGCTCAAGGTGCCGATACATCGGTTGAAGCCGGGCGACCGCCTGATCTCGGACATCGAGGCGGAAAGCGGGAGCCTCGTCGTCTCCGCCGGTCACGAGTTCTCGCAGGCGGACATCGAGCGGCTGTGGAACAAGCGCCAACTCGTGCCCCTGAAGGAGCCGGTCCACGTCTTCAGGTCGGCCCAGGCGGCGGAGGGCGCTGCCTAGCGGGGCCGGCCAAGTCCGTTCACTCTGAACAGCTTGCGCGCTGCGAGCGAAAAAGGGGACTGGCTCGCAGCGTGCCTGTCCCCTTTTTCGCGGATCGACTGGCCGCGGTGTCAGCGGCGGCCCGGGAAACAGGGACAGGCACCATGCCGCTGCGCGACACGGAGCCAATCCCTGTTTCCCTCTGCAGGCTGAAAATGGTGTCGGAGTCGGTTTATTGCCCCGACCGCCGGCGCTCGACCGCCGGGGCCGGGGGCGCTACGCTTCCCGGTCTTGGCCGGATTCCAATGCCGAAGGGGGAAGCGATGACAGAGACCTTGACCGTCGAACCGCGCCATTCGCCGCATACGTTTCTCCGCTTCCCGCTCTGCACCGACCTCGACCGCCTGGAGGCGGACGTCGCGATCCTGGGGCTGCCCTACGGCGATCCCTACGGCATCGACGAGGTCACGAACGACCAGACGAATGCGCCGACTGCCGTACGCCGGCAGTCCCTGCGACTCAGCTACGGCCTGGACCACTGGGATTTCGACCTGGGCGGGACCCTGCTCGACGGGCGCAGCGTGCGGGTCGTCGACTGCGGCGACGTGCCGGCCAATCCCGGCGACATGACCGCGCACTACCGCCGCGCCGAGGCGGCGGCGCGCAAGATCCTCGAATGCGGCGCCCTGCCGGTCGTCATCGGCGGCGACCATGGCGTGCCGATCCCGGTGTTCCGGGCCCTGGAGGTCCTGGGTCCGGTCACGCTGGTGCACATCGACGCCCACCTGGACTGGCGTGACGAGCGGGGCGGCGTGCGCGAAGGCTACAGCAGCCCGATCCGCCGGGCCTCCGAGCTTGCCCATATCGGCGAAATCTTCCAGATCGGCCTGCGCGGCCAGGGCAGCGCCCGCACCCAAGAGGTCGAGGATGCGCTGGCCTATGGGGCTTATTTGGTGACCGCCTACGAGGTGCACCAGTCCGGCATGGCCGCCGTGCTGGCGCGGATCCCGGAAGGCGGGCAGTACTATCTGACGATCGACGCCGACGGGCTCGACCCCTCGGTGATGCCGGCCGTGGCCGGCCCAGTGGCCGGCGGCCTGCTGTTCCATCAGGTCCGCGAGCTGATCCACGGCCTGGTGGCCAAGGGCCGCTTGGTCGGCATGGACATCGTCGAGATCACGCCGAAGCGCGACCTCAACGGCATCTCGTCGCTGACCGCCGGCCAGCTGATCCTCAACCTGATCGGCACCGCGACCCGCGCTGGGTACTTCCGATAGCAGACTGCTGAAATCGTGCGAAGGCTCACCCTCGCACTTCGACAGGCTCAGTGTGAGGGTGAGCTTTTTCAAGGAGTTGCCCTCATCCTGAGCTTGGAGTTGCCCTCATCCTGAGCTTGTCGAAGGACGAGGGCAACGGGCCGCCGCGGACTTCTTCAGCAACCTTCCAGGGCGCTTTCGCTCTGCTTGGAGTCGGAGCCGGTCGGCCCTCACCTGAGCAGGAAGTTCGTGAACTGCCAGGGGTCGTCGGGGTCGAGCCAGGGCTCGGCGAAGATGGCGCCGCGGTCCTTCAGAGGGGTCCAGTCGGTCGGCTGGCTGACCATGGGGCCGAGGTAGGGCAGGGCCGTCGCCAGCACCTCCTCGTGGGGCAGGTGTTCCGGCTCGCGGAAGCCGCAGGCCGGGTTCTTCGCCGCCCAGACCGCAGCGGCCAGCGCGCCGGCGGCCACCTGGAGCGCCGTCGGGTTGTTGCCGGGCACCAGGCGCCGGGCCTCGTGCACGTCGAGCTGCGAGCCATACCACCAGCCGGTCAGCCCGTGGCCGAGCAGCAGCACGCCCAGCTCGTCGCGCCCTTCGACGATGTCGGCGTTCAGCACCCGCTGGGCCTCGGGGATGCGCCAACCGGTCATCATGCTCTCGTGCAGGCTGGCCATGGCGCCGTCGCAGGCCAGATAGGCGAAGGCCACAGTCGGGCGGTATAGGACCGCGCCGTCCTCCTCCAGCGTCAGATAGTCGCTCAGCGTGATCGTCTCGTTGTGCGGCAGGGCGAGGCCCACGATCGGGCCGCCCAGGGGCACCCAGGAGCGCAGCAGGGTCTGCCCGCCGGGCCGCGCAAGGCAGATCGCGTTGCCCGGTCCGTCCGCGTGTTCCAGGGCGTCCGGCGGCAGGGCCTTCTCGTGGGTGCCCCAGCCGATCTCGACCGGCATCACCGCCTCCTCGACGAAGCCCGGAATGGACCAGGTGTTGACGAACTCGCCGGGCCGCTTGGGCCGGTTCGAGACCTGGGTGTCGCGCTCGGCGATGTGGATCACCTTGGTGCCGGTGGCGCGCGCCAGCGCGGCCCAGCCGCGGCGGTCCACGGGCGGGGCTCCGTCGAGGCCCATGGCCTTCGCGATGTCGAGCAGCGCCGCCTTGACGAAGTGGTTTACGAGGCCCGGGTTGGCGCCGTGGGTGATCACCGCGGTTGGGCCGTCCGCCCGCCAGCCCTCGGCCGCGGTCTTGCGGGCGCGCTGGTGATAGGCGTACTCGGTGCGCTCCTGGGTCGGCAGGTCGAAGTCCCAGACGTTCTCCTCCCAGGGCTCGATCGCGGTGTCGACGTAGAGCACGCCGTTCCGATGGCACCAGTCGGCGAGCGCCACGGAATCGATGCCGACCGAGAGATTGATCAGCAGGTCGCCGGCCTTGGCCGCCGCGCCCGCGACCTCGGCCAGGGTGTCCGGCGTCACCCGGCGGATCAGATACTCGAGGCCGGCCGCGTGCCAGGGATCGAGGAACGCCGAATGATCGTCCGCCTCGACCACGGTGATCCGCTCGGGGCTCAGCTCGAAGGCCTCGAAGAGCATCGGCAGGATGCACTGCCCGATGGTCCCGCAGCCGAACACCACGATCCGGCCGCCGAAGACCGTCTTTTTCGAGATTGGCATGTCCCGCCGCTCGCCCCTCTGTCCGCGCCCGGCACGCTCCCCGGTGCCGCGCGTCCCGACGACAGGCTAGCAGATTGGCCGCGAAGGTCACGGCAATCCCGCGCGGCCGCGCCTGCGCCGCTCACCGGGCCGGTAACCCGAAAGTGAAGCGGCATGAGATCCATTCCACTTGAAGTCGCAGACTGCGGCAGTACAGGGTTGTAATAGTGCAGACAACTTCGGGCTGTGGTGCCCGGACCAGAAACTAGAGAAAGGAAGAGCCGAACATGATCACGTCGACATTTTCCGTCAGGACCTCGATGGTCTCCGCCATCGCGACCCTGGGCCTGGCGGTGCTGGCCGCCTGGGCTGCGCCGCAGGAGGCGCGCGCCCAGCTCGTTCCGATCAGCGATCTCAGCCCCTATCCCGACGGCGGCGATCCCAACGATCCCGCCGCGGTCACCCAGTGCAACGGCGGCCCCCAGGGCGGCGTCGTCTATCGCAACAGCGAGACCGAGCCCTACATCGCCGTCAACCCGACCGATCCTGAGAACATGATCGCCGCCTGGCACCAGGACCGCTGGTCCACCGGTGGCGGCCAGGGCCTCGGCGCCGCCTACAGCTTCGACGGCGGGGCGAGCTGGACCCAGGTCAATATCCCGTTTACCCGCTGCTCCGGCGGGGCGCCCCGCTCGGCCGGCGACTTCGAGCGCGCCTCGGACCCCTGGATCAGCTTCAGCCCGGACGGCACGGCGCACTACATGGCGCTGGTGTTCAACGATTCCATCAGCGCCAACGGCATGGCCGCGGCCTCGTCCTCGGACGGCGGCGTGACCTGGAGCGAGCCGGTGCCGATCACGATCTCGCCCGCCCGCGACCCGGTGCTCGCCTCGCTGTTCCACGACAAGAACTCATTCACCGCCGATCCCGTCGACTCCGACCTGATCTACGCCACCTGGACCCTGTTCCGGCTCGGCAGCACCACGCTGCTATTCAGCCGCTCAACCGACGGCGGCCAGCGCTGGACCCACGCGCGTCCGGTCAACAACTTCGAGATGTCGCCGCCGCCCAACCTGGTCACCTTCCGCCAGGGCGCGCAGATCGTCGTGCTGCCCGACGGCACGCTGGTCAACGCCTTCTTCCGCTTTGGGGTCAATCAACGCACCGGCCAGGGCTTTCTCGACCAGGCGATCTTCCGCTCCACCGACCAGGGCCGGCACTGGGAGCTGCGCGACACGCGGGTCGCCGAGCTGTTCACCGCGGTGGCCTTCGATCCCGAGCTGGGCGTGCCGGTGCGCGACGCCGGCGAGCTGCCGGACATCGCGGTCAACCGCACGACCGGCGACCTCTACATCGCCTGGCAGGACACCCGCTTCAATTCCGGCCTGGTCGGCGTGGTGGTCGCCCGCTCGACCGATGGCGGCGATACCTGGTCGGCGCCGGTCCCGGTCAACCGCGTGGCAGGGGTCAAGGCCTTCCTGCCGAGCGTCTCGGTCAACGCGGAGGGCACCGTGGGCGTGCTGTTCTACGACTTCCGCAACGACGTCCTGGGCGACCCGGTGTTGAGCACGGACATACACTTGGCGCGATTCGATCCCGACCTGACGCTCCAGGACGAGGTGCCCGTCACGCCCGAGTCCTTCGACCTCAGGCAGTCGGTGATCACCGGGAGCCGCGGCTACTTCCCCGGCGACTACGTCGGCCTGGACACCGCGGGCAACGACTTCGTGGCCGCCGTCACGGTGACCAATCCGCTCGGCCTGCCGGTCGACTTCCCGCAGGACAACTCGGGCCTCGCGGTCGACGCCAACAACCGCCAGGACATCGTCTTCGCCCGCGTGACGCCCTAGCACCGAAATGGGGACGTTCGGCTTCCTGCAAGAAGTCGAACGTCCCCATTTTCGTTCAGCGTCCGGCCTCGATCAGGAACGGCAGGCCCATGGCGGCGACCGGACCGACGGCCTCGCAGTTAAAAAGGGGACAGTTGAGCTGCTTGCAAAATTCTCGCTAGGGAAGCGGATTTTGCTGGGCGGATTGTTGCGGCGGCCTGGTTCGGGTCCGGGGCTGTGCGATATTGGGCCGTGACTG
>JAOUCL010000139.1 GCA_029859805.1 Rhodospirillales bacterium | reverse complement strand
CCGCCAACTCGAGGCCATAGAACAACTCGGATTGTTTCCGACTTTTGAGCGGTGGAAACGGGACGTGGTCGCAGTTGTGGAGGAAGTCAATCGCGGATTGGCCCCATCGCATAAGCCCGTGGCGATCTGGGATTTCACCGGCTACAACAGCATCACGACGGAAGCGGTTCCCGCAGCTGGAGAGGGTAAGGCGACGAAATGGTTTTGGGAGTCTTCGCACTATAAGCGAGAGGTCGGTGATATGGTGTTGCTACGTATGCTTCACCCCAACAGCTCGGCGACTTCGGTGCCGGCCGGCTTCGGGGTCATGCTTGCCTCCGAGACGCTGGAAGCGCACTTCGAAGGCATCCGCCTGGCGGCACGGCGCTACAGAGAGACCTATCCCTATGAGGTGGCCGACGTGGAACAGCTTGCGCGGAAAACCGAATCGATCCGGCGTTCTCTCAACTGAGCGAACTTTCGGCCAGAGGCAGCTGCTGTCCCATCGTCATCGCCGACTCCTCCCGTCGAATCAGGACCTCGAGGAATCGGACCAGCCCCCTCACGTCCAGAGCCGACTTCGTCAACGGGCTGCTAATACCAAAGGTCATAAATAATGACTCATTTCATGGGAGCGGATCGGGTCGCCCGGGTAGGCGCTGCGCGATGCGCGCATCGGGCAAGCGCCGCAACGCACCCGGCGCCCCGATGCGCCCCACCCGCAGGGCCGGGCAATTTTGGCCGCCGGCCGCGTTGCGCACTGCCCTGCCTGCACGAAGCCGGAGTTTCGCCCTGCGGCCCATAGCCTTCGGGCGACGGGTCGTTCGGCGAAGGCAGGTTGTTGTACGCGCACAACGGCGCAGCGCGCGCCTTGCTGGCGGCCAAAATCGCCTCTGTGAAATGAGTCATTATTTATGACCTTTGGTATAAGGGCGCTTGCCGCGCCTCTTGCCAGATCGCGCGGCATTCAGCACGATCCGGACCCAGGGACTCCGAACGCCGGGCGCACCGCCCCGCGCGGACCCAATTCCAGGGAGGTCCGGGCGCTTGAGCCATGCGGGGCCATCGGAACACGAACTGACCGTCGAGATCTGGCGCGGCGGCGCGGAGGGCCGCTTCGAACGCTACCGCGTGCCGGCGCGGGAGAACCAAAGCGTGCTCGACCTGGTCACCTGGGTGCAGCGCCATCTCGAGCCGGCCCTGGCCTATCGCTTCGCCTGCCGGGTCGGTATGTGCGGATCCTGCGCCATGACCGTGAACGGCCGGCCGCGCTGGACCTGCCGCACCCATGTCGACAAGGTCACGAAAGGCGGCCGCCTGAAGATCGCACCGCTCGCCAACCTGCCGGTGATCCGCGACCTGGTCACCGACATGACCCCCTTTTTCGACAAATGGCAGCAGGCGCGCGGTCGCTTCTCCCCGACCCGCACGCGCAAGGACGAGCCGGCGGCGGTCGACCCCGACAGCAGGGCGCGGCGCGCGGCCGACGCCGGCATCGAGTGCATCAACTGCGCGGTCTGCACGGCCGCCTGCGACGTCGTGCGCTGGAACGCGGACTACCTGGGGCCGGCGGCGCTCAACCGGGCCTGGACGCTGATCAACGACGAGCGCGACGGCGCGCGCGCGGAAAGTCTCGCAGCGGTCTCCGGCGCGGCCGGCTGCCACAACTGCCACAGCCACCAGGGCTGCGCCGAGCACTGCCCCATGGGCCTCAACCCGACCGCCGCCATCGCCGGTTTGAAGCGGGCCTCACTGCTGGCGCTTTTGAAGGGGGAGCTGTGATGACCGCGTGGCTCTCTCTGCTCCAGCGCTTTTCCGCCCTTATCCTCGCGCCGCTGGTGCTGGTCCACCTGGGGCTGATGGTCTATGCCATCGGCGACGGGCTCACCGCGGCCGAGATCCTGGAGCGCACCCGGGGCAGCATTCTCTGGGGCGCCTTCTACGGCCTCTTCGTGATCGCGGCGGCCGTGCACGGGCCGATCGGCCTGCGCACGGTGCTCGCCGAGATGACGCCCTGGCACGGCAAGAGCCTCGACCTCGCCATGTTGGCCTTCGGCCTGGCGCTGCTCGGTCTGGGCGCGCGCGCCCTTCTCGCGGTCGTGCTGCCGGGAGCGGCGCCGTGATCCGGGCGCACCGCAACCATCCGGGCTACTGGGCCTTCGCACTGCACCGCCTGTCGGGCGTGCTGCTCGCGCTCTTCCTGCCGGCCCACTTCCTGGTCCTCGGCCTGGCGGTCGAGGAGGCGGCGCTCGACTCCTTCCTGTCGTGGTCGGACGCGCCGCTAGCCAAGCTCGCCGAGGGCGGCTTGGTCGTCCTGCTCGCCGTGCACCTGACCGGCGGCATGCGCCTGCTCGCTCTCGAGTTCCTGCCCTGGTCCGACCACCAGAAGAGCCTGATCGCGCTCGCCACCGGCCTGGCCCTCGCCGCCGGCGGCCTGTTCCTGCTGAGCGCGGGTTAGGCCTCCTGGCCCTGTCCCGGACCTCGCGCTTCCGGCAAGGATACGGGATTTACTTGCCAACTCATCGGTCTTTAGATACAATTGTATCTCGCGAATACAGGAGCATCGCCGAGGCATGAATAAGCACGAGACCCGGCCGGTTACGATCCGAATCAGCGCCGGGAAGGTCGAAGACCTGGATGAGCTGGCGGCGGCCACGGACCGGACTCGTGCGTGGCATGTCGAGCAAGCGCTCGACGCCTACCTCGATCTGCAAAGCTGGCAGGTCCGGCACATCGCCAAGGGGCTTGACCAGCTCGAGGCGGGCAAAGGCATTCCGCAGGAAGAGATCGAAGCCGAGCTCGACACTTGGGGCGACGACGAGGCCGGCCCGGGCAAATGAGGATCGTCTGGTCGCCCTTGGCGCGGGGCGACCTTCGCCATGTCGAGGCCTATATCAGAAAACACGATCCGCGGGCCACGCGCGAGACCGCGAGGAAGATCAAGCAGGCGACCAGGCGCCTGGCGGATTTCCCCGCCAGCGGACGGCCAGGGCGCTGGCCCAACACGCGCGAACTGGTGGTGCCGGACACACCCTACATCCTTCCTTACTGCGTCAAGGACGACGAGCCCTGGATCATCGCGGTCTTGCACGCAGCCAAGAAATGGCCGGAGAGCGGATAGGGCCCAGCTCTTGCGCGAACGCCCTTCCCGCCGTCACACAGAGGCAAGAGCTGGATTTTTTGGCCAACAGCGATTTTCGTTGTAAGACTTTCGCAGTATGCCCGAACACCTCACCACCGACATCCTGATCATCGGCGCCGGCGGGGCGGGGCTGTTCGCGGCGCTGCACGCCAAGCAGGCGGCGCCGGAGCTCGAGGTCACGGTCGCGGTCAAGGGGCTCTTGGGCAAGTGCGGCTGCACGCGCATGGTCCAGGGCGGCTACAACGTGGCGCTCGCGCCCGCCGACTCGCTCGAGCGGCACTTCATGGACACCATCGTCGGCGGCAAGTGGCTGCCGCGCCAGGATCTCGCGTGGCGCCTGATCGAGGGCGCGGTCGAGCGGGTGCGCGAGTTGGAGAACGAGCTCGGCTGCTTCTTCGACCGCAACCCGGACGGCTCGCTGCACCAGAAGGCCTTCGCCGGGCAGAGCTTCGACCGCACGGTGCACAAGGGGGACCTCACCGGCATCGAGATCATCAACCGCCTGTCCGAGCAGGTCTGGGCGCGCGACATAAAGCGGCTCGAAGAGCATCGTGCCGTCGCCCTGGTCCCGACCGCCGCCGGCGACGCGCTCGCCGGCGTGCTGATGATCGACATGCGCGAGGGGAGCTTCCGCTTCGTCCAGGCCAAGGCCGTACTGCTGGCGGCCGGCGGCGGACCCACCATGTACCTCTACCACACGCCCTCGGGCGACAAGGCTTGCGACGGCATGGCCATGGCGCTCCGCGCCGGCTTGGCGCTCAGGGACATGGAGATGGTGCAGTTCCACCCGACCGGCCTTTTGGCCGGGCCGGAGACGCGCATGACCGGCACGGTGCTCGAAGAGGGCCTGCGGGGCGCCGGCGGCTGGCTGCTCGACGGCGCCGGCCGGCGTTTCATGTCGGACTACCATGGGCACGGCGAGCGGGCCACGCGCGACATCGTCTCGCGCGCCATCTTCGCCGAGATGCGCGCCGGGCACACCACGCCGCTGGGCGGCGTCTACGTCGAGATGAAGCACCTCGGTCCGGACACCGTGCGCCGTCAGTTCAAGGGCATGGTCGAGCGCTGCGCCGACTGCGGCTTCGACCTGGCCGGCGGCCGCGTCGAGGTGGTGCCGACGGCGCATTACATGATGGGCGGCGTGGTCTTCGAACCGGACGGCACGACCGCCCTGCCCGGCCTCTACCTGGCCGGCGAGGACGCCGGCGGCGTGCACGGCGCCAACCGCCTGGGCGGTAACGGCGTCGCCAACTCGACCGTCTTCGGCGGCATCGCCGGCGACAGCATGGCGGCCTTCGCCGCCAAGCAGGGCGCGCCGGGCGAGCCGGACCCCGAAGCCGTCGAGGCGGCCGTGGCGAGCTGCCGACGGCCCTTCGAACAGCCCGCCGGCGACCTGAACGGTCTGCGCGAGCGCTTGGCGCGGCTGATGTGGGACGACGTCGGCATCCTGCGCGAGCGCGCCGGGCTGGAGCGGGCGATCGCCGCGCTCGACGACTTGGCCGCGGAGCTCGACGAGACCGGCATCCCCGACGGCGAGCCGGCCTTCAACCTGACTTGGCACGACTGGCTCAACCTGAACAGCCAGATCCTGGTCAGCCGGGCGATCGCCCAGGCCGCGCTCGCCCGCGAGGACTCGCGCGGCGCCCATTTCCGCGAGGACTTTCCGGATGCGGGCGATCTGGAGAAAAGCGCGTATACTGTCGTGCGGCAGACGACGGACGGGCTCGAGGTGAGCCAACGGCCGGTCGCCTTCACCATCGTCCGCCCGGGCGAGAGCCTGATCGAGGGCGAGGCCGGGGCGCCGCCCGGCGCGGAGCAGGAGCAGACGGCATGATCTCCAGGGCGCTGATCGAGGAGACCGCCTACCGGCTCATGTTCAAGGCGGGCATCGAGATCCCCGAGGACTACCTGGCCGGCATCAAGGCCATGGCGGCAACGGAAGAAGGCGATCTCTCGGCCTTCGTGTTGAAGGCCATGCTCGAGAACTGGGAGGCGGCGAAGGAGGACCGCCGGCCGATGTGCGCGGACACCGGCCTACCGCGCTACTTCGTCAAGGCGGGCAACGAGGCGGCGATCGAGGGCGGCTTTGTCGCGCTTGAGGAGGCGCTCAGGTCGGCCACGGCGCGGGCGACCCACAAAATCCCGCTCAGGCCCAACCGGGTCCATCCCCTGTCGCGCCTGGACCACGACAACAACGTCGGCGTCAACGCGCCCGAGATCGACTACAGCTTCGAGCCGGGCGCCGACTGGCTCGACATCACCACGGTGCACAAGGGCGGTCTGTTCGGCAGCGACTACCGCATGCTCTTCCCGGGCGACGGCACCGACGGCATCAAGCGCTTCCTGCTCGACACATTGATCGCCTTCGGCAAGCGCGGCCTCGCCTGCCAGCCGGCCATCGTCGGCATCGGCCTGGGCGGATCCAAGGACGTCTGCATGGCGCTGGGCAAGCAGGCGGCCTGCCTGCGCATCGTGGGCGACCGCAACCCGGACCCGGAGGTCGCCAAGCTGGAGCTGGAGCTGAAGGAGCTCGGCAACGCGATCGGCATGGGGGCGATGGGCTTCGTCGGCTCCTCCATGGTGGTCGATTGCCATATCGAGGTTGGCTACACCCATACCGGCGGGATGCCGATGAGCGTGCATTGCTTCTGCCTCTCGTCCAGGCGCGCCGTGGCGCGCATCCATGCCGACGGCCGGGTCGAGCAACGTACGGATCCGGCTTGGTTCACCCCCTACATGAGACGGGACACGGTCGAATGGCGCCAGAGCGCGGCAGACTTAAGGAAGTCCGGCTGACCACGCCGGTCTCGGCCGAGGCCATCGCGGCGCTCGAGCTTGGCGACGTGGTCTTCCTGGACGGCGTGGTCTACACCGGGCGCGAAGGCGTCTACCGGCGCATCCTCGACGAGGGGGTCGAGCCGCCGGTCGACCTGAAGGCGCTCAGCAACGTCAATTTCCACTGCTCGCCGGCCGCCGCCGTGGGCGCGGACGGCGGCTACACTGTCGGCGCGGTGACGGCCACGGCCAGCTTCCGCTTCGCCAAGAAGCTGCCGAAATGGTTCGAGGTCTCCGGCTGCAAGGTGATCATCGGCAAGGGCGGCATGAGCGAGGCCGACTACCGCGACATCTTCGTGCCGAACGGCGCCGTCTACCTGACCACCGTCGGCTACGGCACCGGCGCGCTTCTGGGCCGCGGCATCAAGCGCGTGCAGGGCGCCCACTGGATCGAGGAGCTGGGCATCGCCCAGGCGCTCTGGGTGTTCGAGGTCGAGAACTTCGGCCCCTTCCTGGTCGAGAGCGACCGCGCGGGCAACAGCCTCTTCGAACGGAACAACCGCGCGGTGAACAGCCGCATCGAGGCGCTCTACCAAGGCCTGGGGCAACCGAGTCTGAGCCGCTTCGGCGAAACCGGCGACCGCAAGGACGAGATAATCTGAACGGCCGCGCTGTCCGGACTATCAGTGACCATTGGTATCATGCGGTCCCCGGGTCTATTGCGGCGCGGAGCACAAATTTGACACCGGGTAACGCGTGACCGGTCACGTCTGACTGCACTATAGTGAGAATTAGTCCGTTAGTGCCTGTCGTTCTTGACCAAGGCCCAAGTTAAAACGCTTATGTTACAAAGGATTACAAAGGCTCGGTCAGGCGATTTCCGGTTGCGCGGACCCCGAATTAGAAGGTAGGAGTATAGATAAAATTGGTGACGTTTCGGTGGAGCCGTAGAGATTTCGGGCAGGTCCGGCAAATACAATGCCGCCGCCCGCGTCGAATGTGGTTTTGCGCCACAGGAGCGTGCGGATGCTTGAGAGGGTAAGTTCCGTTCTTCGCGATCTGGGTATTTCTTTGCCGGGACGGCGCACCCGTGGCCAGGGAACGGCGCAGGATGTCCGCGAAGGGATGTCCTTCGCCCGCTTGCTTTCGGCCAACGTCACAGAGACCGCGCACGTGCTGGAAGTGCTCACCGACAGCGCCGGCATTCCCCACATCCGCTATTCCGTCGAGGTGAGAGATCAGAGCGGCGAGCACGACGAAGGTTCGCGGGTTCTCGCCCAAGCCTCCTTCCTCGCCATGTACCGAAGGCTGAAGTAACGAACCAACCTCCCCGACCGCGACGCAAAACGCGGCCTGCCGGCCGATCTAGTCATCGGACCCTGTCGATGGTCTCGCCGGGCGATGTATTGCGCTCTTCGGCAGGCACGCTATTTTGAAGTTGCAAAAAACGAGGTGTCCCAGGACAATCAAGCTATAATAACTACATAAGAAAAGACAACAGGGAGGCGCGAAGGAAGCGATGACCACGCTGACCGGCGCCGTATCGAGCGTCGAGCGGGTTCGCAGGCGCCGTCGGTGCGGGCGCGGCGCGATATATGGAAACGCTGGTTGTCATGGGTCGGGCGCTTTGAGGCGCGGCCGGGCCTCAGACCCGACCCAGAAGAGATGGTTTTCTTTCCGGTGATCAAACGCTTGTCGGTTCCGTTGGCGGGCGCTGTCATCGGGTACGGTGGGCCCACTTTCACTGGTTCTCAAGGCGAAGGCCCAGAGCGTCGCGGGTTAGCATCCCGCAACGCTCTGTGCTAGAATCAAGGTGGGAGATCGCCTCAGGGTACTGGAACGAGAGGCTGTCTTGTCAATGTGTTAGCCGACGAGCAGCAGAGGCGCCGCCAGCTGGGCGTCGGGCGAAGGAAGGTGCAGTCGTGTCCCTGACCTTACAGGTCAAAGATTTCGACCGGTTGCTGCCGGAAGCGGATTGCTCGAGGGTTCTCGAGACGGGCACCCTGACCATTGGGCGGGGGCAAGAGAACGACTGGGTGCTGCCCGATCCCGAGAGGGTCATATCCAAGCAACACTGCGCCATTGAATCGGCCGGCGGCCAATACCTGCTGATCGACATGAGCTCCAACGGGGTCTTTTTCAACCGGTCGGAGACGCCCATCGGCCAAGGCAATTCCGTTGCCTTGAAGGACGGAGACCATTTCCGGATCAGCCATTTCGAAATCGAAGTAAGAGTGAGCGAACACCGGGACACCGCCCCGGGGGGACACGACGACGCCATGAGAGCCGGATCGGTGACGACCTTCCCGGAACTCCCGGGAGAGCCTTCGGTAACCGATGCATCGCTGGATGACATCCTAGGCTTTTCAGAAGACGTCGGGCCCGCGCACAAGCAGGAACCGGAGCCCGGTGCCCTACCCAGTCAGGATTTCTTCGCGCCGGCGCCCGCCGACGAAGGCATATCCGCAGACTTCACCGCCGAGATGGAGCACGTGCCCCTGGACCAGGATTTCCTGCAGGTTCCGGAGCCGGTCCCGGACGCTGCTGCGGAGATTCCGGACGATTGGGACGAGGAACAGCCCCTCTCCGAAGCGCCGGCCCAGCGTGCGGAATCTGGCGATATATCGTCCTGGCCGGACAACGACGACCCCTTTGGCCCGACCGCGGCGCCAGGGCCGGACCTGGCCGAGAGCGAGGCGCCGCCGCCGCTGCCGGAGCAGCCGGCGGCGGCCCCGTTACAGGCTCCTCGGGCGCCCCAGCCCGCCGCGCAGCCGCCGGCAATAGCGGCGAAGAAAACGCTCGAGGCTTTCTACGCCGGTGCTGGATTGAGCGAGGTCGAAATCCCCGAGGCGGAGGTCGCACACACGCTGGAGATGCTTGGCACGCTGTTCCGCGAGGTCGTGCAGGGGCTGATGGAGGTGCTGGCGGCGCGCAGCAGCATCAAGAGCGAATTTCGCCTGTCGCAGACAATCATTCAACCGGTCGAGAACAATCCCTTGAAGTTCTCGCTCGGCGTGGACGATGCCATGATCGCGCTGCTCACTAAGCACGGCAAGGGGTATCTGCCTCCCGTCGACGCGATCCAAGAGGCTCTCGACGACATCAAGGCCCATCAGGTCGCCGTGCTGGCCGGCATGCAAGTAGCCTTGACCAGCCTCTTGGCGCGCTTCGACCCCAATGCTCTCGAGGCACGGATCGGCCAGGAGAAGGGGATCGGGACACTGTTGACGGCAAAGAAATCCCGCTATTGGGACGAGTTCACTCGCCTGTACCGGAACATCGCCGTGGAAGCCGAGGACGATTTCCAACGCGTGTTCGGGCGCGAGTTCGGCCGTGCTTACGAGGAACAAGTTCGCAAGCAAGGCAAACGCCGCACCTGAAGCCCGAACCGGGGGGAGGTGCGAAAAGAGTAAATGGGAAGGACCGGAGCATGAGACCTGTCAACAAGCAGACCGCCCGGATCTTGCTGCTCTTCGGCATGGTCGTGCCCGTGTTGTCGGGATGCATCGCGGATGCGGCCTCGGGTGTTACCACGGCGCTCATCGATAAGATATTCGAGCCCGGCGCGACCTCGATAGAGGCGAATATTGTCGCTGCCGAGGACTTGAACCCAGATTACGACGGCCAGGCGTCTCCGCTCGTCGTGCGCATGTACGAGCTAAAGTCGCCGACGGCGTTCAATAACGCGTCTTTTTTCGCCCTGTACGACAGCGACGTGGCTGAATTGGGCGACGACCTAAAGGGCAAGGAGGAAATCGAGCTACGGCCCGGCGACAAGCTCGAGTTGGAGCGCGAGCTGCAGCCAGAGACGCGCTTCGTCGGCTTTATCGCGGGCTATCGGGACATCGAGAACGCCTCGTGGCGGGCCGTGGCCGAAGTGCCCGAGGGCGAGACGACCGACCTGAAGATCGACTTCGGTCGGCTGGCCGTGAAGATCGTCGAAGTAGATTGATGACCGCCCGGCGTCGCCTGCTCGGTCCTGCAGTCTGCCGCAGCCATCGGGTCTGAACATGTGTCAAAATACACATACTGGAGCCTCTGTTTTCGGCATGAACAGAACGACTTGTCATCACGGGGCCATGCATGACGCTTTATAACAAAGTGGTCTGGTGCGAGGGGATGTTCCTGCGTCCCCAGCACTTCCAGCAGCAGGACCGTTATGTCGAACACCTGGTGCGCCAGAGTTCGGCTGGCTTCGGCCCCTACACCTGGGGCTTCAAGGAGTTGAAGATCGACCATGACCTGCTGCAGACCGGCAAGTTCGCCCTGAGTCGTTCCAGGGGCGTCATGCCCGACGGGACTCCCTTCGATCTTCCAGAGGAAGCCGCCGCCCCCGAAGCGCTGGACCTGAGCGAGAAGATCGAGAACGCGACGGTATTTCTGGCCTTGCCGGTGCGCGATGCGCGGGGCATGGACATCGACCACGGTGGCGTGGGCAACGGGATGCTGCGATATGCCGTCGAGGAGTCGGAGGTCCACGACAGCAGCGGCGGCGCCGAGGGTGCCAGCCAGATACAGGTTGGTCATCTGAACTTCCGGTTGATGCTGGAGGACGAGGAGCGCAGCGGGTATCACTGCCTGGGTCTGGCTCGGATCGTCCAGGTGGGCGCGGACAAGACCGTGGTGTTCGACGAGGACTTCATCCCGTCGTGCATCGACTTTCACGCCGCCGGCAAGCTCGGTGGCTTCGTGAACGAGCTCGAGGGTCTGCTCCACCAGCGCGGCGAAAGTCTGGCGGGCCGGGTTTCGGAATCGGGCCGCGGCGGCGCCGCCGAGATCGCCGATTTCCTGCTTCTGCAGGCGGTCAACCGCTATGAGCCGCTGGTCGCCCATTTATCGCGCGTGCCGGATGTGCACCCCGAGACGTTGTATCGCTTCTTGGCGGAGATGGCCGGAGAGCTTGCCACCTTCGGAACCCAGAACAAGCGGCCGCCGGCTTTCCCGGAGTACCGGCAGGATGCGCTCAAGGAGACTTTCGAGCCGGTGATGACCTCCTTGCGGCAATCGCTCAGCATGGTCTTCGAGCGCACGGCGGTCGCCATTCCGCTGGAGGAGCGCAAATACGGCATACGGGTGGCCATGATCTCCGACAAGGCTTTGTTGTCGGAAGCCACCTTCGTGCTGGCGGTAAACGCGGACGTGCCGGTCGAAGGACTACGCCGGAACTTTCCCGCCCAGGTCAAGATCGGACCCGTGGAGAAGATCCGCGAGCTTGTGAACCGGGCGCTTCCGGGGATAGGGCTGAACGCCTTGCCGGTGGCGCCGCGGCAAATTCCCTATCATGCGGGCGTGACCTATTTCGCGCTCGATACCAAGGGTCAATTCTGGAAGGAGCTGGAACGCTCGGGCGGCCTTGCGATTCACGTGGCGGGCAAATTTCCCGGCCTTGAAATGGCCCTCTGGGCGATCAGGCAGTGATGTAGATGTCGGATAAAGATCCCTTTTCCGATTTTGATTCGGAACCGGAAGACCTCGAACGGACGATCATCATGCCGGCCCCCGGCGGTCGGCGACGCACGCAGAGCGAGGCTTTCGAGCCGCCCCGGCCCATGGCGCGGCCCGGTGGGCCGGCGCCGGTCATCGAGAGTACGGCCAAGAATCCGCTGATCCGCGCCGCGGCCACGGCCTTCGCCCTGGTCCGGCGCCTGCGCAACACGGCACGCCACGACGACGTTCCCGGGCTGCGCGACAGCGTGCTCGCCACGATAAAGGAATTCGAGACCAAGGCACGCAACTTCGGCTCCGGGTCCGAGACCACCTATGCGGCCCGCTACGCGCTCTGCGCCCTGATCGACGAAACGGTTCTATCCACGCCCTGGGGCAGCCAGAGCACCTGGACCACGGAAAGCCTCCTGGGCACGCTCCACAACGAAACCAAGGGCGGCGCCAAATTCTTTCAGATCCTCGAACGAATGTCCGAGAGCCCGGCGCACAACATCGACCTGCTGGAGTTTCTCTACATCTGCCTCAGCTTGGGCTTCCAAGGCAAGTTTGCGGTCATGGATCGGGGCTCTGCCCAGCTCGAGGAGATTACGCACAATCTCCACCGGACGATCCGCAACCAGCGCGGCGAGGGCGAGCGCGAGCTCTCGCCGCACTGGCGGGGCATCGCCGACCGTCGGCCGGCCGTCGCGCGCTATATCCCTCTGTGGGTGGTCCCGGTCGCCGTCTGTGCGGTGGCCGTGGCCCTCTACCTGGGCTTCAGCTACAGCATCAACAGCGCTTCCGACGATGTCTTCGCCAAGCTCAACACTTTGGGCGGCGAAGCCGCGCAGCTTTACGAGCGTCCGGCCAACGCGGAGCCGCTCGTGATCCAGACCGTCGCCGTGGCGTCCGACGAGCCGCCGCCGCCGCCGCCCGCCGTGCGGATCGGCGGCCTGCTTCAGGAGGAGGTGGAACGCGGTGTGCTCGAGGTGGTGGACCTGGGCTATGCGACCAACATCGTGGTTCACAACAAGGGCTTGTTCCCCTCCGGCAGCGCCAGGGTCTCGAATGACTACCGCCCTGTGATCCTCAAGATCGGCGACGTCTTGAAGAACGAGCCCGGACCGCTGCTGGTCACCGGCCATACCGACAAGATCCCGATCCGCACCTTGAAGTTCCCGTCGAACTGGCATCTGTCCGATGCCCGGGCGAAGGCGGTCGTGGCCCTGATGTCCGAATCTGTGGGCAATTCGAACAAATTGGTCGCCGAAGGCCGCGCCGACACGGAGCTGATCGCGCCGGGCAACAGTGCCAAAGACCATCAGCGAAACCGGCGTATCGAGATCAAGATCCCAGTGAACTAGGCACTAGGGGCATTCGGAGGCGAAGGGAATGGCTGGAAGCAAGACGAGCTCCAAGGCACCCGTACCGAAAGAGGTCAACACAGTCCATGGCGAGGGCGCCGGCAAGCGCGCCCGGAATCCGGAAACTCGCGAAAGGTAAGCGCGATGCTGAAACGCCTGTTTGGATGGCTGCTGAACCGCTGGGTCATTTCAATCCTCGGGCTCATTCTTCTGGGCCTCCTGATCTGGTTCGTCGGCCCCTTGATCGCCTTCGCGGGATGGGAGCCCCTGGCCAGCGCCGAGGCCCGGCTGGCGATCATCGTCACGATCGTCTTGATCTGGGCCGTCAAGGCGATTTGGACGGCGATCCGCGCCAAGCAGACCAACGCCAAGGTGATCGAGAGCTTG
>JAOUCL010000396.1 GCA_029859805.1 Rhodospirillales bacterium | reverse complement strand
GAAGCCCACCGCCATCAGAAGCAGCGGCCACAGCATCTCCGCGTGGATGCTCGGACCCTCCATGCGCAGAACGCTCGCCGGCTGGTGCAGCGTGTTCCACCAATCAACCGAAAACTTGATGATCGGCACGTTCACGAAACCGACCAGCGCCAGAACCGACGCCGCCTTGCGGCCCCGACCAGGGTCGTCAAAGGCGTTCATCAAGGCCATGTGACCCAGATACAGGAAAAATAGCACCAGAACCGACGTCAGACGCGCATCCCAGACCCACCACGCGCCCCACATCGGCTTGCCCCACAACGACCCCGTCGCCAAGGCCAGAAACGTGAAACCAGCCCCGATCGGCGACGAAACCTTCGCCGCAACCTCCGCCAGAGGATGACGCCAGATCAGCGCGATCCCGCTCGCAATCGCGATGTTCGAATAAACAAACAACGCCATCCACGCAGAGGGAACGTGAACGTACATGATCCGAACGCTCTCGCCCTGCTGATAGTCCGCCGGCGCAACAAACAAACTCAGATATAACCCAACCGACAAACACAAAACCGTAACCCCGATACTCCACGGCAATACCCGAGCCGATAGCCGAATAAACCTCCCCGGATTCGCAAACCTGTGCATCTTTAGAGTCTCATCCTTCGTAGTAAGGCGCCCGAAGTCTCCAGCAAGTGCATCGGTGCCGTATCACTCGAGGGCCTGGCGCAAGGCCCAAGAGCAGGCCCAGGGGGCCAGCGGCAGGACGCCGAGCAGCAGCGCCCCCAGAAGCAACAAATGGGGCCTCGCGGACAGTCCCGCTAGGTCCGCGTCGATCGCCGAGACCGTGAAAATCAAAATCGGCACATAGAGCGGCAGCATGAGCAGCGAGAGCAGCACGCCGCCGCGCCGCGCGCCCAGCACGAGCGCCGCGCCGATCGCGCCGATGAAACTCAGGACCGGTGTTGCCAGGGTCAGGGCGGCGAGCAGCACGGGCATGCCGGCCGCATCCATACGATACAGCAGGGCGATCAGCGGGGCCGCGGCGATCAGCGGCAGTCCCGTCGTGCACCAATGGACCACCACCTTGGCCAGCACGATGAGCTCCAGCGGCGTGGGCGAAAGGGCGAGAAGCTCCAGGTTGCCGTCCTCGTAGTCGGTCAGGAACAGCCGCTCGAGCGAGAGCAGGCTGGCCAGAGCCGCCGACACGGCGATGACGCCGGGGGCGATGCGTGCGAGAAGATTGGGCTCCGGGCCGACCGCGAAGGGAAACATGGACGCGCAGAGCACGAAGAAAAGGACCACCAGGGTGGCGTCGGAAAGCTGGCGCAGCGCCAGGCGCAGATCGCGCATCAGGATGCTGAGGAACGTCGTCACCAGGCCAATTCCATTTCCGGGCCGCCGATAAAGTCATCGAGGGTCAGCTCCTCGCTGTCCTCGACCGGCAAGGGCACGTGGGTTGCCGCCGCGACCCGCCCGCCGTCCGACCGGTGCCGGGCGATCGCCGCGCCCAAGTTGTCCAGAGAGGCGTCGTCCAGGCCTACGCTGGGCTCGTCGAGCAACCAGAGCTCGGCCGGGGAGACGAGCAGCCGGGCCAGCGCCAGGCGCCTTTTCTGCCCTGCCGAAAGCATGCGCCCCGGCACCTTGGCCAAGTGGCCCAAGCCGAAATGTTCGAGCGCCTGTGCCACGTCGGCATTCGGCCGGCCGCGCAGGCCGCCCCAGAACGCCAGGTTCTCCGCCGCGCTCAACACCGGTTTTACGGCATCCAGGTGACCCAAGTAATGCACCCGGCCCCGGTGCGCCTCGGGATCCTCGGTGACCTTCTCGTCGCCCCAAAAAAGCGCGCCGGCGACCGGTGTCAAGAGCCCCGCCATGATGCGCAGGAGGGTAGACTTGCCGCTGCCGTTCGGGCCGGTCAGCAGCAGGACACCGCCCGCGGGCAGGGCGAAGTCCAGTCCGGTGAAGACCTGCCGCAGGCCGCGGTGGCAGGTCAGGTCACGGCCTTCGAACAGGGTCATTCCGAGCGGTCTTCCGGGACACGGGAGGGACGGCGCAAGGCGGGCTCTCGCGTGGCAGGTCGTTGGGCTGGGCCCGATATATCAGATTGCGCAGGGGCCGCCAATCACGACGGCGGCACCCGAAGGTGTGGTTGTCAAAGGGGAAGGGCGGCCGCCGGGGTCGGGCCGGCGACCGCCCTCAGTTTCCAGCCGTTGGGGGGCATTGATGAGAGGCCGGCTGGCCACCTCGGACAGAGAGGGGAAGTCTCCGTAATCATCTATATGACGGGGGATTCTGGTCGGATTTGGCCCCAATTGAGGCGAAACTATGATTTGTGGTTCCGCCCCGGGGTACCCCCCGAAGTCGGGTGCGGTCACTCGTAGCTGCGCAGGTCGTCGATCACCTTGCCGTCGTTCTGCAGCTCGCCGGGCGCGACGAGGCTGACCTCGCCCTTGACCTTGCAGGCCGCCTGGAGCGAGTCGGCGATGGCCTCGGCGAGGGCCGTGTCGGCCTCCGCCACTTCGCAGATCAGGGTCATCGCGTCGCTCGCGCCGCTTCGCTCGACCGTGAGGCGCGCCTTGAGGATCTCGGGATGCCGGCGCGCCACCTCGGCGACCTGCGCCGGCTGCACGAACATGCCCTTGACCTTGGTCGCCTGATCGGCACGGCCCATCCAGCCCTTGAGCCGCATGTTGGTGCGGCCGCAGGCGCTCTGTCCCGGCAGCACCGCCGAAAGGTCGCCGGTGGCGAAGCGGATCAGCGGATAGTCGGGGTTCAAGGTCGTGACCACGACCTCGCCGACCTCTCCCTCGGGGACGGGATCGCCGGTCCCGGGGCGCACGATCTCGACGACGATCCCTTCGTCGACCACCATGCCCTCGCCGACGGCGCCGTCCGGGCCGAAGGTCTCGTAAGCGATCAGGCCGAGATCGGCGGTCACATAGCATTGCAGCGTGGCGACGCCGCGCTCGGCGTATTCCTGGCGCAGCGCGGGGAACAGGGCGCCGCCGGAGACCAGCGCCCGGACGAAGCTGCCGCAGTCGAGGCCGAGTTCCGCGGCCTTGTCGAGCAGCACCTTGAGGAAGTCCGGCGTGCCGGTGTAGCCGTTCGGCCGGAAGTGGACGATCGCCTGGACCTGCTGCTCCGTGTTGCCGACGCCGGCCGGGATCACCGCGCAGCCCAGCGTGCGCGCGCTGCTGTCGAGGATCCAGCCGCCCGGCGTCAGGTGATAGGCGAAGCAGTTGTGGATCAGGTCGCCGGAGCGGAAGCCCGCGGCATGGAGCGCGCGCTCGGTCCGCCAGAAGCCGCCGCGCGCCGTCTCCAGCTCGTAGATCGGGCCGGGCGAGGCGAAAAGGCGCGCCGCGGGGCCGGCCGCGAGCCCGCCGAAGGGCGGTGCCTCCGTCTGCAGCGCGATCAGATCCGACTTGCGGGTCACCGGGAGTCCCGCCAGGGCCGCGCGGTCGGTCACCGCCGCGGGATCGACGCCCTCCAGAATGCGCGCCAAACCGGGCGCCGTGTCCTTGGCGTGCGCCAACTGGCCCCGCAGCGCGGACATGAGGGCCGCCTCGCGCTCCTCCGGGCCGCGCGTTTCGAGGTCGTCGAAGTGGTCCCCGGTGTTGGTCATGCCAGCCACCGCTTGCGCCGCTTGTAGTGCTTGACGTCGCGGTAGCTCTTGCGTCCGCCGGCCGACAGGCCGAGATAGAACTCCTTGACGTCCTCGTTCTCGCGCAGCGACTTGGCGTCGCCGTCCAGCACCACGCGACCATTTTCCAGGATATAGCCGTAGGTCGCGTATTTCAGCGCCACGTTGGTGTTCTGCTCGGCCAGCAGGAAGGTCACG
>JAOUCL010000138.1 GCA_029859805.1 Rhodospirillales bacterium | reverse complement strand
CATCCCGAACAAGTACGATCTGGAGTGGCTCGCCAAGGGCGGCGGACTGTTCAAGAAGGGGGTGCACGTGTCCTCCGAGAAGTTCAATGCCGGCCAGAAGATCCAGTTTTGGCTGGTCTTCGTGGGCGGCCTGTCGCTCAGCCTGACCGGCCTTGCGCTCCTGTTCCCCTTCACCTTCGTCATGTTCGACCCGGTCTTCACGGCGCTGAACGTCTTCGGCTTCGGCCTGCCGACCGACCTGACGCCGATGGACGAGATGCAGCTTTCGCAGATCTGGCACGGCATCGTCGCCCTGGTGCTGATCGCGACCATGATCTCGCATATCTACATCGGGTCGCTCGGCATGGAGGGCGCGTTCGACGCCATGGGCACGGGCCAGGTCGACGAGAACTGGGCGCGCGAGCACCACGACCTCTGGGTCCAGAAGGTCAAGGGCGCGACGCCGAAGGGCCAGCCCCAGCCGGCGGAATAGCGCTCGAGGGAAATCGGAGCGAGTGACATGATCCCACACTGCCGCCTGACCGGCTTCGTACTCGCCATGGGACTTGCCGTCGCGACGCTGCCGGCGCCGGCGGCGGCCGCCATGAGCGAAGCCGAAGCCGTCAAGATGATCGAAGCCACCTTCGACGTTCAGGTCCTGCGCGTGCGCGGGCAGCAGATCGGCGACAGGCCGGCCTGGCTGCTCACGGTTATGAACCGGGGCGGCGACTTCAACACGGCCTTTCAGGTCAATACCCTGGCAGTGGACCGGGAAACCGGCAAGCTGCTGCCGGCGGTGCGCCACGGCCCCAGCGGCTACGAGCCGTACGGGGCCGATCGGCGCGAAGACAAGGTCGGCGTGCGTCCGGATGCGATCCGCTCGCGCCCGTGGCGCTAGGCCTGGAACTCGGTTCCGTGCCCGCGTCGACGCTCAGCCGCCAGGGGACCGCCCGGTTGCCGGCATGCCGAGCCTGAAGCGCCTGCATGCGGCCGGCCTGGGTCTGGCGGGGCTGTTGCTCGGCGCCGCACCGGGCGCGGCCGAATTGGCGGGCCACGGCGGCTTCGTCAAGGGCGTTGCGGTTTCGCCGGACGGCCGCCGGATCATGACGGCCAGTTTCGACTACACCTTGATCCTCTGGGACCTGGCGGCGCAGACGCGGCTCGGCGACTTCGACGAGCACGAGGGCGCGGTCAACGCCGTGGCCTTTCTGCCGGACGGCGGCCAAGCCGTATCGGGCAGCGACGACGGCACCCTGCGGCTCTGGGACGTGGCGCGCGGCGGCGTCCTGCATACCTTCAAAGGGCATCGCGGTAAGGTGGCGGCAGTCGCCGTCTCACCGGACGGGCGCTTGGCGGCCTCGGCCGGCTGGGACCGCACGGTGCGGCTCTGGAACCTCGAGCGCCGGACCGCCGGGGCGGTGCTCGAGGGCCACGACAACAACGTCAACTCGGTGGCCTTCTCGCCCGACGGAACCAAACTGCTGAGCGGCAGCTACGACGCGACCCTGAAACTTTGGCGGGTTGCCGACGGGACGCCGATCCGGACGCTGACCGGCCACGATTTCGGTGTCAATTCGGTGGCCTTCACGCCCGACGGCCGGCGCGCCGTGTCGGTCGGCGTGGACGAGACCCTGCACGTCTGGAGCCTGGAGAGCGGCGAGGAAATCGCCTCTCTGGTTGGGCACGAAGGACCGATCTTCGGTGTCGCCGTGTCCCCCGACGGGCGCTTCGCCGCCTCGGGCGGCCTGGATCGGACTGTGCTGCTGTGGAACTTGGAGAGCGGTCACTTCATAAGGGCATTCTACGGGCACGACGCGCCGATCTGGTCGCTCGCCTTCACGCCCGACGGCCGGCGGCTGCTGTCCGCGGGGTCGGACGAGGTGGTCCGCGTGTGGGATCTGGAGAGGGGCGAGGAGATCGGTACCAGCGGCGAGCGGCGCATCTCCTTGCCTCTGGCGGTCTTGCCTGACGGCCCGGGCGCGAAGCTCTTCGCCAGGTGTGTCGTCTGCCACACCGTGACCCCCGACGGGCGCAACAAGGCCGGTCCGACGCTTTACGGCCTGTTCGGACGCCGGGCCGGGTCGGTCGCCGGCTACAGGTATTCCGAGGGCCTGAAGCAGAGCGGCGTGGTCTGGAACGAGAAGACCATAGACGCGCTGTTCCGGGAGGGCCCCGCGGCCTATACGCCCGGATCCAAGATGCCGCTCCAGCACATGCCCGACGCGCGGGAGCGGGCTGAGCTGATCGCCTATTTGAAGCGGGTCACGGGCCCTGCGGAATAACCGAAGACAGCCGGCTGGCGCCGGAAGCGTCGCATACGGCGGTCTTCTTGGAGGTCGTTATCTGTCTGGAGGACGTGTTGATATGAAAGCTTTCATCGCAAGCTGCGCCGCAGCCGTCATCATCGCGGTCGTCACCGCAGTGATCTTCACCCAGCTCGGCTGGGACTCGGCCGACGTCTACTCTACGGCCAACGTGCGTCTCTAGCAGGTTGCTGAAATTGTGCGAAGGCTCACCCTCCCACTTCGTCCCTCGACAGGCTCGGGATGAGGAAGCTCAGTGTGAGGGTGAGCTTTTTCAAGGAGTTGCCCTCATCCTGAGCTTGTCGAAGGACGAGGGCGACGGGCCGTCGCGGGTTTTTTCAGCCGCCTGCTAGGGCGTTCCTACTCGCGGGCGCCGGCCGTCCTCAGCAGCGCGGCGGCCTCGTCGTCGCCGATCATCTCGGCCGCCTCCAGCGCGGTCCAGCCGTCCTTGGCTACGATGTCGACCCGCGCGCCCTGAGCCAGGAGCAGGCGCAGGATGTCCAGGGACCCACGGTTGGCCGCCAGCATGAGCGCGGTGTTGCCGCGCTCCCTGTCCACCAGGTTCGGGTCCGCGCCGCGCTCGAGCAGGAGGCGGACGGCCCCGGGGTTGCCGTTCCGCGCCGCGCGGTGCAGGGGCGGCAGGCCGCCGCGGCCGGGCTGGCCGGGCGCGGCGCCCGCGTCGAGCAGGAGCTCCATCGACCGCAGATCGTCCCCACCGGCCGCGGCGCTCAGCGCGGTTTCGCCGTCGGCGGCGGTCGCTCCGACCTCGGCGCCGGCTTGGAGGAGCACGCGCGTCGCCGCCGCCCCGCCCGTGAGGGCGGCGAAGTGCAGCGCCCGATACCCCTCCGCGCCGGCCGTCTCCAGCCCGGCGCCCTCCGCCAACAGCAGGTGAAGCGCGGGCGCGTTGCCGTGGCTGGCGGCCACCATCAGCGCGGTCATTCCGGTTTTTGCCGAGCGCGCATCGACCATGGCACCACGCGCCAGCAGCTCTGCCACGAGGCCGAACCCTCGCGGGTCGAAGGTGGCGTTGATCAGGGGTGTGTTTCCGTCGTGCCCGCCGTGCGCCTCGGCATCGGCGCCAGCCTCGAGAAGGATCACGGCAACGCTCCGCTGGCCCCGGCGCGCGGCGATCAGCAGGGGGGTGTCGCCCTGGGGGTCGCGCATCTCGACATCGGCCCCCCTCTCGAGGGCAAAATGCGCAAGGTCCTCGTTGCCTTCGGCGGCCGCCTGGAGCAGGGCGCGGGCGGCGACGCCGGTATCCTCCTGGACGCATCCAGCGGCGGCGACTCCGAACCAGAGCAAAAGGACGGAGGCTGCCGCCGGGATTCCCCTCCGGATCATGGGTCGCACCCTGCCGGCCCGGTGTCGGCGCTTATTCCGCCGCGGCTTTGACCGGCTCGACCCTGGCGGCGCAGAACTTGAACTCGGGGATCTTGCCATAGGGATCGAGCTTAGGGTTGGTCAGCAGGTTGGCGGCGGCCTCGGCGAAGCAGAAGGGAATGAAGACCATACCCTCCGGCACGTCGCGGTCCTGGCGCACGGTGAGGGCGATCTCGCCGCGCCGCGTCGCGACCCTGGCCATGGCGCCCGGCCTCAGGGCGAGGCGCTCGATGTCCTGGGGCGAGAAGCAGGCGACGGCCTCGGGCTCCAGGTCGTCCAGGGTCCGGGCGCGCCTGGTCATGGCCCCGGTGTGCCAGTGCTCGAGCATGCGCCCGGTGCTGAGCACCATGGGGTAGTCGCGGTCCGGCAGCTCGTCGGGCGGGGTGAGGTCGGCCGGCACGATCCGCCCGCGCCCGCTGGCCGTCGGGAAGCCTTCGCCGAACATGATCTCGCTGCCGGGCTGGTCCGGGGCGGGGCAGGGATAGGTGACCGCGTCCTCCCGTTCCAGGCGCTCCCAGGTGATATTGGCGAGCGAGGGCATGATCTGGGCCATCTCGGCGAAGACGTCGGCGGGACCGGCATAGGTCCAGTCGAGCCCGATGCGCTGCGCGATCTCCTGGACCAGCTCCCAGTCCTGGCGCGCCCGGCCGGGCGGCGGCACTGCGGCGCGGGACATCTGCACCTCGCGGTTCGTGTTGGTGAAGGTGCCCGTCTTCTCGGCGTGCGCCGAGGCCGGCAGCACCACGTCCGCCTGCCAGGCGGTCTCGGTCAGGAAGATGTCCTGGACGACGAGGTGCTCCAGCTTGGCCAGCGCCGCCCGGGCGTGGGCCTGGTCCGGGTCGGACATGGCCGGGTTTTCGCCCAGGATGTACATGCCCTTGATCTGCTCGGCGAGGATCGCGTTGATGATCTCGACCACGGTCAGGCCATTCTTGGGATCGAGGCTGGTACCCCAGAAGGCCTCGTACTCGGCGCGCACCTCCTCGGCCTCGACCGAGCGGTAGTCCGGGTAGACCCAGGGGATCAGCCCCGCGTCCGAGGCGCCCTGCACGTTGTTCTGGCCGCGCAGCGGGTGCAGGCCGGTGCCGGGCCGGCCGACCTGGCCGGTGATCAGCGCCAGGGCGATCAGGCAGCGCGCGTTGTCCGTGCCGTGGACATGCTGCGAGATGCCCATGCCCCAGAAGATGATCGAGGCCTCGGACGTGGCATAAGTCCGCGCCACCTCGCGCAGGGTCGCGGCCGGTATGCCGCAGACCTCGGCCATCTCCTCGGGCGCGTAGCCCTTGATCCGCTCCTTGAGCGTTTCGAAGCCCTCGGTCTGGGCCTGGACGTACTGCCGGTCGTAGAGCTCCTCCTCGACGATCGTATAGATGAGCGCGTTCAAGAGCGCCACGTCCTGGCCCGCCTTGAACTTGAGCATATGCGTGGCGTGGCGCGACAGGCCCTGGCCGCGCGGGTCCATGACGATCAGCTTGACGCCGCGCTTGGTCGCGTTCTTCAGGAAGGTTGCCGCCACCGGGTGGTTCTGCGTCGGACGCGCGCCGATGACGATAATGCACTCGGCGTCCTTGGCCGCCGAGAAGGGCGCGGTCACGGCGCCCGAGCCGATGCCCTCCATCAGCGCCGCGACCGAGGAGGCGTGGCACAGCCGCGTGCAGTGGTCGACGTTGTTCGTTCCGAAGCCCGTGCGCACCAGCTTCTGGAACAGGTAGGCCTCCTCGTTCGAGCCCTTGGCCGAGCCGAAGCCCGCCAGCGCCGCCCCGCCGTCGCGCTCGATGATCGTCTTGAGGCCCGCGGCCGCCCGGTCCAGCGCCTCCTCCCAGGAGGCCTCGCGGAAATGGGTCCAGGGATTGGCCGGGTCGATCTCGATCTCCGCGCCCTTAGGCGCGTCCTCGCGCCGGACCATCGGCTTGGTCAGCCGGTGCGGGTGGTCGATATAGTCGAAGCCGAAGCGCCCCTTGACGCAGAGCCGGTTGCGGTTGGCCGGCCCGTCGCGGCCGTCGACATAGAGGATCTTGTCGTCCTTGACCTTCACCGTGGTCTGGCAGCCGACCCCGCAGTAGGGGCAGAGCGTGTCGACCGAGCGGTCCTCGAACCCGGTTCTGACCCCCCGCTCGTCGAGCAGGTTCGCCTCCATCAGGGCCCCGGTCGGGCAGGCCTGCACGCACTCGCCGCAGGCGACACAGGTGCTCTCGCCCATGTCCGTGTCGAAGTCGAACACGATCTTGGCGCCGTGGCCCCGGTAGGCCAGGCCGATCACGTCGTTCACCTGGACCTCCCGGCAGGCCCGGACGCAGAGGTTGCAGTGGATGCAGGCGTCCAGGTTGACCGCGATGGCCGGATGGCTGGCGTCGGGCGCCACGCGCGCGCGCGCCGGAAAACGGCTGTTCTGGACGCCCATCCTGTCCGCCCAGGTCCAGAATTTCGACTCCGGGTCGTGCGCCGCGGCCTTGTCCGGCTGATCGGCGAGCAGCAGTTCGAAGACCGTTTCGCGCGCCTTCTTGGCACGCTCGGAAGCGGTTTTGACCTTCATGCCCTTGGCCGGCTGGCGGATGCAGGAAGCCGCCAGCGTGCGTTCGCCCTCGACCTCGACCATGCAGGCCCGGCAGTTGCCGTCGGCGCGGTAGCCCGGCTCGGGCGTGTAACAGAGGTGCGGGATCTCGACGCCGTGGCGCTCTGCCACCTGCCAGATGGTTTCGCCCGGCGCGGCCTCGACCGCCTGGCCGTTCAGCTCGAAAGTGATCCGGTCGCTCATCTAGAGGTCCTCCGGGAAGAATCTTAGCACGGATACGAGCGGATTCGGCGCCGCCTGTCCCAGGCCGCAGATCGAGGCGTCGCGCATCACTTCGGCCAGGTCCTCCAGCAGCGCCGCGTCCCAGGCGCCCTCGCTCATCAATTTCACCGCCTTCTCCGTGCCGTTGCGGCAGGGCGTGCACTGCCCGCAGCTCTCGTCCTCGAAGAAGCGCATCAGGTTGAGCGCCGCGGCCTTGATGTCGTCCGTCTCGGACAGGATCACCACGGCGTGCGAGCCGATCAGGCAGCCATGTTCCTCGAGCCGCCCGAAATCCAGCGGCAGGTCGCCCAGGTGTGCCGGCAGGATGCCGCCCGACGCCCCGCCCGGCAGGTAGGCCTTGAAGACATGGCCCTCGGCCATGCCGCCGCAGTACTCCGCGATCAGCTCCTTGACCGTGATTCCGGCCGGCGCCAGCTTCACCCCGGGGTCTCGGACCCGGCCCGAGACCGAAAAACTCCTGAGGCCCTTGCCGCCGTTACGGCCCTGGCCCGAGAACCGGTCCGCCCCCTTGGCCAGGATTTCCGGCACCCAGTAGAGCGTCTCCACGTTGTTGACCAGGGTCGGCCGGCCGAACAGGCCCAACTGCGCGACATAGGGCGGCCGGTGGCGCGGCAGGCCGCGCTTGCCCTCGATCGACTCGATCATCGCCGACTCTTCGCCGCAGATATAGGCGCCGGCGCCGCGGCGGAGATAAATGAACCGGTCTTCTGCGAGTCCCGCCGCCTTGACCGCAGCGATCTCCGTGAGCAGGATCTCGCGCACCGCGGGATACTCGTCGCGCAGATAGATGTAGATCGCCTCGGCCTCGACCGCCCAGGCGGCAATCAGGGCCCCTTCCAAGAAGTTGTGCGGTCGGCTCTCCAGATGCCAACGGTCCTTGAAGGTCCCGGGCTCGCCCTCGTCGGCGTTGATCGCCAAGAGCCGAGGGGCCGGCTCGGCCCGCACCAGGCTCCACTTTCGGCCCGTCGGGAAACCCGCGCCGCCCAGGCCGCGCAGGCCGGTATCGCTCAGCACCTCGATGACATCCGCCACCGTGCGGCGCCCCTCGAGGCAGTCCTTCAGCACCGTGTAGCCGCCGTCCGCCAGATAGGCCTCGAGATCCTGATAGGCCGGGATCTCCGGGTGATGGTCTCCGCCCGCGACGACGCGCCCGACACCCTCGACCGTCGCCGCCTCCACGTGGCGGTGGCCCACCTCCACGGCGGGCGCCCGGTCGCAGCGCCCCATGCAGGGCGCCCGCACGACCCGCACGCCCACTCCCAGTGCGCCCGGCAGGTCTTCCAGCAGCTTCCGCGCACCCGCCATCTCGCAGCTCAGGCTGTCGCAGACCCGCACGGTTACGGGCGGCGGGTCGGCCTCGCCGTCCAGCACGATGTCGAAGTGCGCGTAGAAGGAGGCCACCTCGTAGACCTCCGCCATGGGAAGTCTCATCTCCTCGGCCAGGGCCTGCAGGCGGTCGGCCTTGAGAAAGCCCTCGGCGTCCTGGATCAGGTGCAGATACTCGATCAGGAAATCCCGCTGACGCGGCCGGGTGCCCAACAGGTCGCGCACCGCCGACAGGGCCGCCGGGTCCAATTGGCGGCCCTTCGGAAAGGCCGGCGCCCGCCGGCGCCCGGAGCCGGGATGAATTCGGCGCCGGGCGCCGTTGCCGTTCGAAGTGACTTCAGACATGACCTTGGTCTTCCCGCTCCCTGATACGTTGAAGCCCGACCGGCGCCCGGCCGTCGTCGCGGCTTCCTCTCCTCGAATCGCAATTATGCCTTTGCCCCGCCGCCTTCGTCGCCAAGAATGACCAGGGTTATCCGGGCGCCGTTGATCAGCACCTTGCCCCTGTGCTGGAAATTCACGGTGATACGGTCGCCTATGACCGACTGCACCTGGCCGGTGCCCCAGTCGGGTTCGTTTGGATGACGAACCAACATACCCGGCGCCAAGTCCTGTGACATTAGAAATCCGTTAAAGCCCAGCCGAATAATTGTATAAGGAACTTTACGTCTTGCAGCAAAGCCCAGAACGACAGAGAACGGGGCCGGAGCGACAGGGCGGTCGCGGCGCCCCGGCCGGGGCGCGGAACTCGAGCGAAGCGATGGATGGGAGCGGCATGGAGTTGATGATCGACATGCGGGTGGCCGAGCTGCTGGCCTCGCGCCTTTGTCACGACTTGGTCGGCCCGATCGGGGCGGTGAACAACGGTATGGAGCTTATGCAGGACGAGAGCTTCGGCATGGTTGACGATGCCATGACCCTGGCCACCAAAAGCGCCGAACAGGCGTCCAGCCTTCTGCAGTTCTACCGCTTGGCCTACGGCATGGCGGGCCGGCGTCATGGCGGCGATTTCGGGCCGGTTCGGGAACTGGCCGCAAGCTTTCTGACCTACTCGAAATCGCAGCTCGACTGGCCGTCCGGCCCGGTCCCCGAGGGTTTGCCCGACGGCGCGTCGAAAATGCTGTTGAATCTGATTGCCCTGGCGGCCGAGGCCCTGCCGCGGGGTGGCACCGTAGGGGTAGCCATGTCCAGCGGCAACGCCGGGCTCGAGCTCGAGGTCAAGGCGGTCGGCGCCGACGCCGGCTTGCGCGAGGAGGCCCAGGCGGCGATCGGCGAAGACGCCGCGGTCGAGGATCTCACCCCGCGCAACGTGCACGGTTATTTCACGCAACTGCTGGCCAAGCGCCTGGGCGGCAAGCTCGTAGCCGAGCCTATCGGTCAGGGCGCGCTGAGGCTCGCCGTCGCCTTGCCCGGGTGACAAGGGCGCCACGGCGCTCTGTTGGCTGAAATGGGGTCTGACCCTAATTTCCGAAGTTGTCCGCGCTTGACCGTCCGGTCTCCCGCCCCAGCCTCGGGTCCTTGGGTAGTTCCTTGTTTTTATGGAGATTTGGGCGGCGCCATGCCGTGCCTGCGGCTCGATCACATCCGGCGCTTGCCTTTGTCGGCCAAACGCGCGAGAGTACGGCAATATTGCGAATGCGAATGAGTTGCAATCGCAATTCTTTTCGTTCCTGTATCCAACATGGGGGACCTGAGATGAACATCGGTCGACTGCCACGGTGGATCGCCATGGCCCTGACCACCATTGTCTTGGGTGCGCCCGCACAGGGGGCGGCCCAAGAGCTGAACATCTATTCCTCGCGCCACTATCAGACGGACGAGGCGCTTTACAACGGCTTTACCGAACAGACCGGGATCCGGGTCAACCGGATCGAGGGCAAGGGCGACGCCTTGATCGAGCGGATCAAGAGCGAGGGCGCCAACAGCCCGGCGGACGTGCTGATCACGGTGGATGCCGGGCGCCTGTGGCGCGCGGATCAGGCCGGCTTGTTCCAGCCGGTCCGCTCCAAACTGCTGGAGGAGCGGATACCGCCGAACCTGCGTCATCCAAAGGGTCATTGGTTCGGTTTTTCCAGCCGCGCGCGCCTGATCCTGTACAACAAGACTGCGGTCAAACCGGGCGAGATCAGGCGCTACGAAGACTTGGCCGACCCGAAGTGGCGGGGCCGGATCTGCATCCGCTCCGGCGCGAACATCTACAACCAGTCGCTTCTGGGCTCGCTGATCGCCGCCTTGGGCGAGGCCGGCGCGGAGACCTGGGCCGGATCCGTGGTCGCGAACTTCGCCCGCGATCCCAAGGGCGGCGACACCGACCAGATCCGCAGCGTCGCGGCGGGCGAATGCGACGTCGGGGTGGCGAACTCCTACTACTATGTCCGCCTGGCGTCCTCCAAGAAAACGAAGGACCGCGAAGCGGCGGACGCCGTCGGCCTGGTTTTTCCGAACCAGGCGGACCGCGGCACGCATATCAACGTGTCCGGCGCCGGTGTGCTCGAGCACGCGCCGCACAGGGACGTGGCGGTCAGGTTCCTGGAGTACCTGGCGGGCGCGCAGGCTCAGAGCTACTTCGCCGACGGCAACAACGAATACCCTGTGGTCGGCGGCGTGGCGCCCAACTCGGCGCTGCAGGCGCTCGGGGCCTTCAAGGCCGACCCGGTGAACGTCGCCATCTATGGTGAGAACCAGCCGGCGGCCCAGAAGATCTTCGACCGGGTCGGCTGGAAGTAGTCCTCGAGCGGTGTCCAGCCGGTAACCCTTGGTATTAGCGTGGCGCCTGTCCGGGGCGCGAGCGGGCGATGGCCCGGCTCAAGAGGATGAGCGGCAGGATGCCGACGGCGACGATGGCGAGCGAGGCGGTTGAGGCTTCGGTCAGACGCTCGTCCGAGGCAAGGTTGTAGGCCTGGACCGCCAGGGTGTCGAAGTTGAAGGGCCGCATGACCAGGGTGGCCGGCAACTCCTTCATGACGTCGACGAAGACAACCAGGGCGGCGGTCAGCAGGCTGCCCCACATGAGCGGCGCATGGACCTGGAACAAGGTGCCGCCGGGCCCCACGCCCAGGCTGCGCGCCGCATCGTCCATGGTCTGCCGGACCTTGGCCAGACTGGCCTCGACAGTGTTGAGGGAAACCGCCAGGAAGCGGACCAGATACGCGAACACCAGGGCGGCGATCGAACCGGTCAGGATCAGGCCGCTCGAGATTCCGAAGTTCGCGCGAAGCCAGGCATCCAAGGCGTTGTCCAGCCGCGCGAAGGGAATAAGGACTCCGACCGCGATCACCGTACCCGGCACGGCATAGCCCATGCTCGCCATGCGATTCGCCAGGGCCCCCCAGCGGTTGGGATTGAGTCGCTGACCGTAGGCCATGACCACCGCCAAGACCACGGCGAGCATGGCGCTGATGCTGGCCAGGGTGAAGGAGTTCAGGGCCAGCTGAAAGAACCGCGTGCCGAACTGCGCATCGCCCGCCTCAAGCGACATCTTGAGCAGAATCAGCGCCGGCAGCAGAAAGCCCAAGGTCAGGGGCAGGAGGCAAGCCGCCACGGCCAGGCCCGCCTTGAGACCGCGCAGCCGGTAGCCCGGCAGACGCTGATAGCGGCTCGAAGTGTGGTGGTACCTGGCGCGGCCTCGGTTCCAGCGTTCGAGCACCAGCACCACCAGCACGAAACCGAGCAGAAGGGACGCGAGCTGGGCGGCCGCCACCCGGTCGCCGAACGAGATCCAGGCCCGGACGATGCCGGTCGTGAAGGTCTGCACGCCGAAGAAGGACACGGTGCCGTAATCGGCCAGGGTCTCCATGAGGGCCAGCGCCGTCCCGGCGGCGATCGCCGGCCTGGCGAGCGGCAGGGCAACCCGGAAAAAGCTGCCCCAGGGGCTGCAGCCCAGCGTGCGGCTGACCTCGAGTGCACAGACCGATTGCTCGAGGAAAGCCGCGCGGGAGAGCAGATAGACGTAGGGGTAGAGCACCAGGATCAACATCGCTATGGCGCCGCCGAGCGACCGGATCTCCGGAAACCAATAGCTGCGCGGCGCCCAGCCGGCAACCTCGCGCAGCAGGCTTTGCACCGGCCCGGCGAACTGCAGAAAGTCGGTATAGGTATAGGCCATGACGTAGGCCGGGACCGCGAGCGGCAGGATCAAAGCCCACTCGAAGAGATTGCGGCCCGGAAAACGGCACATGGTCACTAGCCAGGCGCAGCCGGCGCCGATGACCGGGACCCCCAGGCCCACGCCGAGTGCCAGCAGGCAGGTGTTCAAGATGTACTGGGGCAGGACCGTTGCGACCAGGTGCTGCCAGGTGCCCGCGCTGGGCAGCGCCAGGTTTGCCAGGACGCTGAGCACCGGAATTGCGAAGAAGGCGGCAATCCCGACGGCTACCCAGGTCAACACGCCCGGCCTGATCCCCCGCGGCGCTGGCCGGCGCGGCGGCCCGACGGTCTCGGGCGGCAGGGGCACCATGGGGGCCGGTGGTTGGACGGTTTGGCTCATCGGTCTGTGCCGTGGGGCTCGATCTTCGCATTATGCGGCGCGCCTCGGGTGGTCCCTATCGAGGACATCCCGGGTCCGCCACCATCCGATCTAGCGCAAACGACACGCGATCTCAACTCCAGGCCTTTCGCCGCAGGGGATTTAGCAAAAAACAGCTAGACTGAAAATATTAATGATCTCCGTAGAATAGGCTAAGAGTAACGCCTTCTTAAATTGTTTTTGCCACTGTCCGGAGGGATTGAGGTTTGGTTAACCGACCTTCCGCCTACGACACAGCTCAGGGCCGTCGCCGGACAGGGAACGCCTTCCATGGATGATCTGTTAAACGAATTCCTGACCGAAACCAACGAGAGCCTCGCGGTTCTGGACGTGGAGTTGGTCAAGCTCGAACAGAATCCGAACGATCCGGACCTCCTTAGCAATATCTTCCGCTTGATGCACACCATCAAGGGCACCTGCGGATTTCTCGGCCTGCCGCGTCTGGAAGCGGTCGCCCACGCCGGCGAGAACGTCCTGGGCAAGGTGCGCGACGGCGAGCTCGAGGTCACGCCGGAGGCCGTGTCCTTGATCCTGGAGTGCCTCGACCAGATCCGGGTGATCCTGATGGCGCTCGAGGAGAGCGAGGCCGAGCCGGAAGGCGACGACAGCGATCTGATCGGCCGCCTCAACGCCCTGGCCAGCGGCGTCGAGTCCGAGCCGCAAGAGGCCGCGGTCGCCGAGGTCGCCGCCGTCGAGCAGCCCGCGGACACGGCCGCGGACACGGCCGAGGACACGGCCGCGGACGCGGCCACGGACGCGGCCACGGACAGTGCGGCCGCGGCGGAACCCTC
>JAOUCL010000395.1 GCA_029859805.1 Rhodospirillales bacterium | reverse complement strand
ACGGCGAGACCCTGGCCGACTCGACGCAGGTCCGGCTGCTGCGCGAGACCGGGCACGTTCCGGTCTATTACTTCCCGCGCGCGGACCTGCGCCCGGACCTGCTGGCGGCCAGCGACCACCGGACCTTCTGCCCCTTCAAGGGCGAGGCCTCGTACTGGCATGTCGTGGCGGGCGGAGGCCGCGCCGAGAACGCGGTCTGGAGCTACGAGGCGCCCTTCGAGGAGGTCGCCGAAATCAAGGACTACATGGCGGTCTATTGGAACTGGATGGACGCCTGGTACGAGGAGGACGAAGAGGTCTTCGTCCACGCCCGCGATCCCCATGTGCGGATCGACGTGCTGGCGAGCCGGCGCCCGCTCGAAGTCGTGCTGGGCGGCGAAACCGTCGCCAAGACGACCGCCGCGCAGCTCCTGTTCGAGACCGGTCTGCCGGTGCGCTACTACATCCCGCGCGAGGACGTGCGCATGGACCTGCTGAACCCCTCGGACCGTCGCACCGCCTGCCCGTACAAGGGCACGGCCGGCTACTACACGGCCGAGGCCGGCGGCAAGGTCCACGAGGACATCGCCTGGGTCTATCCGGACCCCCTGCCCGAGGTCGGCCGGATCAAGGACCTGCTGTGCTTCTACGACGAGAAGGTGGACGCCATGATCCTCGACGGCCAGGAGCTGCCGAAGCCCTGAGGATTTTCGAGATGCCGGCGTGTCCGGGTGTTCCGCGGGCTATCTGAAGTTGGCCATGACCCTGAGTCGGCGCCTGCCGCCATGGACCGCGCGGGAAATGGGGCAGAGCGCGCCGCCGGTTTCGGCCGGGATCCTGCCGCCACTCTCCAGGCTTTCCGCAGGCCCTGCCTGAGTCTGTGTCTGTTAACCAATTATTCACGATTTCCTGATGACATCCACAACATCTTGTGGTTAGATGTTGGTGCCTAACAAGACCTGCCATAATCTTAGGTTGAGTGGTGGGTGTTGGGTCAGAGGCAGGGGCGTTTTGCGGCCGGACACCGCGTCGGCAGAGAGCAGAGTCGACCCCGGGGCCCCTCCAGCGCAGGCAACAACGACGAAGTACCTAAAGGGAGAAACTCCGCATGCGCATTGCGCGACGTCTTACGAAGGCCGCCAAGGGCCCCTACAAGTCCGACACCGTTTACCGCGGGATCGAATTCCGCAAGACCTCGAGCGAGATCCGCAACCCGGACGGCTCGCTGGTGTTCCAAGCCTCCAACATCGAGGTGCCGGCGAGCTGGAGCCAGGTGGCCTGCGACATCCTGGCCCAGAAGTACTTCCGCAAGCGCGGCATTCCCCGCCGGCTCGTGCGCGTCGAGGAAGAGAGCGTGCCGTCCTGGTTGTGGCGCTCCGCGCCCGACGAGGCGGCGCTCGCCGAGCTGCCCGAGGACGAGCGCGAGATCGGCGAGACCAGCGCCAAGCAGGTCTTCGACCGCCTGGCCGGTACCTGGACCTATTGGGGCTGGAAGGGCGGCTATTTCGACGGCGAGGCCGACGCCCAGGCCTATCACGACGAAATGCGCCACATGCTGGCGCGCCAGATGGGCGCGCCCAATTCGCCGCAGTGGTTCAACACCGGCCTGCACTGGGCCTACGGCATCGACGGGCCGGGCCAGGGCCACTATTACGTTGACCACGAGACCGGCAGGCTGACCCGCTCGGGCTCCGCCTACGAGCATCCCCAGCCGCACGCCTGCTTCATCCAGTCGGTCGCCGACGACCTGGTCAAGGACAACGGCATCATGGACCTCTGGGTGCGCGAGGCGCGGCTGTTCAAGTACGGCTCGGGCACGGGCACCAACTTCTCGGCCCTGCGCGGCGGCGACGAGCCGCTGTCGGGCGGCGGCAAGTCCTCGGGTCTGATGAGCTTCCTCAAGATCGGCGACCGCGCCGCCGGCGCCATCAAGTCGGGCGGCACCACGCGCCGGGCGGCCAAGATGGTCACGGTCGACCTCGACCACCCGGACATCGAGGACTACGTCAACTGGAAGGTGGTCGAGGAGCGCAAGGTGGCCGCCCTGGTCGCCGGCTCCAAGCTCTGCCGCAAGCACCTGACCGCCGTACTGCAGGCCTGCGCCCAGGGCAAAGGCGAGGCCGCGCTCGACCCCAGGGGCAACCCGAGCCTGAGAAAGGCGATCCGGGCCGCCCGCCGGGACATGGTCCCCGAGAACTACGTGCAGCGGGTGGTCCAGCTGGCGCGCCAGGGCATCACCTCGATCGATTTCGAGACCTACGACACAGACTGGGATTCCGAGGCCTATCTCACGGTTTCGGGCCAGAACTCGAACAACTCGGTGCGCGTGCCCAACGGCTTCATCGAGGCGGTGCTGACCGACGACGACTGGCAGCTGATCCGGCGCACCGACGGCAAGGTCGGCAAGACGCTCAAGGCCCGCGGCCTTTGGGACCAGATCGCGGGCGCCGCCTGGGCCTGCGCCGACCCGGGCATGCAGTTCGACACCACGATCAACGAGTGGCACACCTGCCCGGCGGGCGGCCGCATCAACGCGTCGAACCCCTGCTCGGAGTACATGTTCCTCGACGACACGGCTTGCAACCTGGCCTCGCTGAACCTGATGGCCTTCCGCGAGGACGACGGCGGTTTCGCGGTCGAGGACTACGAGCACGCCATACGGCTCTGGACGCTGACCCTCGAGATCGCGGTCCTGATGGCCCAGTTCCCGTCCAAGCAGATCGCCAAGCTGTCCTACGAGTACCGCACGCTGGGCCTGGGCTACGCCAATATCGGCGGCCTGCTGATGGCCCAGGGCATCCCCTATGATTCGGCGGCGGGCCGCGCGTTCTGCGGCGCGCTCTCGGCGGTCATGACCGGCGTCGCCTATGCCACCTCAGCCGAGATGGCCGGCGAGCTGGGCCCCTTCCCCGGCTACGCGGCCAACGCCGAGGCCATGCTGCGCGTGGTCCGCAACCACCGCCGCGCCGCACACGGCGAGACCACCGGCTACGAAGGGCTCTCCATGGCGCCAGTCGCGCTCGACGGACGCAGATGTCCGGACCAGGCCCTGATAGGCGCCGCCAAGCGTGCCTGGGACCGGGCGCTCGAGCTGGGCCAGGCGCACGGCTACCGCAACGCCCAGGCGACGGTGATCGCGCCGACCGGGACGATCGGCCTGGTGATGGACTGCGACACGACCGGCATCGAGCCGGACTTCGCCATCGTCAAGTTCAAGAAGCTGGCCGGTGGCGGCTACTTCAAGATCATCAACCGCACCGTACCCGAGGCGCTGCGCACCCTGGGCTACGACGACAGCGAGATCGAGGCGATCATCCGCTACGTGGTGGGGCGCGGGACGCTCAAGGACGCGCCGGGCATCGACCACGCGACCCTCAAGCAGAAGGGCTTCACCGAATCCGCGCTGCAGGCACTCGAGGCGGGCCTGGCCAGCGCCTTCGACATCAAGTTCGCCTTCAACCAGTGGACCCTGGGCGCGGACTTCTGCACCAAAGTGCTGGGCTTCGGCGAGGCGGAGATGAACGACGTCGCCTTCGACATGCTGCAGGCGCTCGGCTTCACGCGCGAGCAGATCGCGGCGGCCAACAGCTACTGCTGCGGGGCCATGACGCTGGAAGGCGCGCCGGGCCTCAAGGAGGAACACCTGCCGGTGTTCGACTGCGCCAACGCCTGCGGGCACAAGGGCCGGCGTTTCCTCTCGGTCGAGAGCCACATCCGCATGATGGCCGCCGCCCAGCCTTTCATTTCGGGCGCCATCTCCAAGACCGTCAACATGCCGAACCAGGCGACGGTCGAGGACTGCAAGGACGCCTACATGCTGTCCTGGCGCCTCTGCCTCAAG
>JAOUCL010000394.1 GCA_029859805.1 Rhodospirillales bacterium | reverse complement strand
GCCTTGCCTGCTAACTATTTGAAAAATTGGCGACCCCGACAGGATTCGAACCTGTGACCTACAGATTAGGAATCTGTCGCTCTATCCAGCTGAGCTACGGGGCCGCTGCCGGGTTTTATATACGCGCTTCCGAGGCGAAACCCAAGTGTGCGAAAGGCGGCCTGCGGCCCCTTTGCATGGGCTCGTTTGCTCAAAACAGGCGATCCAGCGGAATCATATAGTAGAGCGTGAGGATCTCGGTGCCGGGGTTGTCGTCGCCCAGCGAGGCGTTGGAGATGTGGCCGAAGGCGAGGCCCAGGCGCGGGCCGCCTTCGAAACGATAGGCGAGCTCGATCTGGCTGCGGAACTCGACCGTGTGGCCCAGGTCCTTGCCGCCGCCGTCGTGGTAGGCGCCGACGCCGAGACTGGGCGTCAGGCGAAAGCGCGGCCCCAGCGCGATGTCGGCCAACAGGCCGCCCAGGCCGTAGACCGCGCCGTCGCTGGTGACCTCCAGGCCGGCCCAGGGCTTGATCACCCAGAGCGTCAGGTCCGAGCGGTACTCCAGGCGGAAGTCCGCCGCCTCGTCGTCGCGCAGATTGATATCGTAGTAGCCGAGGCCGAGAGCGAGCAGCGCGGGGTCGCTCTCGTCGGCCCAGGCCGCGGGGACGAGCAGCAGGCAGGCAGCTGCCGCCGTCCAGAGCCTGCGCAGCAGCGCAGGCCTGGCGAGGCCGGCCCTCACTCGGCGTCCTTGAAGCGATTGGTCGCGGCGACCAGCGCGCGGCGAATGCCGGGCTCCATGGCCGAGTGGCCGGCGTCCGGGATCACCCGGTAGTCTGCCTCGGGCCAGGCGCGATGCAGCTCGTCGGCGGTGGCGATCGGACAGACCACGTCGTAGCGGCCCTGGACGATGGCCGTCGGAATGTCGCGGATCCTGTCCAGGCCCTCGAGAAGCGCGTTCTCGGGCAGGAAGATGTCGTTCGCGAAGTAGTGCGCCTCGATCCTCGCGAGGCCAAGCGCCATGCGGTCGCTGCCGAAGGCGGCCACGGTCTCGGGGCTGGGCAGCAGGGTCGAGCAGGCGCCCTCGTAGGTGCTCCAGGCGCGCGCCGCCGGTAGGTGCACCGCCGGGTCCGGATCGACGAGGCGCCGGTGGTAGGCCGCCAGGATATCGCCGCGCTCCTCCTCCGGCAGGAACCCGGCGAAGGTCCGCCAGGTCTCCGGAAAGATCTGGCGCATGCCGTAGAGGAACCAGTCGATCTCGGACCGGCGGCACAGGAAGATGCCGCGCAGGACCAGGGCCGCGACCCTATCGGGATGCGCCTGGGCATAGGCCAGCGCCAGGGTCGAGCCCCAGGACCCGCCGAAGACCATCCAGCGGTCGATGCCCAGGTGCTCGCGCAGCCGCTCCATGTCGGCGATCAGGTGCCCCGTCGTGTTGTCGGCGAGCTCTCCCAGCGGGGTCGAGCGGCCGGCGCCGCGCTGGTCGAAGACCACGATGCGGTAGTGCGCCGGGTCGAAGAAGCGGCGGTGGTCGGCCGAGGCGCCCGCGCCCGGCCCGCCGTGCAGGAAGACGACGGGCCGGCCCGCCGGGTTGCCCGAGACCTCCCAGTAGACGGCGTGGCGCCCGTCCGGCTCCAGCCGGCCGGTCTGGCTGGGCTCGATCGGCGGAAACAGGTCCTCGGCGGCCATCGCGTCCTCCCCAAGATTCGGCCGCTCCCCTATAGCGCAAGCACGGCGTTCCGCCAACGTCCTCTGCCGCCGCTCCCACTGGCCGGTCCTTCGTGCTAGCCTCCGCCCGCCGGGTCGGGCGAGGACGAGGGGACCGCATGCCGCGATTTTCGATCAACGTCAGCTTCATGCTGCACGAACACGCCTTCTTGGACCGCTTCGCGGCGGCGGCGGACCTGGGCTTCGCCGGGGTCGACATCCAGTTCCCCTACGACCATCCGCCAGAGGCGATCGCACAAAGGGCGCGGGCGGCGGGACTCGAGGTCGTGCTGATCAACCTGCCGGCCGGCGACGTGGCGGCCGGGGAGCTCGGCATCGCGGCCCTGCCCGGGCGCGAGGCGGAGTTCCGCGCCGGGATCGACCGGGCGCTCGACTATTGCCGTGCGCTGGGCGCCGCCCGCGTCAACGTGCTGGCCGGCCGGGCGCCCGAGGACGCCGATCCGGCGGCCTGCCGCGCCGTGCTGATCGACAACCTGCGCTTGGCCGCCGAGGCCTTCGCGCGCGAGGACATCACCGTGATGGTCGAGCCGGCCAACGGGCGCGACAACCCGGGCTTCCTGATCCAGACCACCGAGGACGCGCTCGAGGCGATCGACCGGGCCGGGGCCGGGAATCTTAGGCTGCAGTTCGACCTCTACCACCGCCAGGTCATGCAGGGCGACCTGATCCCGGCCCTCGAGCGCCACCTGCCGCGAATCGCGCATGTCCAGTTCGCCGACACCCCCGGCCGCCACGAGCCCGGCACCGGAGAGATCAACTTCGCCGCCGTCTTCGCCGCACTCGACACGCTGGGCTATAGCGGCTGGGTCGGCGCCGAGTACCGCCCGACCGGCACGACCGCCGAAAGCCTCGCCTGGTTCGCTCCCTGGCACACCCGCCGGGTCTGAGCGCC
The DNA here is from genome assembly GCA_029859805.1 of Rhodospirillales bacterium. Classification (GTDB taxonomy): domain Bacteria; phylum Pseudomonadota; class Alphaproteobacteria; order Kiloniellales; family JAKSDN01; genus CAMYKD01. The sequence continues at coordinate 1,256 of JAOUCL010000394.1, read as the reverse complement.
TTGCACAGGGATGCTCAGGCGCTCTTGCCGCGTATCCCCGAAGAGCAACTGCCATTATGATGCGGCCATGCGGGATTTCCTCGTTCCTCTTCTGCTCGCACTGCTGGCCGCCGGGGCCGCGGCGGCCCAGGTTGAAGCCGAGGCCCCGGCCGGCGAGACCGCGCGGGCGACCGAGATCGTCGACGGTGACACCCTGGTGCTGGAGGACGGCCGGCAGGTGCGCCTGGTCGGCATCCAGGCGCCCAAGCTGCCGCTCGGCCGGACCAACTTCGAGACCTGGCCGCTCGCCGAGGAGGCCAAGGCGGCGCTCGGCGCGCTCGCCCTGGGGCGGCCGCTCAGGCTCGCGTACGGCGGGCGGCGCATGGACCGGCACGGCCGGCTGCTGGCTCATCTCTATGCACCCGAGGGCGAGGGCGCGGAGCGCTGGATCCAGGGGGCGCTGCTGGAGCAGGGCATGGCGCGGGTCTACAGCTTCGCCGACAACCGCGCCCTGGTCGCCGAGATGCTGGCGCTCGAGCGGGCCGCGCGGGCCGGCCGGCGCGGCATCTGGACGAACCCCTTCTATGCGGTCCGCGCCGCGGAGGCCGCCGGCGGGAACCTCGGCACCTTTCAGCTGGTCGAGGGCCGCGTCCTTGAGGCCGCGGTGGTTCGCGGGCGCGCCTATCTCAACTTCGGCGCCGACTGGCGCGAGGACTTCACGGTCACCCTGGCGCCCGAGGTGCGCCGCCGCTTCGAGGCCGAGGGCATAGACCCGCGCGACTATCAGGGGACCCGTCTGCGGGTCAGGGGCTGGCTGAAATCCTACAACGGCCCCATGATCGAGGTCACTCATCCGGAACAGATCGAGGTGCTCGCACCATGACCGCTCAATGCGTCCGCCGCGTTGCCGCCTTGGTTCTGCTGCTGCCGGCCTTGGCCGCCTGCGCCGTGGCCCCGGGGACCGGGCGTACAATCTTTACCGGCGGGCTAACGCCGGAGAACGAGGCCAAGCTGGGATTCAAGGAGGACAAGAAGGTCCAGAAGGAGTTCGGCGGCGCCTACGACGATCCGGCATTGGCCCGCTACGTCTCCAGCCTGGGCAAGCTGCTCGCCCGCACCTCGGAAATGCCGGACCTCGCGTTCACCTTCACGGTTCTGGACTCGCCGATCGTCAACGCCTTCGCCCTGCCGGGCGGCTACGTCTACGTGACCCGCGGCCTGCTCGCCCTGGCCGACGACGAGGCCGAGCTGGCCGGTGTGCTGGCGCACGAGATCGG
>JAOUCL010000393.1 GCA_029859805.1 Rhodospirillales bacterium | reverse complement strand
CTCCGGGTTCATGAAAGGCTCGCCGCCCGTGAAGCCGATCTCCCGGGTCGGCAGGCCGTCGGCGGCGATTTCGTCCAGATAGCCGATCACCTCCGTGGCGGAGAGGTACACCAGGCTGTCGTTAGTTGGGCTCGAATCGATGTAGCAGTGGCTGCAGGTCAGGTTGCACAGCGTGCCGGTATTGAACCACAGCGTTTCCAGGGCCCCGAGGGCCACAGAGGCCCGTTTCTGGCCGTCGGCCGTGCGGTCCGGGTCGCGGAATTTCCGCGGGTCCAGCAGATCTAGAGTTAGAGTCGAAGCCTCGGTCATGTCCTGCCCTTGATCGTATTGCCAGCTACGATAAAGGCCTCGGCAGCATGCGACTCGCCGAGGCCATGCTCCTACATAGGCGACGGGCGGGACAGACCACAATCACATTTTTGTCAGGGGATTTGGCGCAGGCCGGCCGGCGGGCGCCCCAGAGGGACGCCCGCCGGTCGACGGCATGCCGACCGGTCTACCAGAGCGACCCGGCCGAAAGCGTCAGGTCCTGCATGGTCATGCCGAGGGCCTCGTCGCGGCAGAGGTAGAGCGCGAGCGCGCCGACCTCGCTGGGCTCGATCAGCCGGCCCTGCGGATTGGCGGCCTTGACGTCGGCGATGTACTCCTCGCCCTTGCGCTGCTCCTGCTCCTCGGCGATGTCCGTCATCCAGTCGCGGCCGAATGCGGTATTGACCCATGTCGGGCTGATCGTGTTGCAGGTGACGCCGTGCGGCGCGCCCTCGATCGCGACGCAGCGCATCAGGCCGACCACTCCGGCCTTGGAGGCGCAGTAGGCGCCCGAGGTGACCGCCCCGGTGCTGGCCGCGGTCGAGGCGATCGCGACGATACGGCCCCATTTGCGCTCGATCATGCCGGGCAGAACGTGCTTGATCGCCCGGTATGTGCCGTTCAGGTTGACGTCGATCACCTTGTCCCAGAGGGCGTCGGGGTGCCCGACAATGGTCTGCTCGGCGGTGATGCCGGCGGCGTGGGCCAGTATGTCGACCTTGCCGAAGGCCTCGACCGTGGCGTCGTGGAAGGCCTTGACCGAAGCGTCGTCGCAGACGTCCAGGCCCATCGCCAGGCAACGTGTGCCGAGCGCCTCGATCTCGGCCTTGGCGTCCTCCAGGTCCTTCTCGCCGGGCAGATATGATACCTCGCCATCGGCCCGTGCGGCGCCGGCCAGCAGCGAGCCGATCGAAACGTCGGCACCGGCCCCGGCCAGTGCGAGGGCCATGGCCTTGCCCATGCCGGAGGCGCCGCCGGTTACCAGGGCCACGCGGCCTTTCAGGAACTTTTCGCTCATCGTTCGGATCCTTTCTCTCTCATAAGTTCGCCGTTCGTCGGCCGGGTGTGCCCTTCGTCGCGCAACGCGGCGAGCTGGGTCGTGAAGTAGTCGCGGGCGAGCGCGCGCGCCGCGTCGGGAGCCAAGGCGCCGCCGGTCAACGCGCTGCGCAGCCAGAGGCCATCGATCAGCGCCGCGAGGCCGGCTGCGAGGCGTCGGGCCTCGCCCGCGGGCAGGAGGCGGCGCAGGGCATCGAGCAGGTTGCTCGCCAGGCGGCGCTCGTAGATACGCTGGATGCGCGCCAGCTCGCACGATTGGCCGACCTGGGCCCAGAACGAGAGCCAGGCGGTCACTACCTCCGGCGCGCACTGGTCGGGCGCGAAGCTGGCGTCGATGACGGCCAGTACGCGCCCTTCGGGCGTGCCCGCGCGGGCGAGATGGACGATCACGCGTCGGCGCAGGCTCTCCGTCAGGGAGCGCATGGTGGCCTGAAGCAGGCCCGCCTTGTCCTGGAAGTAGTGGGACACGATGCCTGTCGACAGCCCGGCGCGCCGGCTGATCTGCGACAAGGTCGTGTTGGCGAGGCCTTCCTCGTGGATCGACGCGATGGTGGCGTCGATCAGCTGACGTCGCCGGATCGGCTCCATTCCGACCTTGGGCATGTGATACTCCAGGGACTTCGGATGCGGCCTTGTGGCGGCACCGACACGGCTACGATTACGATAGCGTTTTATTAATTGAACAGTCAATTAATAAAACGCTCTTGGCGATGGGGGAATTCGAGGCGACCGGCCGGTCGTTTGTGGTGTCGAACGCTCTGCGGTCGGTTTCTGATTGATTTGCCCCCCCATTGTCCTGTGAAATCCAACCGGGCTCCACGGCAGGGGCCAAGGGTTCGACCGGCTGGTCGATCGACCGAGCGAAACAACCGATCGAGCCGCCCGCGCGAATGGGCGGCCAGAACAGCGAGGAGGCAGAGCGGATCATGTTTCTCAAACGGTATCTGGCGGCGAGCGCCGTCACCCTCGTGCTGGGGATGGGCGCCGCGCAGGCGGCCGGCGACCCGGCGTCCTGCAAGCAGGTGCGCTTCTCGGATGTCGGCTGGACAGATATCACCGCCACGACGGCGGCGACGACGGTCGTGCTCGAGGGCCTCGGGTACGAACCGACGGCGCAGGTGTTGTCGGTGCCCGTGACCTACGCCAGCCTGAAGAACGGCGACATCGACGTGTTTCTCGGCAACTGGATGCCGACCATGGAGGGCGACTTGGCCGCCTACCGTGACGACGGCTCGGTCGAGGTGCTGGGCGTCAATCTCGAGGGCGCCAAGTACACGCTCGCGGTGCCCAAGTACGTGGCCGACGGCGGCCTAAAGGGCTTTGGAGATATCGCCAAGTTCAAGGACAAGCTGGACGGCAAGATCTATGGCATTGAGCCGGGCAACGACGGCAACCGCTTGATCCAGGACATGATCGACAAGAATGCCTTCGACCTGAAGGGTTTCGACGTGGTCGAATCCTCCGAGCAGGGTATGCTGGCCCAGGTGGCCCGCGCCTCGAAGCGCAAGGAATGGATCGTGTTCCTGGGCTGGGAGCCGCACCCGATGAACGCCAATTTCGACATGGCCTATCTCTCGGGCGGCGACGACTGGTTCGGGCCGAACTTCGGCGGCGCGACGGTCTACACCAACGTCCGCAAAGGCTACGCCGCGGCCTGCCCGAACGTGGGCAAGCTGCTCAACAACCAGAAGTTCTCGCTCAAGATGGAAAACGAGATCATGGGCGCGATCCTCGACGACGGCGAGGAGCCGAACAAGGCCGCGGCCGCTTGGCTCCAGAAAAATGCTGGCGTCCTGGATGGCTGGCTGGCCGGGGTGACGACGGCGGACGGCGGCGACGGCCTCGCGGCGGTCAATAAGCACTTGGGCCTTTAGGATCGCGAAGCGGACGGCGGCCAGGCCCGCGGGTGGTCTGGCCGCTATCCGGTCGCGCGTGACACCGGGGCGAGGGCGGCGCTATGGAGTGGTTGACCGACAACAAGATCCCTTTGGGTAAATCCATCAAGACCCTTACGAATTTCCTCAACGATCACGCGGCTTGGCTGTTCGACTTCATATCCAACGTGCTCGGGTTTCTGATCGAGGGCCTGATCGACCTCATGCTGCTGTTCCCGCCGCTCGTTCTCATCGCGCTGCTGGCGGCGGGTGCCTACTGGTTGCACCGCTCCTGGGTGCTGTCCCTGGGCATCCTCTTGTCGATGCTACTGATCATCAACCTGGGCTACTGGGAAGAAACGATCCAGACCCTGTCCCTGGTGGTGTTCTCGACGGCCGTCTGCATGGCGGTGGGCGTTCCGGTCGGCATCGCTTCGGCACACCGGCCCTGGCTCTACACCGGGATCCGGCCGGTGCTCGACCTGATGCAGACGATCCCGACCTTCGTCTATCTCATCCCGACGCTGATCCTGTTCGGCCTCGGCGTGGTTCCGGGGCTGATCTCCACGGTGATCTTCGCGATTCCAGCGCCGATCCGGCTGACCCATTTGGGCGTCTC
>JAOUCL010000137.1 GCA_029859805.1 Rhodospirillales bacterium | reverse complement strand
GAATCGCTATCCGCTCAGTCCGGGTGGTCCGCTAAAACCGGCGCGCGCTCTTCCGCCGCCTCCCCCACCTCCGGCAACGGCAGGCCCTGCTGGTAGGCCAGCGTGCCGGGGTGGACCGGCAGGGCGCCCTCGCCGGCTGCGAGCGCGTGGGCACCGGGGATCGGCGCGCGATGCTCGGCCAGGGTGCGGCTGACCAGATAGGCGTGGCGCTCGGGGAAATCGGCGCGGGCGACCAGCAGGTGGCCGCCGAGCCCGAACAGGCCGGCCAACGCCACCCCGCCGAAGTCGGCGAAGGGCGCGCGCCCCTGAAGCAAGGCGGCCGCATCCGTGGCGGAGAGGATCGCGACGTCGAGCTGGGCGGTGCTCAAGAGGCTCGCCAGGCGCCAGGGGTCGGGGGCGCGGCTGGCCCGCGCCCTGCTCTCGGGCAGGTAGGCGAGGAGCGTCTCGGCCACCTGCTTGCCGAGCGGATAGCTCGGCGCATCGGCCCGGCTGGTGCCGATCAGCAGGCGCCGCTTGCGGTAAACCACCCACTGCCGATAGGGCGTGTGCCCGGAGGTCAGAACGAGCGCGGCGCTCGCCAAACCTATCCCGAGAAGACGGCGGCGGTTCACGGCGCTTCGCTCCGGCCCAAACACACCAACTGGCCCTCACCCTGCCCCTCTCCCGATGGGAGAGGGGACGCTGCGGCGTGAACCGGTGCACTACTCCCCCTCTCCCATCGGGAGAGGGAGGGGCCCGGCCGCCCGAGGGTGGCCGGGAGGGTGAGGGCACGTTGTTCAAGGGGACACTGCAGCATCGGCCGAGCCCCGCGCGCCATCACCTGCCCTCGAAGACCGTGAGCGGCAGGATCGCCGAGACCGTGTAGTTGGGCACGTCGACGACCTGGCCGATGCGCAGGTCGACCGCGACGCTGCACAGGATGTAGGCCTGCTCGCGGGTCAGGCCCTTCTCGCGCACCAGGTAGTCGATCATCTCGATCAGCGCGTTGCGCGCCGCCAGGGTGAGGTCCTCGTTCAGGTTCTCGAGATCGGTGATCTTGCGCGAGTCGAGATAGCTGACGTAGGGCGGGATCATGCCCTTGGCCTTCAGGGGAAAGCCCAGGGTGGCGTAGAACTCGCCGGGGGCGAGCGCCTTCAGCTCCTGGCCGCCCTCGAAGTGCGGCGAGGTGATGTCCTTGCCCTTGCCCCTCAGGATCTCGGTGGTCACCGTCACCTTGGCGCCCATCTCGACCGCCGTGCCCGAGACCTCGCCGTCGCCCTGGGCGAAGTGCACGTCGCCGACGAAGAGGCCGCAGCCCTCGACGAAGCAGGGCAGCAGAAGGGTCGTGCCGATCTGCATCTGCTTGACGTCCATGTTGCCGCCGTTCTCGCGCGGCGGAATGGTGCGCAGGCACTTGTCCTTGTGGCTGCCCTGGGGGCCGCAGACCGCGTCCGGCTGCGCGCCGATCGGCTGGGGCATGAGGGCGACGCCGCCGGCCTCGGCCAGCGCGCCCTCGCGCGCCAGCCACTTGTCGACCTCGGGCTCGCCCGGCAGCACGCCGACCGAGCCCATGAAGGGCGCGAAGGGCACGCGGATGCCCGGCATCTGCTCGGAGACCGCGCCCAGCCTGGACAGCCGCCAGTTGACCACGTGCGGCTCGGTGAACAGGTCGCGCAGGAAGCCGAAGCCGGGCACGATCACCGTATAGCCGTACTGGTCGGGCTCGATGTCGATCAGCGTGACCGCCAGGACGTCGCCGCGCAGGGCGCCGTTGATATACACCGGCCCGGTCATCGGGTGCACCAGGTTGAGGTCGATCGCCGTGACGTCGTCGGCGGTCGAATCCAGCGCGAGGTCGCTGTCCAGCGCGTCGCGCGTCTCGAAGGTGATGACGTCGCCGGGATCGGCACGCGACACAGGCTCGATGGCGGAATGGTAGCGGTTGAAGCAGTTCGCATCGTCCCGGCAGTGCACGCCCGCCTTCGGCACGAGAATCCGCTTCTGCCATGTAACGTCCGTGGTATCGGCCAGCGCCGCGGCGCCGAACGCGACAAGGCCGGCAAACCCCAAGGCTAGAGAAACAATCTTCGGCATGACATCCTCCCTGACAACGATTGTGCGGCGCCCCGGCGCCGGTTCGCCCGCGGTCGCGTGTTCGTCCCGCGGGCCTTCTTGATTGATTCAAACTGTAGGGCATCCCGCGAACGACGATCAAGTGGCCGTTTTTCGGTGGGCGTCCTCGCGCGGCGACGGCAAAGGTTCGCAGGCGCCCCGTGGTCGGGTAGGATCGGCCGGCAATCGATCGAACGAGCGGAGGCGGCACATGCGATTCCTGTTGGCGAGCCTGGTGTTGGCCCTTGGCATCGTGACAACCCCGGCCCATGCCGGCGGCGCCGGGGAGCTCAAGATCGGCATCACGCAGTTTCCCTCGACGCTCAACCCCAACATCGACGCCATGCTGGCCAAGAGCTATGTGCTGGCCATGGCGCGGCGGCCGATCACCGCCTACGACCAGGACTGGACGCTGATCTGCCTGCTCTGCACCGAGCTGCCCACGATCGAGAACGGGCTGGCGGTGCGCGAGACCACGCCCGACGGCAAGCCGGGCATCGCGGTCACCTACGAGCTGCATCCCGAGGCCACCTGGGGCGACGGCACGCCGGTCACCACGGACGACGTGATCTTCACCTGGGAGGTCGGGCGCCATCCGCTCTCCGGGGTCAGCAGCATCGAGGCCTACCGGCGGATCCTCTCGATCGACCGGATCGACGACAAGCGCTTCACGGCGCACGTCGACCGGGTCACCTTCGACTACAACGCCTCGGCCAGCTTCGACCTGCTGCCGGCGCACGTCGAGCGGCCGATCTTCGAGGCGGGTCCCGGCGAATACCGCAACCGCACCACCTTCGACGCCGACCCGGCGAACCCCGGGCTCTATTTCGGGCCCTACCGGATCGTCGAGGTGGTCTCGGGCTCGCACATCGCGCTCGAGCCGAACCCGACCTGGTACGGGCAGGCGCCCGCGTTCGACCGCATCGTCGTGCGGGTGATCGAGAACACCGCGGCGCTCGAGGCCAACCTGCTGTCGGGCGGCATCGACATGATCGCCGGCGAGCTGGGCCTGACCATCGACCAGGCGCTCGCCTTCGAGAAGCGTCATGGCGCGCGCTTCGACATCAGCTACAAGCCGGGGCTGATCTACGAGCACATCGACCTGAACCTGGATAACCCCCTTCTAAAGGACATTCGGGTGCGCCGGGCGCTGATCCACGCGCTCGACCGCGAGGTCCTGAACCAGCAACTCTTCGCCGGGCGGCAGCCGGTCGCCCACGCCTCGGTCAGCCCCCTGGACTGGGTCCATACGGACGAGATCCGCACCTACCCCTACGATCCCGAGGCGGCCGCCCGGCTGCTCGACGAGGCCGGCTGGAACGTCATGAAGGGCGGCCTGCGCCACAACCAGGCCGGCGAGCGTCTGACCCTCGAGATCATGACCACGGCGGGCAACCGGACCCGCGAGCTGGTCGAGCAGGTGCTGCAGAGCCAGTGGCGCGAGGTCGGCATCGACGCGCGCATCCGCAACGAGCCGGCCCGGGTCTTCTTCGGCGAGACGGTGCGCAAGCGCAAGTTCCCGCACATGGCCATGTTCGCCTGGATCTCCAGCCCCGAGAGCGTGCCGCGCACGACCCTGCACTCGAACGAGATCCCGAGCGAGGCCAACAACTGGGCCGGCCAGAACAACACGGGCTATAAAAGTGCGGAGATGGACGGCTTGATCGACGCCATCGAGACCGAGCTCGACCGCGACAAGCGCGCCCGGCTCTGGCACCGCCTGCAACGGCTCTATACCGAGGACCTGCCGGTCATTCCGCTCTACTGGCGCGCCAACCCCTACGTGCTGCCCAAGTGGCTGAAAGGCCTCCGCCCCACCGGCCACCAGTTCACCACGACGCTCTGGGTGGAGGAGTGGCGCCGCGGCGACCGCTGAGGGCTCTCATGATGGCAGGCACCGGAAAGACACCAGGATGACAGACACCAGGATGACACAAAGACACGAAGAACCCACCAAGAAAGACATTTATGAGCCGGTGCCGCCCGACACCGAGCGACTCGCGTCTCAGGTCGTCGACGCTGCATTCAAGGTTCACTCGGCGCTTGGGCCTGGCTTGCTCGAATCCGTGTACGAAACCTGCCTCCTGCACGAGCTGAAAGGCCGGAACCTGAAATCGCAGAGGCAAGTGGCGCTGCCGATCGTCTATGAAGGCCTGCGTATTAGTTCAGGTTTGCGCCTCGATCTGTTGATCGAGGAGCGGGTGGTCGTGGAGTTGAAGGCGGTCGAAAAGATTCTTCCCGTCTTCAACGCCCAGTTATTGACCTATCTGAAGCTTTCCGGACATCGACTTGGCTTGTTGATCAACTTCAACGTACCGCGCATCAAGGATGGCATCAGGCGAATTATCCTGTGAGATCGCAGTCGCCGCGAGATCGCGACAACCTCGTGCGTTGTTCCCTTTGTGTCTTTGTGCCTTAGTGGTGAAATCATCCTCTCCAAGGTCGACACACCACGCGCGGCCCGATAAGCGCCGGCAATTGGATCCAGAATGACCCGTTACATCCTCCAGCGCTTGGTCGAGTCGGCGGTGGTGCTGCTGATCATGTCCTTCGTGATCTATGGGCTGATCGGGCTGATGCCGGGCGATCCGATCGACCTCATGGTGAGCGCCGACCCCGACCTGACGCCGGCCGACGCGGAGCGCCTGCGCGCGCTCTACGGCCTCGACCGGCCGATCCTCGAGCGCTATCTAAACTGGCTCGGGGCGGCCTTGTCCGGCGACATCGGCTATTCCCGCATTCACGCCCGGCCGGTCATGGCCGTGCTACTGCCGGCGCTCGCCAACACGGTCTGGCTGATGGGCCTCAGCTTCGCCCTGGCGCTGGCGATTGCCCTGCCGGCCGGCATCCTGGCCGCGCTCAGGCCGCGGTCCGCGGTCGACAACGCGATCAACCTGCTGGCCTTCGCCGGCATCTCGATCCCGCCCTTCTGGCTCGCCATCCTGCTCATCATCCTCTTCGCCGTGATCCTCGGCTGGCTGCCGGCCGGCGGCATGGGCGGCGGCGGCCTGGGCAGCGCGATCGCCCACCTCGCGCTGCCGGTTGCGACCCTGACGCTGGTCACGGTCGGCGGCATCGTGCGCTTCGTGCGCGCGGCCATGATGGAGGCGCTGCGCCAGGACTACGTGCGCACCGCCCAGGCCAAGGGCCTGAGCGCGCGCCAGGTGGTGCTCGGCCACGCCTTGAGGAACGCCATGATCCCGGTGGTCACCGTCCTGGCGCTCAATTTCGGCACCTTGTTCTCCGGCGCGCTCATTACCGAGACCATGTTCGGCTGGCTCGGCATGGGCAAGACGATCTACGACGCCATCATGGGCAACGACTTCAACCTGGCCCTGGTCGGCCTGCTCTTCGCGACGCTGACGACCCTGCTCGCCAACCTGGCGGCCGACGTAACCTACGCCTGGCTCGACCCGAGGATCTCGTACAAATGAGTGGCGGGCAAATGAGCGACGGGCAAATGAGCGGCGGGGAGAAATTCGACCTGACCGCCGGCGCCGCCTATGCCGCCGGGCCGCCGCAGACCGTACGGGCCATCCTGTGGCGGCGGTTCCTTAGGCACCGCCTGGCGGTCGCCAGCCTGATCGTGCTCGCGCTCCTGGTCCTGGCCGCCCTGGCCGCGCCGCTGGCCGAGGCCGCGTTCGGGCTGGACGCCACCAGGGTGAGCCTGCTGGAGCGCTTTCAGCCGCCCTCGGCCAGGCACTGGCTGGGCACCGACGAGCTGGGCCGCGACCTGCTGCTGCGCCTGCTCTATGGCGGCCGGGTGTCGCTGCTGGTCGGCCTGGCCGCGGCCTTCTGCGCGGCGCTGATCGGCACCGCCCTGGGCCTCCTGGCCGGCTACTACGGCGGCACGCTGGACGCCCTTCTCATGCGCCTCGCCGACGGCGTCATCGCCTTGCCGCTGCTGCCGCTGCTGATCGTCCTGGCGGCGGTGGACCTGACCAAGCTCGGCCTGCCGGCGGCACTCGCCACCTCCGAGGACGTCAGCTTCTACCGCATCGTGATCCTGATCTCGATCGTCGGCTGGACGACGGTGGCGCGCCTGGTGCGCGGCGCCACGCTGACCATGCGCACGCGCGAGTTCGTGCGCGCCGCCGAGGCGCTGGGCGCCCGCGCGCCGCGCATCATGCTGGTGCACATCCTGCCCAACGTGGTCTCGCCCATCATCGTCGCGACCACGCTCTCGGCCGGCGGCATCATCCTGCTGGAATCGGTGCTGAGCTTCCTCGGGCTCGGCATCCAGCCGCCGATCGCCTCCTGGGGCAACATGCTGACCGGCGCGCAGGAGCTGATCTGGTCGGACCCGGCCCTGGCCGTCTGGCCGGGCCTGCTCATCTTCGTCACCGTGATCGCCTTCAACTTCCTGGGCGACGGCCTGCAGGACGCCCTCGACCCCCGCGCGATCCAGGAGTGATACCGGAGGTCATTGATACTGAACTTCGGTATCGGGGCTGACCGGTAGAGCAGGAAATCACCCGACCGCTCGTTTAATACCTTTGGCATAAGAAGGGGTCATGACCCGAAGTTCCGGCTCGCGGCCCTCGCCGTTTCGTCGGAGGCGGCGTTCTCCTCCGGCAGGGATACGGTTCGCCGTGCGGGAAAGCGGATCGTGACACTGGTGCCGGTCCCGACCTCGCTCTGCAGGTCCAGGGACCCGCCGTGCATTTCGATGAAGGCCTTGCAGAGCGGCAGGCCGAGCCCGGTTCCTTCGTACTTGCTGTTGGTCTGGTTGGCGATCTGCCCGAAGGGCGCCAGCGCGGTGGGCATGTCCTCCGGCGCGATGCCGATGCCGGGGTCCGACACCTCGATGAAGCACCCCTCGTTCCGGTCGACCCGGGACCGGACCGTGATGGCGCCGCCGTCGGGCGAGAATTTCACCGCGTTGGACAGCAGGTTCATCAGGATCTGCTTGAGCTTTCGGCCGTCGGCATAGAGCGGCGGCAGCGTCTCGGGAACGTCCATCTCGATCGCCAGGCCGGTGCCGTGCGCCCGGCCGCTCATCAGCGTGACGCAGGAGCGAATGGTTTCGGTGACGTCGATTGTCCCCTCGTGCAGCTCGTCCTTGCCGGCCTGGATCTTCGACATGTCGAGAATGTCGTTGATCAGCTTCAGCAGGTGCTGGCCGGAATCGTGGATGTCCTCCGCGTAATCGCGGTAGCTGGAGATGCCGATGGCCCCGAGGATCTCCTTCTTGATGATCTCCGAGAAGCCAATGATCGCGTTCAGGGGCGTGCGCAGCTCGTAGCTGATGTTGGCCAGGAATTCCGACTTGGCCCGATTGGCGAGCTCGGCCTCCTCCTTGGCGGCGAGCAGCGAGTCCTCGGCCGTCTTGCGTTCGGTGATGTCGGTCTGGATGCCCACGATGCCGCCGTCCCGGGTTCTGCGCTCGCGGATGGTGATCCAGCGACCATCCGCCAGGTGAACGTCGAACGAGCCCTCGAACCGCCGGCGGTATTCGATGCGCTGGCGGATGTAGTCCTCTCCGCCGGTCCCGTCCTCTGCGATCGCGCCCAGCTCCACGTCCAGGCGAACCAAGTCTTCGTAGAGAATGCCGGGGCGAACCCGCGTCTCGGAGTAGCCGTAGAGATCCAGCCACTTCTTGTTGCACAACACGAGGCGGTCCTCGGAATCGTAGAGCACGAAGCCGTCGGAGATGCTCTCGATGGCGTCCGAGAGCAGTTCCTCGGCCGCCTTGGCCCGCGCCTCGCTGCGGCGCAATGCCGTGTCCGCCCGTTCGCGTTCGGCGATCTGTTCCTCCAGGTCCGCCGTTCTGGTCCGAATGCGCTGCTCCAGCAGGTCGTGCGCCCTGCGAAGCGCTTTCTCGGCCTGTTGGCGCTGGTCGATCTCGTGCTCGAGCGCGGTGTTCTTCGTCCTGATCCGCTCCTCGTCGCCCCGCAGCTCGGCATACTGCGTCTTGAGAATGCGGTCGGCGCGCCGGACGATCAGGAACAACGCCCCATACATCACGCCCAGAGACAGCAGGAGTCCGGCCGCGAACTCGGCCGTTCGGCGATTGATCCGGGCGACCAGGGGGGTGACGTCGGCGTAGAGCTCGAAGACCCCCTCCACCTCGCCGTCGCCACCGCGGATCGGCAGATAGCTTTCGACCAGATCCCGGTTCGTGGCGATCCCGGAGATCGAGCTTATGGCGTTGCGGAACGAAAGCTTGCTCGCCGGCGTCCCCTGCCGCGCCGACGCCAGGAATCTCAGGTTGCCGCTCTTGTTCTCGCCGATCTCGCCGGGTTGCGAGGAGTAGACGATAAGCCCCTCCAGATCGTAGACCCTGATCTTGAGGATCGGCAGCCCGGCCGTTAGCTCCTCGACGGCATTGCGGAACTCCTTGATTTCCGGGCGCGCCCGCAAGTCGTCGCCGCCGAGCGCGGACGCCGAGCCCACATATGAAGAGAAACGCGGCCAGACGGCGTTGGCGAAGGACTGCGCGAGCATCAGGTTCTGCTTTTCCGTCCAATCGATCAGCCCCCGCCCCGCATGCCAATGGTGGTAGGCCCCCAGCGCGATGGTGACCACCAGCACGAGAGCCGCACTCGTCATCGAAAAATGGCGAAGAAGACCGAACATCGACGCTCGCCCACACGTTATGCGTGAGTCAATTCTTGGAAAATGATCCCGCTGCTAGCGTTGATGGTGTAGCAAATTCGTTAAGACACAGTGAGTCGGGCGGGACGACGGCACCACTGGACCGTTGACGGCCCCGGGGCGAATCGGTGTATCACATGAAAAGCCACAGGATGTGGAGGTCGCGTGCTCTTGCGCTGCAACAGAGTGAGCTACCGGGCGGCTCTCCTGGCCGCGGGCGTGCTGGCCGGCTGCGCCTCGCAGCAGCCGGCGCTCTATCCCAATGCCCATTATCGTACGGTCGGCGCGGCGGCGGCCGAGGCCGATATCGAGGCCTGCATATCGCTGGCCGAGGCGCACGGCAACACGGCGGATCAAAGCGGCAAGGTGGCGACCAACACGGCGGTCGGCGCGGGCGTCGGGGCGGCCGGCGGGGCGGCGGTCGGCGCGGTCCTCGGCAACGCCGGGCGCGGCGCGGCGGCCGGCGCGGCGGGCGGGGCCGTGACTGGCCTGATCCGCGGGCTTGCCAAGGCGAGCGAGCCGGAACCCATCTTCAAGCGCTTCGTCGAGCAATGCCTCGCGGAGCGGGGCTATCAGACGATCGGTTGGAAATAGCCCCAGCCGCCATGCTTCGAGACCCCGCCCTCACCCTGAGCTTGGCGAATGGGGGCGGCTCCTCATGCTTCGTCCCTCGACAAGCTCGGGATGAGGAGGCTCAGCATGAGGTGAGGTGCTGATATGAAACACCCATCCTCATCCTGAGCCTGTCGAAGGATGAGGAGCGTTCGAAGAACGCGTCTCGAAGGAGAGCCATGAATCACGGCTCTCGGGCTTTGGTGTCAGTCCGCCTTGGGCAGGGCCGTCTCGACCAGCTTGGCCCAGTAGCTGGCGCCGATCACCGCGACTTCGTCGTTGAAGTCGTAGCTCGGGTTGTGCAGGGTGCAGCCGTCCGGCCCGCCCTCCGCGCCGTTGCCGAGCCAGATGTAGCAGCCGGGCCGCGCCTGAAGCAGGAAGGCGAAGTCCTCCGAGCCCATGTGCGGGTCGGCCTCGGCATCGACCCGCTCGGCGCCGACCACCTCGGCCGCCACGCGGGCGGCCAGCAGACTCTCGGTTTCGCTGTTGACCAGCGCCGGGTAGCACCGCTCGTAGCGCACCTCGGCGCGGCCGCCGTTGGCCTCGGCGATGCCGGCGGCCAGGCGTCGGATCTCGGCCTCGACCCGGTCGCTGAGCGCCGGCTTGAAGGTCCGCGCGGTGCCGCGCAGGACCGCCTCGGCCGGGACCACGTTCCAGGTGTCGCCGGCGTGAAACTGGGTGACGCTGACTACGACCGTGTCGATCGCATTGCTCCGCCGGCTAACGATGGTCTGCAGCGCCGTGACGATCTGGCTGGCGATGACCACCGGATCGATGCCCAGATCGGGCATGGCCGCATGGGTCCCCTGCCCGCTCACCGTGATCTCGAAGTTGTCGGAGGCAGCCATGGCCGGGCCGGTCCGCACGGCGATCTCGCCGACCGGCAGGCCCGGCGCGTTGTGCAGGCCGTAGACCGCCTCGGCCGGGAACCTTTCGAACAGTCCCTCCTCGACCATGACCCGGCCGCCGCCCTCGTTCTCCTCGGCCGGCTGGAAGATCAGGTAGGCCGTGCCGTCGAAGTTGCGCGTCTCGGCCAGGTACTTGGCCGCGCCCAGCAGCATGGCGGTATGCCCGTCATGGCCGCAGGCATGCATCTTGCCGTCGTGACGCGAGCGATGGGCGAAGTCGTTCGCCTCGTGAATATGCAGCGCGTCCATGTCGGCACGCAGGCCGATGCGGCGGCCGTTGTCGCGCCGTCCCGGAAGCACGCCGACTACGCCGGTCGTTGCCAGGCCCCGGTGCACCTCGATGCCCCATTCCGCCAGCTTCCCGGCCACCAGGTCCGAGGTGCGGCGCTCCTCGAAGGCGGTCTCGGGATGGGCATGCAGGTCGCGCCGCCAGGCGGTAATCTCGTCGTGGAACTCGGCGATGCGGTTGACGATCGGCATGGCGGCCTTCCCCCTTGCGGCTGTTCGCTGCAGAGGGTAGTGCCGCCGGCGCGCGGGTTCAACGGGACATCAGCACCGGCACGGTCATGCTCTCGAACATGGTCCTGGTCACGCCGCCCAGGACCACCTCGCGCAGGCGCGAGTGGCCGTAGGCGCCCATGACCAGGAGGTCGCAGCCGAGGTCCGCCAGACGCGAGAGGATCGTGTCGCCGACGTTGATCTCCTCGACCTGGGTCTGCTGGACCTCGACCGTGACGCCGTGGCGCGTCAGATGCAGGGCGATGTCGGCGCCCGGCTCCTCGCCGTGCAGGTCGACGCCCGGCCGCGGGTTGACCGACAGCACGGTCACCGCTTCGGCCTGCTTCAGGATCGGCAGGGCGTCGTTCACCGCGCGGGCCGCCTCGCGTCCGGTGTCCCAGGCGATCATGACCCGCCGGCCCAGGGTCTTGCCCGCGCCGATATAGGGCACCACCAGGGCCGGCCGGCCGGCCGACAGCACGACGTCCTCGGCCAGGTGGCGAGGCAGGGCGGGCGGCGCCTCCGGCTCCTCCTGCCCGAGGACCACCAGGTCGGCGTGACGCGCGTGCAGCGCGACCACCCGGGCCGCGTCGATATCGAGGCCGGTCACCAACCGGCTCGCGCCGGGCCGGCCGCTGCGTTCCAGCGCCTCGTCGAAGCGGGTGGCCACGGCTTGGCCGCGCTCGAGCACCTGGGCGCGCTGCACCTCCAGCACCTCGACCGGCATCTGGCCACCGATATAGGTCGGCATGGAGGTCTCGACCGCCAGGGCCAACCCGGTCAGATAGGCATCCTGCGCCTCGGCCAGGACGATGGCGGCGGCCACGCGCCCCGCGCAGGTCTCCGAATCGTCCAGATGCACCAACAGGTTCTTGTAAGCCATGGCGGCACCTCCTTCGCTCGGCCGTGGCGCGCGGACCGCCCGCGCACGCGCCGACCTTGCCATCAAGCCCGACCCTGCGATCAAACCCCAATCGTCTGGCGGGGGCAATGACCTGGGTCAAAATTCGCGCCCGGCCTCAAAGGGGGATTGGCGCGAAACGCCAATTGCTTTAGCAAGACGGCCGAAGGAGCTGAATTCGGTGTCCAACGGCAAAATCCACCCGGTGATCCTGTCCGGCGGCGCGGGCACGCGGCTCTGGCCGCTGTCGCGGGCGCTTTATCCCAAGCAGTTCATCGCACTGGCGGGCGAAACCAGCCTCCTGCAGCAGACCCTGGCCCGCGTCGCCGGCCCGGACCGCTTCGCCGCGCCGCTGGTCGTGTGCAACGATGAGCATCGCTTCCTCGTCGCCGAGCAGCTGCGGGTCCTGGGCGTGGCGGCGGACGAGGTCCTGCTGGAGCCGGTGCCCCGCAACACGGCGCCGGCCGCCTGCGCGGCCGCGCTGCGCCTCGCCGAGCACGACCCCGAAGCGCTCCTGCTGCTGCTGCCCTCGGACCACCATATCGCCGACCGCGAGGGTTTCCTCCACGCGGTCGACCAGGCCGCGGCCGCCGCCGCCGACGGCTGGCTGGCCACCTTCGGCGTGGCCCCGGACCGGCCGGAAACCGGCTACGGCTACATTCGAAGCGCCGAGGCGCTGGCCGGCCTGGCCGGCTGCCACAGGGTCGCCCGCTTCGTGGAAAAGCCGGACCGGGAGACCGCCGAGGGCTATCTGGCGAGCGGCGGGTATGCCTGGAACAGCGGCATGTTCCTGGTCTCCGCCGGGCGCCTGCTCGAGGAGATGGTCCGCCTCGCGCCGGCCATGGTCGAGGCCTGCCGGGAGGCGCTGGAGGCGGCCGTCCAGGACCTCGATTTCCTGCGCCTCGACGCCGCCGCCTTCGCCCGGGCGCCGGCCGTCTCGATCGACACCGCGGTGATGGAGAAGACCGACCGCGCCGCCGTCGTGCCGGTCGACATCGGCTGGACCGATGTCGGCTCCTGGGACGCGCTCTGGCAGGTCGCCCGGAGCGACGACCAAACCGACGAGCACGGCAACGCCTGCGAGGGCGACGTGGTCGCCGTGGACAGCCGCCGCAATGTCCTGCGCGGCGACGGCCGGCTGCTCGCGGTGTTGGGCATCGAGGACCTGGTCGTGGTCGTCACCGCCGACGCGGTGCTGGTTTGCCCCCGGGGGCGGGCGCAGGACGTGGGCGGCCTGGTCGACCGGCTGAAGGCCGAGGGGCGCAGCGAGCCCGAGGTGCACGCGCGGGTCCACCGGCCCTGGGGCTCCTACCAGGGCATCGACGCCGGCCCGGGCTTCCAGGCCAAGCGCCTGACCGTCGATCCGGGCGCCAGCATCTCCCTGCAGCGCCACCGGCACCGGGCCGAGCATTGGGTCGTGGTCCAGGGCACGGCCGAGGTGACCCGCGACGACGAGGTCTTCACCCTCGAGGCCAACCAGTCGGCCTATATCCCCCTGGGCGCCCGGCACCGCCTGAAGAACCCGGGCGGCGAGCCGCTGCACATCGTCGAGGTGCAGTGCGGCGACACCCTGGACGAGGACGACATCGAACGCTTCGAGGACATTTACGGCCGGGAGTGAGCCGAGAGGTCCCGCGCCGCTTCCTCGAACAGCCAGTCGCGGAAGGCGCGGACCTTGGGCCGCCGCAGGCCGCCCGGCG
>JAOUCL010000136.1 GCA_029859805.1 Rhodospirillales bacterium | reverse complement strand
GAGTAGAGGTCGTACTCGCCGTGGTCGCCCGGATGGCGGTAGACGTAGGGGTTGCCCCAGGGGTCGATCAGGCTCTCGGCCTTCTTCAGGTAGGGGCCGTTCCAGCGCTCGGCCCCGGCCGGCCGCTCGACCAGCGCGCTCAAGCCGACGTCGGTCGTCGGGTAGGCGCCGACCTCGAGCCGGTAGAGGTCCAGAACCCCCGACAGCTTGTCCACCTGAAGCGCCGCCGTGTCGCGCTGCGCGCCGCCCAGAAACTTGATCACCTGCGGCGCCGCCAGGGTCGCGATCAGACCCAGGATCACCAGAACCACCAACAGCTCGACCAAGGTAAAACCCCGGGGCCGCCGCCGCTGTTTCGCCATGGCATCGTCCTCCGCGCGCACGGCGCGCTCTTCCACACAGTCGACCAGCTCAGCCATGACACGCTCCCATAGGATCCGTCGGCGCCATCCACCAAGACCTTTCTATCACCTCAAATCGGGCAGAAAAATGGCCCTTCCCGATGTCCGGACGGCGCCCCCTTCAGGGGCAAGCTCTGCCGCGGCCACACCCCCCAGTCTCGCCCAAACCCGCTTTCCGCCGGGTTAATGCCGGATTTCGTCTCACCAGCGGAAGCTCGGGACGACCCAATCGGGCCAAGTCTCCGGAGCCGCACCGAGCGACCGCAGGGCGCGGGCGCAGCCGCCCGGATCGGTGACCCCGGCGAAACTCTCGTGGTGGATGCCGCCGGCAACCAGGACCGTAGCAAGTCCGGCCCTTCGGCCGCCACCGATGTCGTGCTCCAGTGAGTCGCCGACGGCCGCGACCCGTCCCGGCGGCAGATCGCCCAGCGCCGCCAAGGCCGCGACATAGATTTCCGGATTCGGCTTGCCGATCCACCGGACCCGGCCGCCCAGCTCTTCGTATCGGCGCGCGATCGACCCGGGACCGAGTAGGAGCCCTTCCGGGGACACGCGGACCAGGTCCGCGTTGGCGCAGACCAGGGGTAGACCGCGCCGGGCGCCGTCCTCCAAGAAGGGCTCGTAATCGGCCAGGGTCTTCTCCGGCGCCTCCGAGCCGCTGACCAGGATGAAGGCGGCCTCACCGGCCGTCGCGACGAGCTCCAGGTCTAGCCCCTCCACGACCGAGCGGTCGTCATGGCGGCTGAACAGCAGGCAGCGCCGGCCGAGCTCGGCGAAATAGGGGTCCGTCCGGTCCCGGAAGGCCTGCCAGACGACCTCGCCCGAGGAGACCATCGCAGTATAGTCCGCGGCCGAAAAGCCGATCTTGGTCAGCAGCGCGGCGTTGGGCGCGGCGCGCCGGCCCGAGTTGGACAGCACGACGACCCGCTTGCCGAGCGCAGCCAACCGCGCGAGGCACTCGCGCGCGCCCGGATAGGCCGTGACGCCGTCGTGCAGCACGCCCCACTGGTCGACCAGGAAACCGTCGAAGTCCGCCTCGATGCCGCCCAGGCCTTCTGCAAATCGTGGTTCCTCCATGGGCGGCACTCACGGTGCTCCCTGGTAGGCCAGGAGCTCCTGGTCTAAGGCGCCGAAGGTGCCGGCGCCTTCGACCCGCGGGAAGGAAATGTACCTCTTCACGGCTGCGGTCCTTCGCGCTTGCATCAACCGGTCTTGGAAAGCGATCGCCGCGCCGTGATCTGTTCGTTGTCCGGCGATAGCGTGCGCGACCTGCGATTTACCATCGTTTCAGAGAATCCCCCTGTCAAGGACGCCGGTCGCCCGAGCCGAGCGCCCTCCGCGTGCAGGCAGCTCGGCGCACCCGTGGCAAGTGCCGCGCGCTGACTGCGACTGGCCGTCATGCCTCTCGTTCGCGAGCACGGAAACGGCTAGATATTCCTGCCGGCCGTGGAACGGCCTGAAGCAAACAGCATCAGGGAGGCTCGCATGTTGGACTGGCTGACGGATCCTCAGATCTGGGCCGCGTTGCTCACCTTGACCGCTCTCGAGATCGTGCTCGGGATCGACAACGTCATCTTCATCTCCCTCGTGGCCGAGCGGTTGCCGGCCGAACAGCGGGCCAAGGCGCGGGCGATCGGGCTCGGCGCGGCCCTGCTGATGCGTCTTGCCCTGCTTGCCGCCATCGCCTGGATCATTGGCCTGACCGCCCCGGCCATCACGGTGTTCGACTTCGCCCTGTCCTGGCGCGACCTGATCCTGCTTGCCGGCGGCCTCTTTCTGCTGGTCAAGGCGACGCTCGAGATCCACCGCAGCGTCGAGGGCGAGGATCATGATGCGGATCAGGGCCGGGCGCCGGGGAGCTTCGGGCTGGTGATCGCCCAGATCATGCTGCTCGACCTGATCTTCTCGCTCGATTCGATCATCACGGCGGTCGGCATGACCAGGCATCTTCCGATCATGATCACTGCGGTGATCATCGCCGTCGCGGTCATGTTCTTCGCCGCAGCGGCAGTCAGCGCGTTCATCGCGCGCCATCCCACGACCAAGATTCTGGCGCTCAGCTTCCTGCTGCTGATCGGAATCGCCCTGGTGGCCGACGGGCTGCATTTTCACATCCCGCGCGGCTACCTCTATTTCGCGATCGCCTTCTCCGTTCTGGTGGAGCTGCTGAACCTCTCGGCGGCAAGGCGGCGGAAAGCGTCTCGGCGATGAGCGGGCCGGGGGGTCGCGGCGGCTTCGCCACGGACCATCGCGGTGCGCCGCGGCAAGGGCTGCACACGCGAACCGCAACGCGGCTTAGGGACGCATGCGCTGCTCTACGGCGAGCTCCCGCAGACGGCTCAACAGCGGACGTACCGCCGGCGGCGCGCTCGCGTCGTCGAAGGCGAAGGACTTGGCCGCGGCCCCCTCGCCGATGGTCAGGCTGTAGGTGAAGACGTCGCGCTGAGGGCCGGGCCCGCCCGTGGCCTGTGCGGGTTTCAGTTCGAGAACCCCCGAGTCGCGTATCAACGCCAACAGCTTGTCGCGCACCTCGTCCGGCAGCTCGTCGGTCTCCACGCGGTAGCCGAGCGGCTTGGCGGCGAAGAGGCCGCCGTAGCCGCCGGAAAATTCGAACTCGATGTGCATCGCCTGATCCCTTCCCCGCGTTGCCGCCCGCAGGCCGGGCCTACCTGGCCGCGATCGACCTGCGCGACACCGGCGGGGCCGGGCCCCGGGTCAGCTCGGCAGCCCGACCTCCTTGAAGGCCAAGCGTACGGTCTGCGTGGTGCCCTCGGGCACGACGCCGTCCCCGACCAGGGTCCGCGCCGACTCGACGATAATCTCCACGGCATCGTCGAAGTCCGCCGTCGGCCACAGGTTCTGCAGCGCATGGTACCAGATCTTGGCGGCTTTCTGGGTGCCGATCTGGTCCGTGGCGGCGAGATAGAAGGCCCGGTTCATGATGCCGCTGTTGATGTGCACGCCGCGATTGTCGTTTGGACCGTTGTAGTAGTCCTTCATGTGGGCCGGCTGCGGATCCTTGCCAAGGAGCGGGTTGTCGTAGGCCGTGCCGGGCGCCTTCATGGACCTGAGCGCCTCGCCGTAGAGCGTCGGCCCCATGATCTCGTTGCCGATCAGCCAGTCGGCATCGTCTACCGTCTGATTGAGTTTGTACTGGGTGATCGCGGTGCCGAAGACGTCCGAGAAGTGCTCGTTCAGCGCGCCTGACTGGCTGTAGTAGTCGAGGTTCGCCGTGAACTGGGTCACGCCGTGCGCCATCTCGTGCGCCATCACGTCGAGCGACTGGGCGAAGCTCGTGAAGATCTGGCCGTCGCCATCTCCGAAGGCCATCTCGTCGCCGTCCCAGAAGGCGTTCATGTAGTTCTCGCCGACATGGACGTTCAGCCGGAGATTCATGCCCGCGTTGTCGATCGAGTTCCGGCCGAGTTCGGCAAAGTAGCCGCGGACCGTTTCCGCGTAGCCGTAGACCGTGTCAACATCGTCGTCGCCAAATTCGGGATCGCCCTCGCCGCGCGCGAGCTTCACCCGAAGCTCCCACTTGTTCTGGCAATCATAGACCTCGCGCGCCGCGGTGACCGGGGCCGGGGCGGTGGCCATCGCGATCCCCGTCAGCATCTCGGGTACCTTGGGCGCTTGCACGCCGCGCTTTTCGCGGCTCAGCTTCGCTTGCTGAGCGCTGGTCCGGGCGGCCTGGCGGACCGCCGGGTCGCCCTTCTTCGCCATGTTCCCGAGAACATGCGGCGGAATGTAATGGCAGTTGCACTTGTGGAATGTCATCGCTTGCCCTCCCATTGGCTGTCCAAGCCATCGGCCGCAGCGGGCAAAGAGCTGCTAAGTTCCCACGTCCTTTCAGTGCTGGGCCAATGGATCTGCGTCGGTGCTGTTGTGTGGTGTGATCCGGATCGTCACCGACGATCGATACGATCTTCGCACCGTGTCAAAGCTGAAAGTGTGAGAAAACTCACAACGTAGCATAGTGTAGCATTGCCGGAGGACGCCGTCGACCCTCGAGGCCGCACACTTTGGGCGGCCGTTTAGTGACGGCAATGTTGCCGCGGCGGTCTCGAGAGGGGCGCGTGACACGGCCGGGCCAGGGTCCTCCGGCGCGACCGCGGGCGAGGACGCCTCACACGATCTCGATCTCGACCGTGCCGACGCCCTCGACGCCGCCGGTCACGCGGTCGCCGCGGGCGAGCGGTCCGACGCCCGCCGGGGTCCCCGTGAAGATCAGGTCGCCCGGCAGTAGCCGGAAGGTGCGCGACAGGATCGAGATCAGGGCCGGCACCGGCCAGATCAGCTCCGACAGGTCGCCGGACTGCTTCGGCTCGTCGCCGACCCGCAGCCAGATCGGCCCGGACGCGGGATGGCCGATCGCGCTGGACGGCTGAATCGCGCCGCAGGGCGCGGAGCGGTCGAAGCCCTTGGCGACTTCCCGGGGACGGCCCGCCCGCGCCACACTACCGGCCGCGGGCCGTCGGCGCAGCACGAAAGTACCGCGGTTCCCCGCCGCAGCCTCGAGGACCCGGGCCAAGGGCCGGTCCCCCGCCGCACGCCCCTGCCAAATCGCTGCGAAGCCTTTGAGCAACAGCCTCGGGTGGCCACAATCGTATGATCGGTTCCACTGCCCGGAATTGCTGTGGCCTGCGCGGGTTAACCTGACAACGCTGGAGTTAATCCTGAGACACGCCCTGAAAACCGAAACCTTCTACCCTTGCTCTGCAATCATCATAGGAAATGGTGACAGACCGGCGGTGCAGTTCACCGAGCGTCATTTCCGAAGGGTGTTGCGGCAAGCTCACAGGCGTTTCCAGACAATCGTGAAATATCCGCGTGACCACATCAGTCATCCGCTGACAGCTGGTGTGGTAGAGCAATGCCTTCTCTTTGCACGACATATCGGGAATGATCACGACATACCCGCATTTCCACTGCAAGCGGTCGACAGCAGCACGCTCTTTTCCATCGTCCAGGAAAAGAATGTTTTCTCGAACGACCTTGCACTGTCCGTTTTGCCGTCGGCATTCCGCGGAGAAGTCAGCAGGATTCTCCACAAACTGACTCATTTGACCCTCCGAAAATTCGTGATTTTGGGAATTCATGGCCGATGGATTTGCTGTACCAGCGCGACAGAGAGGTTCTCCCATTTGCGCGGCCTGATCCAGCCGTGATCGGAGCGGGTAGAATGCCCGTGGCGCTGGAGGCCTACGCAGGTCAATGCGACAATACCATCGATCGGGTTGGCTTTTTTTGATTTATGTCAATGTGCGGAACGCCAACTCCGGCGACATGATATCATTGCACTGAATGCTTCATTCGGCGCTGTCCCGACGGCGAGGGCAACAACCGTGCTGGCATACCCCATGAGGTTTCAAGAGTTGCTTGATATCCGCTTCTCTTCCCCGACCTCACCAGCGGGAGGGGGAATGGTTTTCCTGTCCTGGAAAGAACTTGGTTTGTCAGTTGGGCTGAAACGTCCGCCCGAGGCGGCTGACTCATGAATACTGACGCTGCTAGACGTCTGGCAAATCCGTCAAGATCGGAAGACACCTCCGGTCTTCCGTCGCAAAACAAACGTCGAAGAGTGATTCAATGAAGAAGCCTGGAAGCCGCGTTTCGTCCGAGAAGGCCGGGCGCAAGCTCAAAGCCGACGCTCCGAAGGCCCGCGGCTGGGGTGGACCGGGGGGGCGGCTCGACCCCGAAGTCGAGCGGTGGTTCGCTACCGAGGGAGCTGCCTTTCCATCGTCGCGGTCATCCATCATCCCGATGCTCCAGGCGGCGCAGGTGGCGCTCGGTTATCTGCCGCTCGATGCGATGCGGGCCATCGCGCGCCACCTCGTCGTGCCCCCGGCGCTGGTCGAGGGCGTGGCCAGTTTCTACGCGCAGTTCCGTTTCAACAAGCCCGGCAGGCACCGTGTCACGGTGTGCACCGGCACTGCCTGCTACGTCCGCGGGAGCGGGAAGCTTCTAGACGACATCCAGGCGGACCTCAAGATCGCGTCGGGCGAGACCACGGCCGACGGTGCCGTATCGCTGGAATCGGTTTCCTGCTTCGGCGCCTGTGCGCTCGCCCCCGTCGTGGTCCTCGACGACAAGGTTCTGCGCCAGCAAACCAGCGTATCGATGAAGAAGGTAATACAGGACATTCCCTCCGGTCCATCGAAGGGCAGGTCGCGCGACGTGCGCTCTTCCCCCGCCGCCCGAGGAGCGCGCAAATGACGAAGCTCGCGCTCCGTGCCGACCTCGACGCGTTGCGTGCCCAGCTCGCCTCGTCGTTCGACCCTCACAAGCGCCGCGTCTTCGTGTGCAATGGCACCGGGTGCAAGGCATGCGGCGGAGACGAGATCCTCGGCGGCATCGATAAGGCGCTGAAGCGGGCAAAGCTTCACGATCAGGTCGAGGTGGTGATGACTGGGGGTTGCGGCCTCTGCGAAAACGGCGCGCTCGTGGCGGTGCACCCTCCCGGAACGTTGTATTGCCGCGTCAGCCCGGACGACATCCCCGATATCGTCGAGAAAACGCTCGCGCGCGGCGAGGTGATCGAGCGGCTGCTCTATGAGACGCCGGGTAGCGTTGCCGAAACGGCGGGGCCGCGGATCTCCGCCGAGCAGGAGATCCCATTCTACCAGCACCAGATGCGCATCGTGCTCGGAATGAACGATCGGATCGACCCTTCGAAGATCGAGGACTACATCCGAGAGGGGGGCTACGCGGGGCTCGCCAAGGCGTTGTTCGAGATGAGCCCGGATCAGATCATCGACGAGGTGCAGCGCGCGGGGCTCCGTGGGCGGGGCGGCGGCGGCTTCCCCACCGGACAGAAGTGGAAATTTTGCCGCGCCGCGGACGGTGACATCAAGTACGTCATATGCAACGCCGACGAGGGGGATCCGGGCGCGTTCATGGACCGCTCGCTGCTGGAGGGGAACCCGCACTCCGTGCTCGAGGGGATGGCAATCGGCGCCCGCGCGATCGGCTCATCGCAGGGGTATATTTATATTCGCGCCGAGTATCCGCTCGCGAACGAGCGGCTACGGATCGCGATTGATCAGATGCGCGAGTGGGGACTGCTCGGCGAGAATATTCTCGGATCGGATTTCTCGTTCGATATCGTCATCAAGGAGGGGGCCGGCGCATTCGTCTGCGGCGAGGAGACCGCACTCATCGCCAGCATAGAGGGGCGCCGCGGGATGCCGATGGCGCGCCCGCCGTTCCCCGCCGTCAAGGGGCTCTTCGGCAAACCCACCAATATCAACAACGTCGAAACGTGGGCAAACGTTCCGCACATCATCACCGGTGGTGCGGACGAGTACGCGGCTCGCGGAACCGAGCTGAGCAAGGGGACCAAGATCTTCTCGCTCGTCGGACAGGTTAACAACACGGGCCTCGTCGAGGTGCCGATGGGGATGACGCTGCGCCAGCTCGTCTACGAGGTCGGCGGCGGGATCAAGGGCGGTCGCGCGCTCAAGGCGGTGCAGTCGGGCGGCCCCTCGGGCGGCTGCATCCCCGCTCATATGATGCACCTGCCGATCGACTACGAGTCGCTCGCGCAGGCCGGGTCGATCATGGGCTCGGGCGGCCTTGTCGTCATGGACGAGACCACCTGCATGGTCGATCTGGCGCGCTACTTCGTGACGTTCACGCAGAACGAGTCCTGTGGGAAGTGCGTCCCGTGTCGCCTCGGCACGCAGCAAATGCGGATGATCCTCGACGACATCTGCGAGGGGCGCGGCACGGAGGAGAGCATTGCGCAACTCGAAGCGCTCGGCGAGGCGGTCGGCAAGGGGTCGCTCTGCGGCCTTGGCCAGACCGCGCCGAACCCGGTGCTCACGACGATCAGGTACTTCCGCGACGAGTACCTGGCGCACGTGCGCGAGAAACACTGTCCCGCAGGCGTCTGTGAGTCGCTCTTCGTTGCAACCTGCTCCAATCGTTGTCCAAGCGAGGTGGATATTCCCGCCTACCTCTCCCTCGTGGCGGAGGGCCGTAGCGAAGAGGCGCTAAGGAGCCACATGGAGCGGAACCCCTTCCCGTCCGTGTGCGCGCGTGTGTGCCCCCACCCATGCGAGGAGCGCTGCCGGCGCGAGACCTTGGACAGGCCGGTGGCGATTCGCGCGGTGAAGCGCTTCATGGTGGATGACACGACGAAAGTCAGTGTGCCGGTGATGGTCCGGCCGCGCGAGGAGCAGCGGCGTACGGCGGTCGTCGGCGCAGGTCCGGCGGGACTGACTGTGGCGTACTTCCTGCGGCGCCTCGGGCACGAAGTTACCGTGTACGAGGCGATGCCCGAGCCCGGAGGGATGCTGCGTTACGGAATCCCTTCCTACCGGCTGCCGCGCGAGGAGCTCGAGCGCGACATAGAGCGCATCACGAGCATGGGCGTGAAGATCGTCTGCGATGCCGCCATCGGCAAGACGCTTTCAATAGCGAAGCTGCGCAAAGAGCACGACGCCATCTTCGTCGGCAGCGGCGCCTGGTCGGACGTGACGATGGGCGTCCCCGGCGAGGAAGGGCGCGGCGTCGCCTCGGGGATCGAGTTCCTCAAAGAGGTGGAGCTCGGCCCGGTCGGCCGGATCAGTGGCGACGCGGTCGTGGTCGGCGGCGGGAATACCGCGATCGATGCGGCGCGCACCGCACTGCGGTTGGGTGCGAAGAGCGTCACGGTTGTCTACCGCAGAACCCGCGAAGAAATGCCGGTTCAGCCCGAGGAGATCGTCGAGGCTCTGGAGGAGGACGTGAAGTTCGAATTTCTCGTTGCTCCCGTCGAAGTCATCCGCAACGGCAGCGAGTCGCCGGTGGCGATCAAGCTGCAGCGGATGCGGTTGGGGGACTTCGACGACAGCGGCCGCAGACGGCCGATGCCGATAGAGGGTGAGTTCATCGAGATTCCGGCGGCGCACATCATCCGAGCGATCGGCCAGAAACCGATCGTCCCAACCGGCGGACCACCGGTTTCGAAACGCGGCACGGTCAACGTGGATCAACTCTCGCTCGCGACGGAGCTCGACGGCGTATTTGCCGGCGGCGATGCCGTGCTCGGTCCGGCGACGGCGGTCGAGGCGATCGCACACGGGCGGCGGGCAGCGGAGGCTATCGAGCGCTACCTGCACCCGGGCAAGCCCGCGCGGTTTCCGTGGAACGCCCCACGCACGCTCGACACGGCCTTCGATCCCACCGCCGACCCGTCGACAGCGACGCGCCTCCAGACGCCCAAGCTGTCGCCGGTGGAGCGGAGGACCGGTTTCGACGAGGTGGAGTTGACGCTGTGCGCCGACGAAGCCTGCCTCGAGGCGGGCCGCTGCCTGAGGTGCGATTTCGGCAAAACGGTCGTTTTGCGGGAGGAGGAGTAGCCATGCCGAACCTGACGGTTAACGGCCGCACGGTCACGGTCGAGGCAGGAAAGACGGTGCTCGACGCCTGTCGCACCGCCGAGGTCTACGTGCCGACGCTCTGCGACGATCCCGAACTCGAGCCCTACGGCGCGTGCCGCCTGTGCATCGTCAAGGTCGAGGGTATGCGCGGCCTGCCCACCGCCTGCACCACGCCTGCCGCCGAGGACATGAAGGTCACGACCGAGGATCCCGAGATTCTCGAGGTGCGCCAGTGGACGGCGCAGCTCCTGCTCGCCGACCATCCGCTGGATTGCTTGACCTGCGCCCAATGCGGGGCCTGCGGGTTGCAGGACGTGGCCGCGCATCTGGGGATTCGCGACCGTGTCCTGCGGCCGATGGAGCGCGATGCGAAGATCGACAACTCGAACGCCTGCTTCGCCATCGACATGCGCAGATGCATTCTCTGCGGCCTCTGCGTACGCGCCTGTGACGAGATACAGCACCTCGGGGCTATCGACCTGGTGAAGCGCGGCTACGCGAGCGCAGTCGAACCGTTCGGCGGCGGCCCGATCAAGGACTCCATCTGCGAAACATGCGGCGAGTGCGTGGAGCGCTGCCCCACCGGGGCGCTTACCGCGCGGCAGTACTTGCGGCCCGAACGCGAAGTCTCCACCGTCTGCCCGTATTGCGGCACCGGCTGTCGGATTATCCTGGGCGCCCGAGGAGACACCGTCGTGAGCGCCCGCGGCGACATGGACGCCCCGATATCGCGCGGGCGTCTGTGCGTCAAGGGACGGTTCGGATCGTTCGAATTCGTTTCCCATCCCGACCGTCTCAAGACACCGCTCATACGGACCGCCGACGGCTTTCGCGAGGCGTCCTGGGAAGAGGCGCTGGCCCTCGTCGCCCGCGAACTGAAGAAGTACCGCGGCGACGCTTTCGGGGGACTGGCCTCGGCCAAGGTCACCAACGAAGACAACTACCTGTTCCAGAAGTTCGTGCGCGCCGCCATGGGCACGAACAACGTCGATCACTGCGCGCGCCTGTGCCACTCCTCCACCGTCGCGGGGCTGAGGCTGTCGTTCGGTTCAGGGGCGATGACAAACCCCGCGGATGACCTCTTGAACACCGAAGTCATCCTCGTGACCGGATCGAATACCACCGAGAACCACCCGATCATCGGGCTCAAGATACGCGAGGCGGTTGCGCGCGGCGCGAAACTTCTGGTCTTCGACCCGCGCCAGATCCAATTGAGCCAGCTTGCCACGGTCTGGGCGCGGCAGAGACCGGGCACGGACGTGGCGTGGATCAACGGGCTCATCCACGTCATCATCCGTGACGGTCTGATGAAGACCGAGTTCATCGAGGCCCGCACCGAGGGCTTCGAGGCGGTCGAGAAACTCGTGGCCGCGTATACGCCCGAGCGGGTCTCGGAGATCACCGGAGTCCCGGCCGGGCTGATCGTAGAGGCAGCCCACGTCTACGCCACGGCGGAACGGGCGTCTATCGTCTATTCGATGGGCATAACCCAGCACACGACCGGCGTCGATAACGTCCGGTCGCTTGCGAACCTGGCGATGATAACCGGGCAGATCGGCCGGCCCGGCACCGGCGTCAACCCGCTGCGCGGCCAGAGCAATGTTCAGGGCGCCTGCGACATGGGCGCACTGCCTAACTTCTATACCGGCTACCAGGACGTTGCGGACGCCGAGGTCCGCGCCAAGTTCGAGAAGGCCTGGAACGCCGCGCTTTCGGAGACCCCCGGCCTGACGGTGACCAAGATGCTCCCCGCGGCCCTCGAGGGGAAGATCAAGGCGCTCTACGTCATGGGCGAGAACCCTGTTCTCTCCGATGCCGACGTCACTCACGTCGTCGAGGCGCTCGAGAATCTCGAGTTCCTCGTCGTACAGGACATTTTCCTGACTGAAACGGCGAAGCTCGCAGATGTCGTGCTGCCGGCTTCCTCCTATGCAGAGCGCGACGGCACCTACACAAATACTGAGCGCCGCGTACAGCTCACGATGCCGGTCGTGCCTCCGCCGGGACAGGCGCGGCGGGACTTGGAGATCATCTGCGAGCTCGCCACCGCCGTCGGTTATCCGATGAGCTACGCGTCGACGGCGGAGATAAACGACGAGATGCGGAGCCTCACGCCATCCTACGCGGGCATATCCCATGCGCGGCTGGAAGCGGGGGAGCAGCTTCACTGGCCCTGCCCAACGGAAGACCACCCGGGAACGCCGATCCTGCACCGCGACAAGTTTGCGCGCGGCCTCGGCCAGTTCCACCCGGTCGAGTACAAGCCTGCTGCCGAAGAAACCGACGCGTCATTCCCGATCGTGCTGACAACGGGCCGGATGCTGGAGCACTACCACACGGGGACGATGACCCGGCGGAGCGATGGCCTGAACGGCCTCGTCCCCGGGCCGTTCGTCGAGGTAAACGGTGCCGACGCGAAGAAAATCCGCGTCAAGGATGGCGAACGCGTGAAGGTGACCTCGCGCCGCGGCTCGATCGTCCTTCCAGCCAAGGTAGGGACCAGGGTGGACACTGGTGTCCTGTTCATCCCGTTCCACTTCTGGGAGGCGGCGGCCAACGTTCTGACGAACCCAGCTTCAGACCCGACGGCAGGAATCCCGGAATTCAAGGTTTGCGCCGTGCGGCTAGAGCGTGCGCCGGAACTGGCTGGAAGCAGGTGACGGCACTGCAAGGCGATTACCGTCTCGGGATACCCTGGTCATAATCCGCCCTCATCCAGGGGCGCATTTGTGGGGTTCTAGCGGGAAAGAAGATCGCCTGGCCACCAACCCACGGAATTATTGGGTCGTCTATGAAGATTCCGCCTCGGTGAATGTTCAGGCGGTTTGAGGGGCAAATGGTGTTCTGAGGATCGCCGCGAGCAAGGCGCGCAAAAGCGCCTCTAACCATCTGAGGAGAAGGCTGAAATTGTAGCCGGCGGCGGCGAGCACGGCGGAGATATCGAGGCCGGGAGCGAACCGGGCGGGGGCGCGCGCTTCACGATCCGTCTGCCGGTAGGGGGCCGTGACGGAAGGCCCTATGCCCGCGGTACTACACGATCTCGATCTCGACCGTGCCGACGCCCTCGACGCCGCCGGTCACATGGTCGCCGCGGGCGAGCGGTCCGACGCCTGCCGGGGTCCCGGTGAAGATCAGGTCGCCCGGCAGCAGCCGGAAGGTGCGCGACAGGATCGAGATCAGCGCCGGCACCGGCCAGATCAGCTCCGACAGGTCGCCGGACTGCTTCGGCTCGTCGCCGACCCGCAGCCAGATCGGCCCGGACGCGGGATGGCCGATCGCGCTGGCCGGTTGGACCGCGCCGCAGGGCGCGGAGCGGTCGAAGCCCTTGGCGACCTCCCAGGGGCGGCCCATCTTCTTCGCCTCGGCCTGCAGGTCGCGGCAGGTCAGGTCGATCCCCACGGCATAGCCGTAGACGTAATCGAGCGCCGCACTCTCGGCGATCTCCGCGCCCTCCCGGCCGATCGCCGC
This sequence comes from Rhodospirillales bacterium, assembly GCA_029859805.1. Taxonomy (GTDB): domain Bacteria; phylum Pseudomonadota; class Alphaproteobacteria; order Kiloniellales; family JAKSDN01; genus CAMYKD01. The sequence goes on along the minus strand of JAOUCL010000136.1, from coordinate 95 downwards.
GACCAGCTCGATCTCGTGATGGAGATCCTGGGTGAAGGGCGGATAGGGGAGCTTGGCGCCGCTCGGCACGATGGTCTCGGCCGGCTTCATGAAGA
>JAOUCL010000392.1 GCA_029859805.1 Rhodospirillales bacterium | reverse complement strand
CGCCTGGAGACGGAACTGGGTGAGGCGGCGGGCGGGACGAAAGTCGTGCCGCCTCTTCTCACTGTATCCGTGCAAGGCGGGCTGTCAGATGAGGATGTTGCGGCAATGGCTCCAGGTGTTGTCGCAACCAGCCCGTTGGATATAGACCTCGGCGGCCGCATGCTGCGTCTCACCGCCTACCCGACAGCGCATACGGACAACGACCTGACGGTCTTGGATGTCCGGACCGCAACGCTCTGGACCGGCGACCTGCTGTTCCGGGAGCGCGTGCCCGTGGTCGACGGCAGCCTCAAGGGCTGGCTCGAGGCCATGGCGACACTGCGCCGGGTCGAGGCCAGACGCGTTATCCCCGGCCACGGTGCGCCGACGGCCGACTGGCCGGCGGCGCTGGACCGGCAGGAGCGCTATCTCCGCCTGCTGCGCGACGAGATCCGCGCCGTTATCCGCGACGGCGGCACCATGGAGCAGGCGGTTGCAAGCGTGGCGGCTGCGGAACGGGACGCCTGGCTTCTGTTCGACGACTATAATCCCCGCAACGTGGTGACCGCCTTCACGGAGCTGGAGTGGGAGTGACCGGCCCGACGCCGGCCCTTGCGGTTGTCGTCGTGCAACTGTGCTACTATGTCTAGACCCGTCGGGTCGGCTGTCTTGGGAGTTCCTCGATGACACGCTTCGTGGTGCCGCATTTCACGCTGAGGGACCTTTGGCTGTCCGCCTTCGTGGCCGGACTGGCCCTGGCTTCCGGTGCCGCCGTCGCAGCGGCGGCAGAGGACGACCCCTGGCCGGACCTGAAGGAGGCTCTGTTCGAGGACCGGCAGATCCAGGCCGGTGACGGCGTGATCCGGCTCGAGGCACCCTACCGGGCTTACGACGCGGCGATCGTGCCGATTACCCTGGCGGCGGAAATACCGCAGACGCCGGAGCGCTATATCAGGACCATCACGTTGATCATCGACAACAACCCGGCCCCGGTGGCCGCGGTTTTCACCATGACGCCGCGAAGCGGCACCGCCACGATTTCGACCCGGGTGCGGATCAACGCCTACACCAACGTGCGCGCAGTGGCCGAGACCAACGACGGCGCGCTCTACATGGCCAGCAAGTTCGTCAAGGCCTCGGGCGGCTGCTCGGCACCGGCCTCGAAGGACCAGGACAAGGCCCTGGCGCGGCTCGGCAAGATGAAGCTGAAACAATCCACGCCAGTGCGGATAAGCCGGCCGAACGAAGCGCAGCTTCTGATAAGCCACCCGAACTATTCGGGGCTGCAGATGGACCAGGTCACGCGGCACTATATCCCCGCGTACTTCGTACAGGACGTGACGATCTCCTATGGCGATGAGACGATCATGACGGTGGAGGGCGCCATCTCGCTGAGCGAGGATCCCAGCTTCCACTTCTCCTTCGTACCCGAAGGGCCGGGCGCGCTCACCGTCGAGGTGCGCGACACGGAAGACGCGGCCTTTACCCAAAGCTGGCCGGTCGAACCGGAAGCCGGCTCCTGAAACGGCACCAGGACCGTAGGCCGGCAACGCTCAGAAACAGCGGATCTCCGCTTCCGCCTGGGCCCCTTTGAGGTCGTCGACAATCTTCCGATATTCCGCGCTGTCGCGAAACGTGGCGCTCTTCTCGCCGCTGACCTGACGCATGCGCAAGATCGTCTCCGCCTCGACGTAGCGCTTGTAGGGCACGATCGATGCGATGACGTCGATGCTGCACGAGCAGCGCTGGAGCGCCTCCTGGGTCTGGCCGTTGCTGGCCATGCAGGCGAACACGTAATCCGCCCGGGCGGCGGTGGGATAGTCGTTGGCCCGGGCGGCTCCCGACTGCAGGGCGGCCAGTACGACCAGGGTTAGGGTTAGCTTCTGCATGGCTCGCCTGTCCGATTCATCCTGGAGGGGTTGCACCGCCTTGCGTTCCGGCAGCTTTGTACGTCAGGCTGTTCTCGATCCAGGGGACGCCGTCGCCGTTTGACGGAACGACGGACCGGATCCGGTAAAGACCGCCCGGAATCCCGGGCGCCAGGACGAATTCGTACGACTTGTCGGCAAATCGCGGAAAGCGGTCCCGGTTCGGGTCCGTGGCGAACGGGCGAATCGTTATGCGCTTCGCTGCAAATGTGTTGTCGGCGTGTTCGACCACAAGCTCCTCGACCTTCGCGCCATCGCGGAAGGCGTTGCGGATCCGGTTTCGAAAGTAGCCGCTCGGTCCACCCCCGGCCTGCCTCATCTCTTCGACGTCGTGCTGCAGGAACAGCATGATCAGCGGGTTGCCGCGAAACCCCTCGATCGCCGCGAAAGGCCGCTGCCGGCTCCCGGACAGGTATTGAAAGCTCAGGCTCTTGCGGCCGTCTGCCCCCACCTCGGTCACGATCATCTTGACGTGGTCCTCGAACACCTCACCCTCAGTCGCGCGGTACCTGAAATCGTAGGTCAGGGCCATGGGCTCCGCGATGTTTTCCAGGTGCGGCGTATCGAACAGGGCAATTTGAGCCGAGCTATAGCCGCCCTGAGCAATCGCCGGTGTCGCAGCGGCCAGACCCACGGCGAGGGCGAACGTCGCCATTGTCAAACGAACATGCTGCACGATTTCCTCCCTTCCGGCTTCTTGCGGGCCTCGACAGGGCCGTCGCCCTGGCCGTTCAGGCTCTCAAGATAATGGCGGACGGCTGCAATTCAAACAAAACGTCCTGCGCCGAACGGCCGTCTGGCATGTCCTCTTGCGGTCTGTCCGTTCTGCGATGACAATGCCGCACCATGGACGCCGCCGTTTTGGCCAAGCTCGTGGGCAAGCTCCTGGTCTCGATTCAGCTGCTCGCCGGCTTCGACCTGCCGGCCGAGCGGCCCGATGTCGTGTTCGTGCCGCACCAACGCCTGCAAGACGAGGCCTGCGACGGCCGCTGCGAGGTCTACGGCTGGTTTCCACCGGGCCGCACCATCTACCTCGATGACCGACTCGATCCCGTTCGGGATATTGCGGCAAGGGGCATACTGGTCCACGAACTGGTCCACTATCTGCAGCAGGAGTCCGGCACCTTCCCGGCGAGCGGCGGATGCCGTACCTGGCTCGAGCGTGAGCGGCAGGCCTATGACATCCAGATCCGTTGGCATGCCGACCAGGTTTCGACGCCCGGCGCGCGCGCCGGTTTCCAGCGGCGGCCTTGGAAGCTGTCGTGCTCCGAGGACCTGTCACGGAGTCCACGGAGACATGAAACACAGTCCGCGCTGGAGTGAAGGCGAAATCGGCACTTCCCTCGGCAAGGGTCGTTGAGTATATTGGAATGAGTACAATAAGCAGATTGCTTCTTATGGGAGGAAACGGAATGGCTTGGATGACGCCGAAGGTCGTCGAAATCGCGGTCGGTCTTGAGATCAATTCCTACGTTTGCGCCGAGCTCTGAGAGCCGAGCGAAACAAGCTCTGAATACTGGCCCCGGTCATCCGGTCCCTGCACGTGGTCCGGAACCGGGGCCTGTGTTTTCGGCTGTGGGCGAACGGTGAGCGCCGTATGCAGGACTGGCGCCCCGCGTCTAGAGGGCGGCGCGGTATCGATGACCGTGTCTTGGAATGCAACGTGCGCGGCTAACCGACGTTGCCCCCGATCTCCGTCCGCTGACACAGAACCTTGACCCACTCGTTCCGGCCGACTCTGATCGCCGAGCCGGCGAGATAAGCTTGGCCCCGGAACATGCAGCTGGTCGCGTTCGCCGCTTCCGGGCCTTGCACGACGGCGCGAGCGGTCTCGGGCTTGCATTCGGCCCTAGGCAGGCTGAGTGCACAGACAAGAATCAAAACTTTGACCATGATTGGGCCTTGCGCAGCAAGTGGGCGGCCCAATTCTCGGTGGGTACGGTTTAGGAACCGTGAACGCCAAGC
>JAOUCL010000135.1 GCA_029859805.1 Rhodospirillales bacterium | reverse complement strand
GATCAGTCACGGCCCAATATCGCACAGCCCCGGACCCGAACCAGGCCGCCGCAACAATCCGCCCAGCAAAATCCGCTTCCCTAGCGAGAATTTTGCAAGCAGCTCTACTGTCCCTAAATTACTGTCCCTAAATTACGCTGTCCCTAAATTACGTCCCTAAATTACCCAGCATCCCGTCGCGGAGCGGTTTGACGGGTCCGGGTCCCGCGGTCATGATCCTCGGCACCTGCAACTCCAGGACGGCCGGGAGCCCAGCCGTGTCCGAGCCCTCTATGGTGCTTCGCGTCGAGTGCTACGCCGGCCACCGCGGCGAGGAAACGCCGCGCCGCTTCTTCCTCGGCGAGCGGGCGGTCGAGGTGGCCGAGGTGCTGGACCGATGGCTCGCCCCGGACCACCGCTATTTCAAGGTCAAGGGCGACGACGGCGCGGCCTACATCCTGCGCCACGACGGCGCCGCCGGGCATTGGGAGCTGGTGATGTACGACCGGACCGGATCGGCTATCTGAACTCGACGCCGATGCGGTCGCCCCGGCGCCACCGCACTTCGCAGCGGCACTCGGGACCGTCGAGGGGCTTCAGCGTGAACAGGGTGGGACAGGGCTGGTCCGGGTCCGTGATCCTGAGCGCCCCGCCGCGCTCCGAGCGGTCGAGGATCACGCAGGGGATCTGCCTATCCCCGTCCAGGATCAAGGCCGCCTGGTAGACCTTGGCGCGGGCGGCCCCGCGGCGTTCGATGTTCCCGGCCGCCGGCATCGGCGCCGGCCGGGGGCCCGGGGCCGGTTGGGGTGGGGCCGGTTGCGCCGGGGGCGGCGCGACGCGAGCCCCCGCGGCGGGCCCAGCGGCGGGCCCAGGGACGGGCCCAGGGGCGGGGGCGGCGTCCGGCACGCCCTGGCCGGGAGTCCCGGCGACGGCCTCCATGTGGCCGATCAGCTCGCGCGCGCTGAACGGCTTGGTGAGGAATTTCTTGACGCCGAGGGACGCCGCCACGAAAGGCAGGTTCAGGTCCATGACGCCGGATTGCATCACCACCGGGATATCGATTCCCTCGACCTTCAGGAGCCGGACGACCTGGCAGCCCTCCATGTCCGGCAGGTCGGCGTCCACGACCATGACGTCGTAGCGGTTCTGCTTGGCGAGCGCGACGGCCTGAGCACCCTGCTCGGTCGTCTCGCAGGTATGGCCGGCCTCGCGGAGGGCGGCCTCCACGATCGGCGTCAAGACCTCATCGTCTTCTACAAGCAAAACGTGCATAGTCAAATACCAGACGCCCGGAATCAAGCGCGGGTGGGCGGATAGATAAATGCTATCGTTTGTAGGTTAACAAGTTGCAACCAGCCGGACGTAGATCCGCTATGGCGCTATTGGCCGAGGTCCGGCTCTCCGCAGCGCGCCAGGATCGCGGCGCGCGCCCCGTCGCGCAGCCGCAGCGCCGCGGCGAAACCCTCGCCGTCCGGCGGAATCGGCCGGCCGACGTGCAGGCTGATCGCGCCGCGCCGCGGAAACCACTGGTCGCCGCGCAGGATCGAGCGGGTGCCGCGCAGCGTGACCGGCACCACCGGCAGGCCCGCCTCGACCGCGGCCACGAAGGCGCCCAGACGGAACGCCATGAGGCCCGGCATCCGGCTCAGCGTGCCCTCCGGGAAGAACAGCAGCCGGCGCCCGGCGCGGGCCGCCGCCAGGATGATTTGGGTGTCCTGGGTGCCGCGTTCCGGCTCGGCCCGCTCGACGAAGAGGGCGCCGATGCGCGGCAGGAAGCGCCCGGCGAAGACCTGGGCGGCCAGCTCCGTCTTGGCGACGAAGGCGGTCTCGCCGGGCAGGGCCGCGACCAGCACCAGGCTGTCGAGGTAGCTGGCGTGGTTGGCCACCAGGATCGCCCCCGCCGCCGGCAGGTTTTCCAGCCCCGTGACCGCGAGTGGCGTGCCCATCAGCCGCAGGGCGAGGCGCGCCAAGGGCCGCAGCAGCGCCCAGCGCCAGGCGCGCCGAGGCAGCAACACGACCAGCGGCCAGGCGATCCCGGCGGTGACGGCGAGCACCGTCCACCAGTAGCCGGCGTAGAGCAGCTCGCCGAGGCCGGCCAGGGCGTGCCGGGCGCGCGGCCGCAGCCCGGCAAGGGTGAGGCGGGCGACCTGCCACCACAGGGCGCGCGGCCGGGCGCCGATCCGGCCCTCCTCGTAGAGCCGCCGGGCGGCTGCGCGGCGCAGCTTGCCGCTCGAGGTCTTGGGCACGCTGTGGGGCGGCGCCAGGACGACCTCCTCGGGCGGCTCGTCCAGCACCGCGACCGCGGCCGCCACGACCCGGCGGTGCAGCTCGGCCAGGGCCTCGGGCTCGCTCGCCCGGGTCTCGGCCAGCACCACCAGACGCTCGGTGCCGCTCTTGGGATCGTGGCTGCCGAACACGACGGTGCAGCCCCGGCGCAGCCCCTCGACCTTGCCGACGACCGCTTCGACCTCCTGGGGATAGATGTTGCGCCCGGCGCGGATGACCATGTCCTTGACGCGCCCGGTGACGAAGATCTCGCCGCCGGCGACGTAGGCCAGATCGCCGCTGTCCAGCCAGCCACCGGCGAAGAGCTCGCGGGTCTTGGCGGCGTTGCGGAAGTAGCCGCGGGTCGCCGAGGGCCCGCGGAACTGGAGGCGGCCCTGGCGGCGCTCGCCGAGCTCGCGCTGCCGCGCGTCGACGACGCGGATCTCGTGGCCGGGCAGCGGCTGGCCGCAGGAGACGAGCTCCAGCGCGTCCGGCTCGGTCTCCGACGCCGGCAGGGCCTCGCCGCTGCGGACCAGGGGATCGCGCCGGATGCGGTCGACGATCGGGCGCCGGCCGGGCGGCGGAAAGGCGAGGCCGACCGAGGATTCGGCCAGGCCATAGACCGGGGCCATGGCCTCGGGCCGGAAGCCGTAGGGGGCGAAGCGGGCGGTGAAGCGGCGGATCGTCTCGGCGCTGACCGGCTCGGCGCCGTTGGCCACCATGCGCAGCGAGCTCAGGTCGAGGCCTTCGAGCGCGCGCTCCCTGACCTTGTGCAGGCAGAGCTCGAAGGCGAAGTTCGGCGCGGCCGACAGCGTGGCGCGGTGGCGATGGATGGCCCAGAGCCAGCTGTGCGGACGGGCCATGAAGCGGAGCGGCGACATGATGACCGCCGGCGCGGCATAGTAGAGGGTGCCCAGCCAGGCGCCGATCAGCCCCATGTCGTGGTACAGCGGCAGCCAGCTGACGAAGACGTCGGACGAGCCCGCGTTCATTCGCTCGCCCATGGCGCGGATGTTGCTCAGCAGGTTGTCGTGGCTCAGCACGACGCCCTTGGGGTCGCCGGTGCTGCCCGAGGTGTACTGGATCAGCGCCGTGGACCCGCCCGTCGGGGCCTCCGGCAAGGCTTCGGTTCCGTCGGCCGCCAGCTCCGCGACGGTCGCCAGCTGCCGCAGGTCGCCCGAAAGGGGCTTGAGCAGGCCGGCCAGTTCGCGCGCCTCGGGCGTGGCGATCAGGATCTCGGCGCCGGCGTTCAGCAGGATGCCCGCCTGGCGGCGCAGGTGCTCCTCGATCTGCGAGCGGCGCAGCGGCGGGTAGATCGGCACCGGAACGCCGCCGGCATAGAGCGCCCCGAAGAAGGCGTGGAAGAAGTCGGCGCCGGTCGGCAGCATGACGGCGACCCGGCCGCCCGGCGCGAGGCCCGCCTGGCGCAGGCCGCGGGCGACCTCCTGGGCCCGCTCGGCCAGGCTTCGGTAGGTGAGTGTCGTCTCTTCGCCCGCGCCGCCCGGAAGCAGGACGTGCGGCCGGTCCGGATGGGCGCTCAGGTGCCAGTCCAGCACCTCGGTCAGGGTCCGCGCGTCATGGGGGGCGGCCTCGACCGCCTCCAGGGCGGGCAGGCTGGCCTCGTCGCGGACCCGCCCGGCCTCGCCCGGCTCGGCTGCGAGCACCGCGTTCAGCAGGTCGCGCGGGGTTTCCGCCTGGCCCAGCAGCTCTTCGGGCAGGCGCACGCCGAAGGCGCGCTCGATGCGCAGCAGCAGCTCGACCCGCCCCAGGCTGTCGAACCCCAGGTCGCGGTCGAGCGCACTGTCAAGCGTCACGCTGAGCGTCTTGGCCCGGCGCGGGTGCAGCTCGATGGCGAGGTCGCGCACGACCCGCAGCAGCCGCGACCCCGCGTTCTCGGCGCGCGGCGGCGGCCCGGAGGCCCCCGCCGTCTCGACCCTGACCTGCTTGCTCACGGACATGTCGCGACCCGCAGTGATACGAACAAGGAACAGGACGGATCGTTTCTCGACCCGCCGATGGTCTCACGCACCCGCTTCGCCGAACGCCCAGGCGCCGTAGCCGACCACGCCGTCGCGCGGCCCCGCGGTGTCGCCGGAGTTGCGCAGGTCGAGCTGTCGCACGGTCATGGCGCGGGGCCTGGCGGTTTGCACCAACCCGGCGATCGGCAGGTAGCCGCAGGCGTCCTCGGGGCCCAGGCCGGACACATCCAGGGACTCGATGGCGGCGGCGGTCTTGGCGTCGCGTTGGCGCGCGGTCTCGTAGTCGAGGTAGTGCGACAGGTCGGAGCTCACTACGATCAGCGTCTCGCCGCCGCCCCAGAGCCGCTCGAGCACCTCCGCGACCTCGCCGGGCCGGGCGCGGCCGACGACTAGCGGCACGATCTCGATCGCGCCCAGGACCACCTGAAGGAAGGGGATCTGCACCTCGAGGGAGTGTTCCGGCGCGTGCGCCTCCTCGGCCACCACCACCTGCGGCAGCCCGCCGATCGCGTTGAGTGCCGCCCGGTCCACCGGGACCGACCCCAAGGGCGTCTCGAATTCCGTGGCCGCGGGGGCCGCGATGCCGGTGAAGGGTAGGTAGTGCGCCGGGCCGAGCAGCACAACGCGCTTGATTCGTTCCGCCCACGGCACGATCGCGGCGTAGACCCGCGCGGCGATCTCGCCCGAGTAGATGTAGCCCGCATGCGGTGCGATGATCGCCTTGGAGGGGCGCTTGGAGGGGCGCTCGGAGGCCATGCCGTCGGCCTCCGCCAGGAAGTCCTCGATGACGGCGGTCAGGACCGCCGGATCCTCCGGATAGAAGCTGCCCGCTACGGCTGCTGGGCGCAACATGACCGCGCCTCCAATCTCCCCCGGCGCGCCGATTGCGGCGCGTGCTCCCCCCGCCTATATGTCATGTAGGACGGGCGCGGCGATCTTGTACCCCCGCGGCCCGTCGGTGGCCTCTCGAATCGTGCCTTCGGGGCCGGCCAAGATGCTCGAAGAGAAAACCAAGATCGAAACGAACGAGGGCGCGCCCGCCCGCTACTGGCACGCGCTGGACGACGGGCGCATACAGTGCGACCTCTGCCCGAGGTTCTGCCGGCTCAACGACGGGCAGCGCGGGCTCTGCTTCGTGCGCGGGCGCCAGGGCGATCGGCTCCTGCTGACCACCTACGGCCGCTCGTCCGGCTTCTGCATCGACCCGATCGAGAAGAAGCCGCTCAACCACTTCCTGCCCGGCACGCCGGTGCTGTCGTTCGGCACGGCGGGCTGCAACCTGACCTGCAAGTTCTGCCAGAACTGGGACATCTCCAAGGCGCGGGCCTTCGACCGCCTGCAGGACCTGGCCACGCCCGATGAGATCGCCGAGGCGGCGGTCCGGAGCGGCAGCCGCTCGGTCGCCTTCACCTACAACGACCCGGTGATCTTCCTGGAGTACGCCGTCGACACCGCCAAGGCCTGCCGGGCGCGCGGCATCCGGACCGTGGCGGTGACCGCCGGCTACATCTGCGCGGAGCCCCGCGCCGAGTTCTTCGCCCATATGGACGCGGCCAACATCGACCTCAAGGGCTTCACCGAGGCCTTCTACCGGAAGCTCTGCAGCGGCGCGCTCGCCCCGGTGCTGGAGACCCTCGAGTACCTCAAGCACGAGACCGAGGTCTGGTTCGAGATTACGACGCTGCTGATCCCCGGCGAGAACGATTCGCCAAGGGAGATAGAGACCATGAGCGCCTGGATCCTGGAGCACCTGGGGCCCGACGTGCCGCTGCACTTCACGGCCTTCCATCCGGACTGGAAGATGCTGGACAGGCCGTCGACGCGCGCCGCCACCCTGATCGAAGCGCGCCAGATCGCCCGCGCCGCGGGCCTGCGCTACGTCTACACCGGCAACATCCGCGACGAGGAGAGCCAGAGCATGACCTGCCACGCCTGCGGCCAGCGGCTGATCGGCCGCGACGGCTACGACATCACCGGCTGGCGCCTGACCCCCGACGGCCGCTGCCACGACTGCGGCACCCTCTGCGCCGGCGTCTTCGAGGGCTCGGCGGGAAGCTGGGGGGCAAGGCGCCGGCCCGTCGTCCCGGGCGGTCTGCGGACCTGAGCGGTTCGATCAGGCTCGGATCGTCGAGTTCGATCATGGTTCGGGCCAGAGCAGGTCGGCGGGCACCTCGAGCGCGCCGGCCAAGCGCCGGGCGACGGCGAGGGAAGGGGTCTTGCTCCCCGTTTCCAGCTCGGAGAGGTAGCCCTGCTTGATGCCCGCGGCCTCGGCGACCTCCGCTTGAGTCAAGCCGCGCCAGGCGCGCAGCACGCGCAGGGGCGGCTCGCCGTCCAGGATCCGGTCGGCGACGTCGGCGGGTAGCAGGATCTCGCGACCGGCGGCCAAGTCGGCGCGGGTTCGGCGGATCGCGGCGCGGTCCCCGGCGTCCTCGGCCGCCTCGACCAGGGCCTGATAATCGTCCCAGGGCAGGACGGCGTACTCCGGCGCGCCGTTGGCGCCGGCGATGACCTGTGGGGAGCGTGTCTTGTCGTTCATCGGTATGCCTCGTCGCGTTTTCTCACGTCCAGCACGATCAGGATCTCAGCGTCGTGGTCGAGATCGAACAGCACGCGCCACTTGCCGACCCTGAGCCTGTAGGCGTCGATCCCCTTCAAGGGCTTCACCTGGGGCTGATCGCCGGTCGGGTCGGCGGCGACGCTTGCGATCTTGTCCCGGATCTGCCTGCGGTGATCGGCCGGCAGACGTTTCAGGGAGCGGAGGGCGGCGCTGCTGTAGGCGATCTCGAACACGATCAGAATATCACATTAAGAGATAAATAATTCAAGATAAGAATCTCTGTTAGAGATATCTTGTCGCTCTCATGCTGGAAACAGACTCTGCTACTCAGACAACCGGTGACAGGATGCCGCGCTCGAGCAGCGGATCTCCGGTGGCCTGTCTATCAGATCCAGGCCCTATCGACCGGCGGCCCCCTGGGCGTCATGCAGGCGACCTGCGAAGGGCGAATCGGCACGCGTCCGGCCTGCCACGCCGGCGACCGTGGCGCCCGGCGGCCTTTCGATCTGACCGCCGGTATTACAGCGTGCAGGGCGGCCGGCCCGGCTGCGGGTCGGGCACGGGCAGCTCGCGGCCGCCCATGTCGGCGAGGAACTTCTGGAAGCCGGCGGACTCGTGGACCAGCTGATAGGCGATCTGGCGCAGGCCGCGGGTCGTGCGCTTCTTCAGGGTCAGGCGCGTGCCGATGTTCTTGAAGCAATGGCGCAGCTCGGCATCGTCGATGTGCTCGAAGTCGATCAGGATCGGCCCGTAATGCTTGACCGGCCAGCCGAGGGCCTTGAGGGAGCGGATGCGCTCGCGGATCTTGGTGTCGGTTACCTGGATCGAATCGAGGGTCACGGTATCCATCGCGCCGGTTACGGCGCTTCCGACGAGCGCCAGCGGGCCCGGACCCGAGATGTCCTTCTCCAGGTCGCTGTCCGGCTCGGAGGCCGCGTTCACGCTGATGACCGCAATCGTCTTGACCTTCCTGCGGTTCAGCAGGCGCAGGACGCTCCACTCGGGATCGGTCGAGCGCAGCGCCAGCAAGGGTGCGCGCAGGCCGAGGTTGTCGACCGGCCCGCCGTCGGCGAGGTGGACGTAGTACTCGGTCGTCGGGTCGGCCGCGCCGTCCTTGTCCCGGTAGGAGCGCGCCAGCCGGGCCAGCTCGTAGCGCTCCCGATTGGCGTCGAGGTCGCCGCGATTTCCGGTCTCCTCGCCCAGGGCGACGCCGACCCAGACGGGCTCCGGGCAGTTCGCCTTGTCGTAGTTGCGCAGGCGGACGACGCCGAACAGGCCGTGGACCGCCGAGGACGCCATGACCGCGCGGGCGAGCGGATAGTCCGTGAGGTCGGAGCAGATCAGGTCGAAGTGTTCCTGGGTGAACTCGAAGCGGGTCCCTTTCGTCGTGTCGTTCGCGTTGATGATGACGAAGGGGCGGCCGCGCCGCGTCAGGTCGCCGAATTTCCGCCGGTCGAAGATCTCCTTGTCGTAGAACTCGGCGGTCAGATCGCTCCGGTTGAAGGCGATCGAGGCGAGGCGGAACCAGTTGAGCGGCGAGAAGAACACCCGGCGCAGGATCGCCCCCTCGATGTCCCGCTCGAGGACTTGGCGCGTGAAATGGAGCTCGGCGTCCGGCCAGTCGTCGAACATCTTTTCGCGAAAGAGCCCGTAGTAGGCGGCGGTGTAGCTGCCGCCGGAGTTGGACGAGACGACATCGACCTCCTGCAGCAGGCTGCGCTCCCGGCCGTCGACGGTGATCATCGTGTTGCGCAGCTTCTCGAGCACGCCGTAGGCCAGGGCCGCCGCCCGGGTGCCGCCGCCGGAGAAGGTCAGGATGACGAAGACCTCCTCGGAGTTCCCGGACGTGTGCTCGGCGAGCTTGTCGTAGCGATAGCCGGCCTCCGGGTCGCCGGCGGGAAACGGCTCGTTCTCCAGGAAGCGCACCGTCTCGCATCCGGCGAGCGCCACGGCCAGCCCTAGCGCCAAGAGCGTCTTTCGGATCTGCACCGTACCCTCCCTCAGGTCTGGTGGTCGGGGACCAGGCGGGCCACGGTCGACTTCTGCGTGAACACGACCACGAAGGGATCGGTCGCCGTGGTGTTCTCGACCAGGTGGGTCTGCGAGCTGGGCCCGTAGTTGTCGGGGCCGGCGAGCGAGAACTTGTGGTGTCCCGTGTCCACGATGAAGGTCTCGCGGGTCCTCGCCGTGACCCGGCCGTCGACAATTACGTCCCGCGGGCGCGGGTAGATCACGATGACGAACTCGTCCATGGGGGCGGCCTCCCTGCCTCGAACGCGCCTCCGTCCGGCGGGCCGTTGCCGCGTCCCGGACGGCGCGTTCGCGAAGGTATCATCCCATCTTGCCGGACTGTGCAAAGACCGTCTGTGACTAACCGCACACATTGGCTTTTCGCGGCGGCAGGACAGAGCGCGAGTCCGACCTGCTAGGTTTGCCGTTCAATTTCGGGAGGCACCGTCATGACCCATGAGCCGCCGCGCGATCTGGTCGGCTACGGCGCCCGACCGCCCCGGGTCGAATGGCGGGGCGGCGTGCTGGCGGCCGATCGGCTTGCCGGCGCGCCCGTCGTCACTGTCCGGCGAGGCAGGTGCCCAGGCTCTCGTAGGCCAGCTTCTTCCGGCGGTCCGCGTTGCCCTGGAGGACCACCTCGGTCGCGCCCTGCACCTCGGCCTTCTGCGCGGCGGCAAGCTTCATCTCCGCCAGCTGGCGCTCGACGCCGGACAGGTCTTCGTCCAGCTGCTGGTTGATGGCGCCGGCCTTGTCCGCGAACTGATCGTAACAGGCCTTGGCAAAACACTCATAGCAGACCGGCTCTGCCGCCAGGCCTGCCGCCGAGACCACCGAAAGGGCTATGGTTATTACGAGAATACGCATAATACGCGCTATTCTAATATCTTCTGGAGTTCTTATCAAGACCAAATTAAGATTTTGTGTCAACGACATATAAAGATGTCCGGTTCTTGTAGCACAATAGATGTCCGCTTCTTTGGTTGGAGGCCTGTGGGTAACCGGCTTGCCGTAGCGACCGTCGAGGGCACGGCCCTCGAGGAGTGGGGCCGGCCCGACGATCTCCAGATCGGGCGCGGGGGTGGGCCGCCACCCCCGTTCGATGCGGGGCGGGTGAATTTGCCTGCGACTTCAGGTTGGTCTAGACTTTCCGCAATCGGGAAAAAGGCCAGCAAGGCCAACGAAGAAAAGCACGCGCCGGGCTTGCCGGCGCGGGAGCATCTAGGGGAGGTAACCATGGGTAAGCTGAAACTTGCCGTCGGCGTCGCCGGCGCGCTCGTCGCCTGTGTCGCGAGCCTGTCCGCCCTTGCGGCAGAAAACATCCGTATCGGCCTGATCGAGCCGCTGTCGGGGCCGATCGCGGCGGTCGGGAGCGAGGCGCTCGACAACTTCAACCACGCCGCGGACCGGGTCAACAAGCGCGGCGGCGTGCTGGGCGGCCGGAAGCTGGAGATCATCGGGCTCGACAACGCCATGAAGGCGGAAAAGACTACCGAACAGCTCAAGAAGGCGGTGGATATGGGCCTGAGCTACGTCATTCAGGGGGTCGGCTCCAATCACGCGCTCAACATCATCAAGTTCCTCGACAAGCACAACAAGCGGCACCCGGGCAAGGAGATCGTGTTCCTGAACCACTCCGCGGTCACCACGGCCTTCACGAACGAGTTGTGCTCGTTCTGGCACTTCCGTTTCGATGCCAACGTGGACATGAAGGTGGCGGCGCTGGTGACACAGATCAGCCGCGACCCCAGCGTCGAGAAGCTCTACCTGCTGAACCAGAACTACGCCTACGGCAAGTCGTTCCAGGCAGCCGCCAACAAGCTGCTGAAGCAGCGCGCGTCCAACGTGGAGCTGGTGGGCGACGAGTTGATCGTGCCCTTCGGCAAGGTCCTGGATTTCACGCCCTATATCGCCAAGATCAAGGCCTCGGGGGCCGACACCGTCCTGACGGGCAACTGGGGTCCCGACCTGCACCGCTTCGTCAAGGGCGCCGTCGATTCCGGCCTGGGCGCCACCTTCTACACCGTCTACGGCGGTATCCCGAGCTCGATCAGCGGCTACGGCGACGCCGGCAAGAAGGTGAACCTGAAGCAGGTCACCGAGATGCACGAGAACCAGAACGGCCTCCCGGAGGACCTGCGCGACTACATGAAGAGCTATATCGAGGCCTACGAAAGCACCTGGTACCCTGACAGGTATCGCTGGCTCATCGGTATGCTGGCGGCGGCCATCGATGCGGCGGGCACCGCCGACCCGATCCCGGTCGCCGGGAAGCTGGAGGGCATGACCTTCCCGGGCCCCCTGGGCGAGGTCCAGATGCGCGCGGACGACCATCAGACGCAGATGCCGCTGGTGGTCAGCACGCTGACCTCCGACGTTCCGAAGCACCTGATCTACAAGGGCAAGGATTTCGGCATAGGGTTCAAGACGGACGGCGTCGTGACGCGCGCGGACACCACCTTGCCGACGAGCTGCCAGATGGACCGCCCGAGCTGACCGAAAGGTCCGGCAGGTAGGCCGCGGCCGGCCCCGCCAGCCTAGTACCAGGAATCAGGGATGAGTGATACACCCCCCTCCCTAGCCCTCCCCCGCAAGGGGGGAGGGGACTCCAAGGCAAGCCGATGGATTGCTCCCTCCCCCTCGACGGGGGAGGGTTGGGGTGGGGGTGACTCGCGAATTTCCGACGTCGGGTACTAGGGCGGGGCCGGGCGTCGCGGGCGCGCCGCGGGGGGCCGCATGGAAGTCTTCGCCTTCTCCCTGTTCAACGGGGTCCTCTACGGCATGCTCCTGTTCATGCTGGCGAGCGGGCTGACGCTCATCTTCAGCATGATGGGGGTGCTCAATTTCGCGCACGCCAGCTTCTTCATGCTGGGGGCCTATCTCGCCTATCAGATCAGCGCCTACGTCGGCTTCTGGCCGGGGCTCGTCGTGGCGCCGCTCATCGTCGGGGTGGTCGGCGCCGCGGTCGAGCGCTGGGGGCTCAGGCCCGTGCACAAATTCGGCCACGTCGCGGAGCTGTTGTTCACCTTCGGGCTCGCCTTCGTCATCGAGGAGGTCGTCCAGCTGATCTGGGGCAAGGTGCCGATGCCCTACGACATCCCGGCGTCCATGAACTTCGCCGCCTTCAGCTGGCAGGGCCTCGACTACTCGGCCTATCGCCTGTTCATGCTGGTAATCTCGGTGGCGATCTTCGCGGCGCTCTTTCTGTTCATCGCCAAGACCCGGATCGGCCTCATCATCCAGGCCGCGCTCACGCAGCCGAACATCGTCTCCGCGCTGGGCCACGACGTGCCGAGAATCTTCATGTGGACCTTCGGCTTCGGCTGCGCGCTGGCCGGGCTCGCGGGGGTGATCGGCGGCAACGTGCTCGGCACCGAGCCGGCCATGGCGATCACCCTGGGCCCCATCGTCTTCGTGGTCATCGTCATCGGCGGCCTGGGCTCGCTCTGGGGGGCGCTGATCGCGGCGCTGTTCATCGGGATCGTGGACAATCTGGCGATCTCCTACGACCTCTCCGCCTATCCCCTCTTCGCCGCCTTCGGCGTCGAGCGGGACGTGGCGGGCTTCATGCAGGACCTGGTGCGGCTGACCACCGCGAGCATCGCGCCGGTGCTGCCCTATTTCCTGCTGGTGCTGATCCTCATCGTCCGGCCGCGCGGCCTGTTCGGGACCCGGGACGTGTGATGGCCGGCCTGGCGCGGCGCTCGGGCATCTGGCTCGCGGCCCTCGGGGTCGTGCTCGTTCTGCCGTGGATCTTCTCCTCGGGCTTCGCCATTACCACGCTCAACCAAATGGGCGTGCTCATCATCTTCTCGCTCGCCTACAACATGCTGCTCGGCCAGGGCGGCATGCTGTCCTTCGGACATGCGGTCTACTTCGGGCTCGCCGGCTACAGCGTCGCCCACGTCTTGAACGGAATCGGCGCGGGCACGCTGCCGTACGTCCCGGTGAGCCTCCTGCCCCTCGTGGGCGGCTTGGTCGGGCTCTTGTTCGGCATCCCCATCGGCTTCGTGTCCACGCGCCGGGCGGGCACCGTCTTCGCCATGATCTCGCTGGGATTCGCCGAGATGATGACGGCCTTGACGCTGATCCTCGTGGTGTTCTTCAACGGCGAGGAGGGCGTCCAGACGGACCGCTGGGCGGGCCCCGAGCCCTTCGGCATCACCTACGGCCCGGACGTACAGGTCTACTACCTGATCGCCGCCTGGTGCCTGCTGGCGACGCTGGCCATGTACGCGCTGACCCGTACGCCCTTCGGGCGCATGACCAACGCCGTACGCGACAATCCGGAACGCGTACAGTTCATCGGCTACAGCACGCACCGGGTGCGCTGGCTGGCCTTCGTGCTGTCGTCGTTCTTCGCCGGCATGGCGGGCGCGCTGCATGCCTTGAACGTGGAGCACGTGGGCTTCGAGACCGTGGGCGTGGGCCAGTCCGGGCTGGTGCTGTTCATGGTGTGGATCGGCGGCGCCAGGGCCTTCATAGGCCCGATCTTCGGCGCGGTCGTCATCGCCTTCCTGAACAGCAACCTGAGCGGCATTACCGAGGCCTGGCTGCTCTATCTCGGGATCATTTTCATGAC
>JAOUCL010000134.1 GCA_029859805.1 Rhodospirillales bacterium | reverse complement strand
GTTGCGGGGATCGACGAGGCGAAGGACGAGCTCGAGGAGATCGTCGAGTACCTGCGCGACCCGCAGAAGTTCCAGCGCCTGGGCGGCAAGATCCCGAAGGGCTGTCTCCTGGTCGGTCCGCCGGGCACGGGCAAGACGCTGTTGGCGCGGGCGATCGCGGGCGAGGCGAACGTGCCGTTCTTCACCATCTCGGGCTCGGACTTCGTCGAGATGTTCGTCGGCGTCGGCGCGTCTCGGGTGCGCGATATGTTCGAGCAGGGCAAGAAGAACGCGCCCTGCATCATCTTCATCGACGAAATCGACGCGGTCGGCCGGCACCGCGGGGCGGGCCTGGGCGGCGGCAACGACGAACGCGAGCAGACGCTGAACCAGCTGCTCGTCGAAATGGACGGTTTCGAGGCGAACGAGGGCGTGATCCTGATCGCGGCGACCAACCGTCCGGACGTACTCGACCCGGCGCTCTTGAGGCCGGGGCGCTTCGACCGGCAGGTCGTGGTGCCGAACCCGGACATCCTGGGCCGCGAGAAGATCCTGAAGGTGCACATGCGCAAGGTGCCCTTGGCGCCAGACGTAGACGCGCGGGTGATTGCGCGGGGCACGCCGGGCTTTTCGGGTGCGGACCTGGCCAACCTGGTGAACGAGGCGGCGCTCCTGGCGGCGCGGACCGGCAAGCGGGTCGTGACCATGCTCGACTTCGAGGCGGCCAAGGACAAGGTGCTGATGGGCGCGGAGCGGCGCTCGATGGTGATGACCGAGGAGGAAAAGGAGCTGACGGCCTACCACGAGGCGGGCCACGCGCTGGTCGGCCTCTTCGTTCCGGGTAACGACCCGCTGCACAAGGTGACGATCATCCCGCGCGGCCGGGCGCTCGGCGTAACCATGAACCTGCCGGAGCGCGACCGCTATGGATACAAGAAGAACGAGATCACGGCGAAGCTTGCGATGATGTTCGGCGGTCGCGTGGCCGAGGAGCTGATCTACGGCCCCGAGAACGTGACCACGGGGGCGTCCAACGACATCCAGCAGGCGACCAACATGGCGCGGGCCATGGTCACCGAGTGGGGCATGAGCGACAAGCTCGGCCGCCTGCGCTACGTCGACAATCAGGAGGAGATCTTCCTGGGTCATTCGGTGACGCGCAGCCAGACGATCTCGAGCGAGACGGCGAAGATGATCGACAACGAGGTGCGGCGGATCATCGAGGAGGCGGAAGCCAAAGCGCGCGAGGTGCTGACCACGCATATGGAGGACCTGCAGAAGGTCACCAAGGCTTTGCTCGAGTACGAGACGCTGTCCGGCAGCGAGGTCAAGTCCATCCTCAACGACGAGCCGATCGATCGTTCGGATCCTACCGGGACGACCGGCGAGAGCGGCCGGCGCGCCTCGGTGCCCTCCAGCGGCAAGGCCGCCAAGGGCCCCGGCAAGGACAGCACCGGCGGCCTGGAGCCCGAGCCACAGCCTGGAAACTGAAGCGAAACAAGGCGCAGACCCGGATCTATCCTCAAGCAGTAAGTGATGGGCGCGGATCGACGGACCAAGGGTGAGGGCCTCTACCTCAGGCCCCTGGGCCTGGTGCCGCGGTCCGGCGCAGTTGAGGGCTTCGTTCCGCTGGCGGGCGGGCCGCTCGGCTTCGCCGCCTGCGAGGTGATCCTGCGCGCCGGCCCGCGGACCATCGGCCGCGAGATCCTGCCCGTGGCGGCCCTGGACGAGACCCTGCGCGCGCGCGACCCGGCCTTGGCCGAGGCCGCCGGGGTCCGGCTCGAGCGCCTCGGCCGGGCCCGGTCGCCGCTTGCCGGCTTGCCGATGGACCGCCCGCAGGTGATGGGCGTAGTCAACGTGACACCCGACAGCTTCTCCGACGGCGGGGACCGCTTCGACCCGGGCCGGGCGGTCGCGGGCGGCCTCGAGATGCTGGCGGCCGGCGCGGCCCTGCTCGACGTGGGCGGCGAGTCGACGCGGCCGGGGGCCGAACCGGTGCCGCGGTGCGAGGAACTGCGCCGGGTCGTTCCGGTCGTGCGCGGCCTCGCGGACCAGGGGGCCGTCGTCTCGATCGATACCCGCCATGCCCGCGTCATGGCAGAGGCACTGGACGCCGGGGCGGCGGTGATCAACGACGTGACGGCGCTGGCCGGCGACCCGGAGAGCCTGGGGCTCGCGGCGCGGGCCGGCGTGCCGGTCGTGCTCATGCACATGCAGGGCGAACCGCGCAGCATGCAG
This sequence comes from Rhodospirillales bacterium, assembly GCA_029859805.1. Taxonomy (GTDB): domain Bacteria; phylum Pseudomonadota; class Alphaproteobacteria; order Kiloniellales; family JAKSDN01; genus CAMYKD01. The sequence continues at coordinate 11,158 of JAOUCL010000134.1, read as the reverse complement.
GACGGTCCGGCCTACGACGATGCCGCCCTGGACGTCTTCGACAGCCTGGCTGCGCGCGTCGCGGCCTGCGAGGCGGCCGGGATCGACCGCGCCCGCATCGTCGTGGACCCGGGCATAGGCTTCGGCAAGACCGTACGCCACAACCTGGAAATCCTCGAGCAGCTGGCGATCTATCACGGCCTCGGCTGCGCTCTGCTGCTGGGGGTCAGCCGCAAGGGCTTCATCGCCCGCGTGTCGGGCGACGTGCCACCCAAGGCGCGGCTTCCGGGCTCGCTGGCGGCAGCGCTGGCCGGGCTGGAACGGGGCGTGCAGCTGCTGCGCGTCCACGACGTGGCCGAGACCGTGCAGGCGGTCGCGGTCTGGTGCGCCATCGCTTCGGTCCGACCGGAAGTAGCGCGCACGGCGCTGTCCTAGCACCAGGGGGCATCTAATGCCGCGACAAAAGGTATGGCCTTCTGCTAGAAGAAGGCCGAGGTCGGGGAGGGCGCTGCAATCTGGAGTCGGTCGAGCATGGCGCGCAAGCTTTTCGGAACGGACGGCGTCCGGGGCAAGGCCAACCGCGAACCGATCACGCCCGAAACCGTGCTGGCCGTGGCCATGGCGGCGGGCGCGCAGTTCACCAGGGGCGACCACCGCCATCTGGTCGTGATCGGCAAGGACACGCGGCTGTCCGGCTACATGCTGGAGCCGGCCTTGACCGCGGGCTTCGTTTCGGTCGGCATGGACGTTGTCTTGCTCGGCCCCCTGCCGACGCCGGCGGTGGGCATGCTGACCCGCTCGCTGAGGGCGGATCTGGGTGTCATGATCTCGGCCTCGCACAATCCCTATGCGGACAACGGCATAAAGATCTTCGGACCGGACGGTCACAAGCTGTCCGACGAGGTCGAGCGGGCCATCGAGGCGCGCATCGACAAGGGCGTGTCGGGCGATCTCGCGCCCTCCGCCGAGTTGGGCCGGGCTCGGCGGCTCGACGACGCGCTCGGCCGCTACATCGAGTTCGTCAAGAGCACCTTCCCGCGCCAGCTGCGGCTCGAGGGCCTGAAGATCGTGGTCGACTGTGCCAACGGCGCCGCCTACAAGGTCGCACCCAAGGTGCTCTACGAGCTGGGCGCGGACGTGGTCGAAATCGCGGTCAGCCCCGACGGCTTCAACATCAACCGAGACTGCGGGGCGACCGCGCCCCGGCACATGCAGGAGGCGGTTGTCCTGCATTGCGCCGATCTGGGCCTTGCCCTGGACGGTGATGCGGACCGCCTGATTCTGTCCGACGAAACGGGACGCCTGGTCGACGGCGACCAGCTGTTGGCCTTGGTCGCTCGGTCCTGGCAGCAATCCGGGCGCCTCGCCGGCAACGGCATCGTGGGCACCGTCATGTCCAATCTGGGCCTGCAGCGCCACCTCGAGGCCCTCGGTCTCGATCTGGTGCGCGCGCCCGTGGGCGACCGCTACGTGGTCGAGCATATGCGCAAGCTGGGGTGTAACGTCGGCGGCGAGCAGTCGGGCCATATCGTCCTCTCCGACTACAGTACGACCGGCGACGGGCTGATCGCCGCCTTGCAGGTGCTCGCCGTGCTGGTCGAGGCTCGGCGGCCGGCCAGCAAGGTCCTCCAGGTCTTCCAGCCGCTGCCCCAGCTGCTGAGGAACGTCCGGATCGGCAACACCGCCCCGCTCGAGGATTCGCGCGTGCGCTCGGCGATCGACGCGGGCGAAGCCGCCCTGGGCGGGCAAGGCCGGCTGTTGATCCGCAAGTCGGGTACCGAGCCGGTCATCCGGGTGATGGCCGAGGGCGAGGACGAACAGCTCGTGGGCCGCGTGGTCGAGGGTATCGTTGACACCATCGAACGGGTTGCCGGGTGAATGCGCAGGTCACGGCGATCAAGGAAGGAAGAATGAACGGGCGCGTTCTCATCGTCGCCGGATCGGACTCGGGCGGCGGCGCCGGAATCCAGGCGGACATCAAGACCGTGACCGCGCTGGGCGGCTATGCGGCCACGGCGGTAACGGCCCTGACGGCGCAAAACACCGAGGGTGTCTTCGGCGTCGTGCCGGTCGACCCGGATTTCATCCGCCAGCAGATGACCCTAGTGCTGGACGACATCGGTGCCGACGCGGTCAAGACCGGCATGCTGCACGACGCCGCCGTGATCGATGCCGTCTCCGACGTTCTCGACGACCTGGACGACCGGATCCCCGTCGTCGTCGATCCGGTCATGGTCGCCCAGAGTGGCGCTTCCCTGCTCGAATCCGAGGCGGTGCAGACGCTCGTCCGTCGCTTGGCCCTGCGCGCCACGCTCCTGACCCCCAACGTGCACGAGGCCGAAAGGCTGACCGGCCTGACGATCTGTTCCGTGGCCGACATGAAACACGCGGCGGGCATGATGCTGACCATCGGCTGCAAGGCGGTTTTGCTCAAGGGCGGTCACCTGGGCGGCGACACGGTGGTCGACGTGCTGGCCCGCGAGGAGGAGGTCGTGCAGTTCGAGAACCCGCGGATCGAAACGCCGCACCTGCACGGCACCGGCTGCACCCTGGCCTCGGCGATCGCCACGGGGCTCGCCCAGGGTTTGAGCTTGCACAACGCCTATAGCCGGGCGCGCGCCTATCTTCAGGAGGCGATTCGCACAGCTCCGGGCCTGGGCCACGGCGCCGGCCCGGTCAACCACGGCCACACGGTGCGGCCCTTCGACGTCTGAAGCGGGGCTACTCGTCCAGGTCGTCGGTGTCCGACTGGCCGGTCACGCGTCGGCGGATGTGCGACCAGGATATGCCCACGGCCAGAATCGTGGCGAGGGTGACCAGGATCACGTAGGTCATGATCTTGTCGCTGCCCGCGTTGAGCAAGCCTTGATCAATCATCACCCAGACGATCGCGCCGAAGAAGGCGACGGCCAACGCCAGGCCGATCGCGCCGATCGAGCGCCAAGTCGCGCGCATGAAGATCACGTAGAGGATCAGCAGGACCACGCCGGCGAGCGCCTGGAGGGCCAGATTGCCGTCGCCCGGCGCGGTCACCCAGCGGTAGTACGAGACCTCCGTCGGATTGAAGGTCGCGAAGACCAGGACCAGCGCGACGAGCCAGCGGATCAGAAAACCAGTCGCATTGAACGCGGGGCGGGCCATGGTGTTGCCTCGGAAGTGGACGATGCTCGGAAGGCTTTACCCCGCCTCGCCGCGGAACGGAAGCGGGAAATTCGCCGCGCGAGACCGCCGCGCCCCCGCATCTTCAGCACGCCGGCGGGTGTCGAATTCATCGCCGTCCGATGATAGTATTCTGGACCTTCTGGGCGATCGGGCGCCGCGGGCGAACCGAAACCGATTGGAGGCGTGTCATGGTCATGAAGTCCATTCTTGTCTCTGTCGAGGAGAGCGATGCGCTGTCCTCGGTCCTGACGACGGCGCTGCTCGCCGCCCAGCGGTTCGGCAGCACCATCGAGGGTCTCTGCCCCAGGTCCGCAATGGGCGCCTTCGTGGTCGTCGAAGGCATGTCGGCGGCGACTTCCGCTGCCTTGGAGAGCTTCGAAGTCGAGGAGCAGGAGCGCATGCGGCGCGCCCGCGAGCTGTTCCGCAGCTTTATGGAGGACCGGGGCGTTGCTTGGGATGGCCCGGGAAAATCTTCCGAGGAAGTCTCCGCCGGATGGCTGGAGGAGCTCCCGCCCGGCGATGAGGCTGTCACCCAGCGTGGCCGGCTCTACGACCTGATCGTGGCGGGCCGGCCGGCGCCCGGGGCGGCCGTGCCCCGAATGAGCACCCTGGAGGCCCTGATCTTCGAGAGCGGCCGGCCCGTCCTGATCGCGCCGCCCGCGCCGCCCGAAGCGCTCGGCGAGGTGATCGTGGTCGCCTGGAACGGCAGCACGGAAAGCGCCCGGGCGGTCGCCCTGGCCATGCCCTTCCTGGCCCAGGCCAGGAAGGTGTATGTGCTCGCCGTCGAGGGCGGCTCCGTGCCGGGGCCCAACGCCGGAGAGCTGGCCGAGCATCTCGTCCGCAACGGCCTGCCCGCCGAGGCGACCGGCATCCGGCCGGAGGGCCGCTCGATCGGCGAGGCGATTCTCGAGGAGACCTCCTCGCTCGGCGCCGACCTGCTGGTCAAGGGCGCCTATACGCACAGCCGGCTGCGCCAGATGATCTTCGGCGGGGCGACCAGCCATATCCTGGCGGAGGCCGGCCTGCCCGTCCTGGTGGCGCACTGACCTTCGGTATCAGACCAGGGGGAAGTGGCTTTCGGGGCGGCTCGCCAGGAGGTCCGACAAGATGGCCAGCGCCTTGTCGACCTGCGCCCGGCTGCGGGCCGCCTGCAGGCAGACGCGCGCAGCGTGGGGCACCGGCTGGCGGCCGACCGCGAAGACCTCGGCCGGGGCGATGCCGACGCCGCGCGCACGGGCCTCGGCGGCAAAGGCCTCGCGCCGCCAGGGCTCGGGCAGCTTGAGCCACAGGTGGAAGGCGTCCGGATGGGTCTCGACCTCCGCGCCGGCCAGCGCGCCCGCGGCGATCTTCTGGCGCGCTCTGGCCTCGGCGCGCTGCCACAGCGCCATGTCCCGGGCCTGACCGCTGCGGATCAGGCGCGCGGCCACTTCGGCCATCAGCGGCGACGCCATCAGGGTGCTGGCCCGCAGGCCGGCGCCGATGGCATCCAGGAGGCGCTTGTCGGCCCTCAGGTAGCCGATACGGAGGCCGGGCGCCACGCTCTTCGAGAGACCGGTTACGTAGACCGAGCCCGCCGCCGCGAAGCTCGACAAGGGCGCCGGCGCTTGCTCGGGCAGGAAGCCGTAGACGTCGTCCTCGACGATAGCGACGTCGTGTCTTTCGCAGATTCGCGCGACCTCCCGCCGCCGTTCCGCCGGCATGACTGACGCGGTCGGGTTCTGCAGCGTCGGGATGCAGTAGAGCACTTTGGCCCCGGTCGCCCGGCAGGCGGCGTCCAAGGCCTCGGGCAGCAGGCCGTGTTCGTCCAGCGGCAGGCCGTGCAGCCGCAGCTCGAGCAGCGCGGCGATCGATTTGATGCCGTAGTAGGTCAGCTCCTCGGTCAGCACCACGTCGCCCGGCCGGGCGAGAGCCGCCACGGCCAGCAGCATGCCGTGCTGCGCCCCCGCGGTGACTACGACGTCGTCGGGCGTGGCGGCGAGCCCCCCCTCGCTCATCCAGTGCGCCCCGGCGGCACGGTGCCCGGCCAGGCCCAGACCCATGTCATAGGCCAGAAAGCGCCCAAGCTGGCCGTCCGCGCCGATCTCCGCGACGGTATCGGCCACGAGTTGTTGATCCGGGGGGCTGGGCGGCAGGTTGAAGGACAGGTCGACGAAGCCGCTTTCCGTCTCTTCCTTGGCCGGCAAGGGCATGTCGGTCGGCACCCGCTCGCGCACGAAGGTACCGCGGCCGACCTCGCCGGCGATCAGGCCCCGGCGCTCGGCCTCGCCATAGGCGCGGGTCACGGTGCCCACCGTGACGCCGAGCCGCCAAGCCAGCTCGCGGTGGGTCGGCAGGCGCTCGCGGGCGGCCAGGCGGCCCGCGCCGATGTCCTCGGCCAGGGCCTCGGCGATGGCGATGTAACGCGGGCCGCCGTGTCCTTCGAGAGAGGGGTGCCAAGTTGTCATGGTGACAATGTAGCTGTTGACGGTGACAATTCGCAAGAATTATCATCATAATACGAAATATCAATATATTGTATTGATACAATTCGGAGGGTTCGATGCATACAATCCCTCGACAGCCCGATCTGCAGGACGGACTGACAGCCCTCGGTCGTCGCTGGACCCCGCAGCGCTTGGCGTGGCGTGCCCTCGAGATCCTGCTGCTCTGGCAGGAGCGGGCGGCACAACGCCATACCCTGGCCACGCTCGACGACCGCTTGCTCGAGGACATGGGGCTCAGCCGCGGCGCGGCGGCCGTCGAGGCCGCGAAGCCCTTCTGGCAGGCGTAGGCTCGTGTCGGGCGGGTCGATCCGCACAGCGGCCGCGGCCCCGGCGGGGGGCCGCCCGGCGGTGCTTGGCGCCGCGCTGCTCGCCGTGGCCTTCTGGGGCGCGACGCCGGTCGCCACCAAACTGGCGGTCTCGGGGCTCGATCCGCTCGCCGTCGGCCTGTTGCGCACCCTGCTGGCCGGCCTACTGGCCGTGCCCTTACTGGCATTGGCGCGTCTCGCGCCGCCCAGGGCGCCAGCCGGGCGGGCGCTGCTCGCCGTCTCGGCCCTGGGCGGCTTCGTGCTGTTTCCTGTGCTTTTCAGTCTCGGCCTCGGCCGGACCAGCGCGGCCCACGGGGCGCTGATCCTGGCCGTGCTGCCGATCTTCACCGGGCTGATCGCCGCCGCTCTGGAGCGCCGCCGGCCCAGAGCGCGCTGGTGGCTCGGCGCCGGCCTGGCCGCGGCCGGCACCGTGTGGCTGGTCGCCGGGCGCTTCGGCCTCGCGGCCCCCGGCGCGAGCCTGACCGGCGACCTGCTGGTGATCGCCTCGGCGCTGGCCGCCTCGACCGGCTACGTCGCCGGGGCCAGGGCGGCGCGTGGCGCGGGCACCTGGGCAGTGACCTTCTGGGGCCTCGCCCTGGGCGGTTTGGTCCTGCTGCCGGCGTTGCCCTTGGTCTTGGAGGCGGAGCAATTGCTCCAGGCCGACGGCGGCGTGTGGCTCAGCCTGCTCTACCTGGCGGGTGTCTCGTCGATCCTGGCCTATGCCGCCTGGTACTGGGCGCTCGGCCAGGGCGACATGGGGCGCACCGGAACGATCCAGTTCGCCCAGCCGGTGGTCGGCTTGGTCCTGGCCGCGCTTATCCTGGGCGAGGCGTTGACTTGGCCGCTGCTCTTGGCCGCCGTCGTCATCATCGGCGGCGTGGCGCTTGCGCAAGGCGGCGCGCGTCCGGCGGAAAACTAAGGAGGAATTCGATGCCCCAGACCCTGCCAATCTATCAAGTCGATGCTTTCGCGTCCGAGGTCTTCGCCGGCAATCCGGCTGCGGTCTGTCCGCTCGATGCTTGGTTGCCCGACGCGGTCATGCAGGCGATCGCAATGGAGAACAACCTGTCCGAGACGGCCTTTATCGTAAAGAACGGCGCGGACTACGACCTGCGCTGGTTCACCCCGGCGCTCGAGGTCGACCTCTGCGGCCATGCCACTCTGGGCAGCGCCTATGTCGTCGCGACACATCTGGAGCCTGGCCGGGACGAGATCGTGTTCCATTCGAAGAGCGGGCCGCTCACGGTGACCCGCGACGCCGACCTTTTCACCTTGGATTTTCCCTCGCTGCCGCCCGAACGGCTCGTCGACCAAGGGGCGGTCGAGGCCGCCCTGGGGACCGCGCTAGAGGAGCTGTGGCGCGCCGATAAGAACATGGCCGTGCTGGCCGACGAGGCGGCCGTGCTGGCGGCGGATCCGGACCTGGCCAAAGTCGCGGCGCTGCCCGGCGACGGCCTGATCGTGACGGCGCCGGGCCGGGAGCGCGACTTCGTCTCCCGCTACTTCGCGCCCCATGCCGGCATCCCCGAGGACCCGGTGACCGGCTCGGCGCACTGCGTGCTGACGCCCTATTGGACGAGGCGCCTCGACAAGGCGCGCCTGAGCGCGCGCCAGGTCTCGGCGCGGGGCGGCGAGCTGGTGGTCGAGGACCGCGGCGAGCGGGTGCACATCTCCGGCCGAGTCGCGCCTTATCTGGAGGGGCGCATCCGCGTATAAAGGGCGCACCGCAGAAGAAGGAAGGAGGGCATGATGGCCCGTGACGTCCAACCGCCGGCGCTCGATCCGCAATCCGTGACGTCCCGCCAGGGGTCTTCCTATCCCGAGCCGTTCAAGGGACCGGTCGAGGGGCGCGTCAAGCGCGCCCTGGGCGAGGCCCTTGGCCTCACGAACTACGGCGTCAACCACGTGCGCCTCGAGCCGGGCGCCTGGTCGGCGCAGCGCCACTGGCACAGCCACGAGGACGAGTTCGTCTACATCCTCGAGGGCGAGATCACTCTGGTCACCGAGCAGGGCGATCAGGTGCTTGGCCCCGGCATGGTGGCCGGTTTCCCCGCGGGCGTGGCCGACGGCCACCACCTGGTCAACAAGAGCGACCGGCCGGCCGTCTACCTCGAGGTCGGCGACCGTTCGCCCAACGACGAGGTGCACTACCCCGACATCGACCTTTTCCTGCCGAGCCGGCGGAACGGCCAGGTCTTCACCGACAAGAAGGGCACGCCCTACCGATGACCGGGCCGGCGGCGCAAGCGATCTCGATCGACCCGGCGCAAGGACCGGCGGAGATGGCCGCGGTGCGCGAGCTGTTCCTCGAGTACGCGGGATGGCTCGACTTCGACCTCTGCTTCCAAGGCTTCGAGCAGGAGCTGGCGACGCTTCCGGGCAAATACGCGCCGCCGGAAGGCGGCCTGTGGCTCGCCAGGGTTGGCGGCGGGCTCGCCGGCGTGGTCGGTCTGCGCCCGCTGGACGAGGGCGTCTGCGAGCTGAAGCGGCTCTGGGTCCGGCCGGCCTTCCGCGGCCACGGCCTCGGCCGCCGCCTGACCGAGACCGCGATCGCGGCGGCGCGCGCCGGCGGCTACCGGGCCATGCGGCTGGATACCATTGGCAGACTGATGCAGGAGGCCCGCGCGCTCTACGTGAGCCTGGGCTTCCATGAGACCGCGCCCTACTACCGCAATCCACACCCCGGGGCCGACTACCTGGAGCTGACCCTCGACGCTCGTGGCGCCATGGAACGTTAGAAGCTTGCGGGATTCGGTCTCTGCCGTGGCTAGGCGAGCTCGCCCCGGAGAGCCGGGCGGCAAGGCCCGAGGCTCGGGCGGCGCAAGACAGCGGCCTTGCGAGCCCGAGCCTGTAGGGTCTCGATTGCGATGCGGGTCTGCCTCCGTGCGGAGATCAGGCCCCTCGACACTTGGTTCCTATGCGCCTTGTTCCGAGCTTTGCAGGTTGCGCGTATTGAACGCTCTTTTCTTCTCGGCGTTCGCGACCAGCCAGGACAGACCGAGGACGACCAAGGCCACGACGCCGATGATGAGGGCGAGCTTGGAATCGTCCAGGGCCAAGCCTCCGGGCGCGCCGGCGTTCGACTCGCCCGTCAGCAGGAAATTGGTGGCGGCCATACCGGTGTAGTGCATCAGGGTGACGGAAAGCCCCATCACCAGCGCCGTCATCATGCGGTGATCCGGCTTTTCGTTCTCTCTGGCTTCGACGGTGTAGGACATCAGCCGCAGGGCCAGGCACGACAGCAGCACGGCGACAACGATCGAGGCGCCGAACCAAATCGGATCGTAGCGGATCACGGTGTCCATGCGCATGGCCGCCATGCCGGTGTAATGCATGAGGCCAATGCCGGCGCCGAGCACGGTGCCGCCGAGAACGAGGCGCCCGACGCCCCGGGATTTCCGGCTCACGAAGTTGAAGGCGAAGCCGCTCGCCGCCATGGCGAACACGGCCGACAAGGCTGTGATCAGCAGGTCATAGCGCGCGGTTCGGCCGTAGCCCATCTCGAGGGCCAGCATGGCCACGAAGTGCATCGTCCAAATGCCGGTGCCCATGGCGACCGCGCCGATCACCAGCCACTTCATCCTCGCCGCTGGGTTTGACGCTGCGATGACACGTTCGACCAGATGAAACGACGTATAGGACGCGAAGACAACCACCGCATAAGACAAGAAAACAAGCCAGATGTCGTATGACTGGCCAATGACGGCTGCGTCGCTGTGCTGCTCCATTAGGAGAAATTCCGACAACATCTCATACATCTCCCAATACTGTTCAAGGCGGGATCACCGCATTCCTTCGTACGGTAGCCGGTGGCCGCGATGCCGCCTTCTGTGCGTTACCGATGGAGACAGGTTGCTCTCGGCTCTGTGACGTGTTTCCGCCGACGGCAAAAGCACCGGCCGATAACCCAACCTGCCCTTGGCAAGCCTCCATTCGACAAGAGATATGAAATCTTGCTGAAATATTACTTAGGAATGATTATCATTCACAGGTCATTTGTGTAGAATATCCACGCTGGGTCAGAGCAGTCTCAATATTGGCGGACCCGGCGCGCGCGCGGCCACCCATGGCGCCGTATGCCCTTGGAGGGCCGGTTCACGCCGCCGCGACGCGCACCCCCGCGCCCTGCAGCAGCATGATCTTGTTCAGGAGCTTGACGCAGGCGTAGACCGCCTTGATCGAGGGCGCCGGGATCCCGGTCAAGCCGCCGAGCTCGAGCACCGCGCCCATCAGCGCCTCGACCTCGAGCGAGCGGCCGAGCTCGACGTCCTGCAGCATCGAGGTCTTGTGGGCGCCGACGCTCTCGGCGCCGGCGATGCGCTTCTCGATGGTGTGCCTGAACGTGATGCCGAGCGCTTCCGCGATCGCCTGGGATTCGGCCATCATGGCGGCGGCCAGGTCGCGGGTGTCGCGGAACTGGCAGATCTCGGCCAGGGTCGCGTGGGTCAGCGCGCTGATCGGGTTGAACGACAGGTTGCCCCAGGCCTTGAGCCAGATCTCCGAGCGGATGTCGTCCAGCACGCGCGAGCGGAAGCCGGCCTTGACAAGGAGGTCGTAGAGCCCTTGAACGCGCGCGCTCTCGCTGCCGTCGAGCTCGCCGATCGGGAAGCGGTCGCCCTCGACGTGGTGGATCACGCCGGGCTCGGGCACGTCGGCCGCCGGATAGACGACGCAGCCGACGATGCGGTCGCCGTCGATGTTCTTCGACAGCACGCCGGTCGGGTCAAGGCTCTCCAGGCGGTGGCCGTCGTGGGGGCCGCCGTGCTTGTGGAAGTACCACCAGGGAATGCCGTTCTGCACCGTGACGATGACGGTCTCGGGGCCCATGAGGGCCGGGACCTGGCGGGCCACCTGCTCCAGGTAGTGGGCCTTCAAGGCCAGGATCACCAGGTCCTGGGGGCCGGCCTCGGCCAGCTTGTCGGTCGCGGTCACGTTGCGCGCCACCGCCTCGCTGCCGTCCTCCCAGATCAGCTTGAGGCCGTTCTTCCGGATCGCCGCGAGGTGCGCGCCCTGGTCGACCAGCGTGACCTCCTCGCCCGCCAGCGCGAACCTGGCGCCCATCAGGCCGCCGATCGCGCCGGCCCCGACAATGCAGATCTTCATGTCCGTCTCCCTGTTCTCCTTGTTCGGGTTCTACTGCTCAAAGACGTTGGCGAGGGTGCCGATGCCCTCGATGGTGACCTCGACGGCGTTGGAGGGCGCCTTCATCGAGCCGATGCCGAGCGAGGT
>JAOUCL010000133.1 GCA_029859805.1 Rhodospirillales bacterium | reverse complement strand
TTTTGAGCCGGCCCCCCAGACCGCCGCGCTTTCGCCGCGGTTAGCCAGTTCGGCAAGGCGCTCGCCCCACGCCTTGAGTTTGTTCGAACTGTCCTGTCCGAACTGCCGAGACAACTCCGACAACCGCTCCAAATCGCCGGGATTCGGGTCTGAGGCGCCCGATTGGAGAGGCGCCGGTCGCGCTTCGATCATGAGATATTGGCCGCCGAAGCCGCTTCGCACCGCGAGCGGTTCGAAACCACAGCGGCGGAACAGCGCCGTCAGCGTTAGGGGGGTCCAGTACGTGCAGTGCTCGTAAATGACGTCCCAAAGGCTTCGAGCCTCCAACATCCACTGAGCATTGGGAACCTCGAAATAAAGGAGCGCGTCTCGATCCCCGAGCGCATGGCGCACATCCATCAGGAAATCGACCGGCTCGGCAATGTGCTCGAGGACATGCCTGCAAAGGACAGCGTCGACCTGCGGGGGCAAGCGCTTGGCGTCAAACAGGTCCGGTACGATCTCGATATTTGCGCCGGCCGAACTCACGGCAGTCCTGTCATGCACGGAGGGATCGAAGCCGATGCCTTGCCTGACACCCCGCCGACAGAGCAAACGGAGAAAATAAGCATCGCCACATCCTATCTCGGCAGCCACCTTGCCTTGTAACTTGTAAGTGTTGACGAGATGGTCCGCCATCTCTTCCGCGAACTCACGGAAGGTCTCGGAGAAGTGCAGCGCATTTTCATAGCCCGGCGCATATTCGACCGCGGCGGGACTAAACGCGCGATTGAAGATCAGGCCGCAGGAGGAACAGCAGGTCAGCTCGATATCGCCGCACGTGGCCGTTCTTGCCGCGTCTACATCCGGCCAGAGGACATTGCAGAACACCGGCACATCGGCGAATTCGAAAAAAACCTCGCCGGTCGGCGCGCCGCACATAGGGCAGCTATCGCCCATAGGCAATGAAGGGGCCTGAAGCGAGGTCGGTCCCGTCATCGGAGCGCAGCCAGCTCTGCGTTGAGTCCCAGGGCCTTGAGCTGCTCGCCGATTTCCCCGAGATAGATGGGATTCATGACAATTACCAGATCCGGCGGACAGTCGACCAACGATTCCGGAGAGACGACGGGATGCCCCGTGCCAGGCATGAATTTTCCCTGCTTGTACGGATTGACGTCAACCACGCAATGGACATCCTCGCCCACTCCCAAAGTGGTCAGGAATGCCACTCCTTTGGAGCCCCCGCCCCAGAGCACCACACGCCGGCCCTGCCGTCCGGCTTGTCTGACGACGTCACGCCAATGATCCATGGTCCGGTGCACGAGGGTCGGAAAGCCCGCGGCCAGCCCGCGCATTCGTTCCAGGTCGCGTTCGAGTGGGAGCGCCGGCTGAGTCAAGCCACTGGCCGGACGGCAATACTGCACGATGTACTGAGACTCGTAGACCAGCTCGAGGTCAGTCACTTCGAAGCGCTCCTGACGGAACAGACGCGCGTGCGTGCCGGCGCTGAAATAGGAGCAGTGCTCATAGTAGATGTCCCAGAAGGCACCTTCGCCCAACACACGTTCGGCATCGGGCGTTTCAAAGACGACGACAACGTCTTCGCGGTCCCCGATCATCTCCCGGATACTGCGCACGAACTCGGCGGTCGGCCCGATATGCTCCAGGGTGTGCCGGCACAGGATGACGTCCGGCTCCAGGTGTGCATATCGGGGACCGAAGAAATCGGTGATGAATTCAACTCGTCCGGCCGGTTTGTCGCTAAGTCGCTCCGGCCGGTAACCTGGGTCGATGCCAAGTCCGGTGCATCCGGCGATCTCGCACAGCTCCAACAGGAACTCGCCCTTGCCGCAGCCGATCTCGAGCACGTGCTTTCCCTGAAGATCGCATTTATTCGCGATCTGCACCGCCAATTCTCTTGCGAATGCGTTGAACGTGCCTGAGAAGTGCTGGGATTCTTCGAAGTTGGTGGAGTATTCCTGGACCTGCGAATCGAAGACGTCGTTGAAAAGAAATCCGCATTTCGTGCAGAAGACAAGCTCCAGGTTTCGCTTCGGGTACCCTCCGGCCTCCGTGGGCGTATTCATCAGAATGCAGCTGTGTACCGGGATGTTGTGAGCCGCATAGACTGTTTCGCTCGCTCGGCCACCGCAACATGGGCAAACCGACCTTCGGTCCTTGGCGGCGTCTCCAGGTGCCAAACCATCAGCGGGTACCGAGACATTTGAAGCAGGCATCAATTCGTCCTCAAGAAGGAAAAGTCAGCACAGTGGCTCAGGTTGGACACCGAGCCAACCGCAATCATTCGTGGGGCTGGTTGCCGTAGGCAATGCCCGCTTGCCGGACCCGGAGTCGCCGCCGTTACCCTTTCAAGCAAGAACGCTGCACGAGCGAATGGACGGCCCAGGCTTCTTTGGTTCTGCAATACGGCCTTTACCGACCCAAGCACGAATCTCGCTCACGCTTGAAAGTCAAACTGCCAATCATCTGAAAACCACTAAGGCCTTCTCGGCATGGTCAGTAAGCGTTGGGATCGACAAAACAGTTAAACGTCAGGATCATGATCTTCAGGTCGAATTTCAGGGACCAGTTGTCGACATAGAAAAGATCATGCTCCACGCGCTTTCGCATCTTGTCCAGAGCGTCGGTCTCCCCGCGCAGCCCGTTTACCTGCGCCCAGCCGGTGATTCCAGGCTTGATTCGATGCCTTGTCATGTAGGCGTCGATTTGCTGCGCATACTTGTCATTATGTTCGATAGCATGTGGGCGCGGCCCCACAATCGACATGTCGCCGGACAGAACGTTGAACAACTGCGGCAACTCGTCGAGGCTGGTCTTACGAAGCAGGGCGCCCAATCGCGTCACTCGGGGATCGTTGCGCTGCGCCTGGGTCAAGTCGGACATCACCTCCTGCGTATAGTGCATCGTGCGAAACTTGAGCACTTGGAAGGGCCTGTTATTGAACCCATGGCGCGCCTGCCTGAAGAATACCGGCCCCGGACTGTCCAGCTTGATGGCTAGCGCAGCCAAAAGCATTAGCGGCCCAAAGAAAATCAGCGCGGTACCCGCAACTACCACGTCCTCGAGCCGTTTCACAATAATCTGCGCAGAATCGAGCGGGCGGGCCATAACTCGGATCACGGGCAGCCCTGCGATCTTGCCCACCTCGCGTTGCGCCCAAATCTCGTCGACCTGGCCAGCGACCAAATTGAGGTCCAGCGAGACACACCGAATGGTCTGAAGCAGGGGCTCGATCGCCTGGCTATTTCTCGGGGACACGACCGCGACGGCGTTATCGATGCGCTGGTTGCTGCTCCAATCTAGAAAATCGTCAAACGCACCTTTGACCAGATACTGCGAGCGGAACCCGGTCTCGGCCGCTTTTTCAGGACGATCGAGGAAAACGCCCGCAATGATATCGGAGGCAGGCATGATGGCCGTCCACCGATCTAGGAATGCCTGCAACGCGTCGAGCTCACTTGCGGTTGAGAAAACCACGAAGTGCCGAGAGAAGGCACCTGCGTTTTCGAGTCGCCGGTACAGCTGGGCCACAACGGGCCGAGTGAGAACGAGCGCCAGGAAGGCCCCGCCAAGCCACATTCCCAGCCAGAGCCTGGAGATCGACTCCGACGTCTTGGTCGCGTAGCTGACCGCGAGGATCACGAACATCACTAAGAGCATAGCGGTGGCTGCCCGGCGTGCCTGTGCAAGCCAGTTGGGCAGAACCGAGTGCTGGTGCAGCTTTGTGTGCTTGAACACAAAATAGGCGATAAGAACTACCAGGATCGCCATAAGGCTGTGGGATCCCGCAAGGCTCCACGTGTCGAATCGAAGCCACTTCGCGACCGCGCCAGCGACAACGATGACGGTGAGATCAAAAATCTCCAGACACGCAACAAAAACGCCAACGGATATGCTTTGCTGCCTAAACGATGGCGCGTACAACCTCGCCTCTGACATGAGACATCCCCAACAACCCTTCCCAATTCGAAAGAAAGCCTCTACACGCTGCCGCTCTTTTCCGGCCCCCAGCCAAACGACGCGTCTGTCCAGAACTACTGAACGTGCTCTCTTTCAACCCCGTATAGTATCAGTGAACAAGATCAAACTTGCGCTACGTTTATGGTACATTTGTTAGGTGTGCAGTTCAAGGGTACTGTCTCATCGTACTGTCTCATCGTACTGTCTCATCGGGTACTGTCTCATCGCTTCAGGTTAACGGCGTTCTTGCCGGCGTAGAGTTTGCTGGACGCTGTGGGACGTGAATCATGGAGGGCTTCTTTGAATCAAGTGGTCCGACAATTCTCCAATCACCACGCGCTCCAGGACCCGGCTTCGCCCTATCAGGTCATGGCGGGCACGGTCACCCCCGCAAGCCTCGTGACCGGCATGAAATCCGACCTTACGGGCATGTCGTGGTCGATGAGTGCCACCACGTCTCCGCTGTCGGCTTCGAGGCCGTCGCCTGTGCGTCCAAGGCGCGATATGTGCTCGGGCTGTCGGCGACGGCGGCATGGAAGGATGGCCACCACTCGATCATCTTCATGCAATGCGGCCCGGTCCGTCACCGGGTCGACGTGCGAAAAGGGCCGCGGCTCGACCTTTCGATCGCAATGTCGTCTTTCGATGCACCGAGTTCCGTCTTGCGCGCAGCAGTCCCGACGAAACGCCTACGATCCAAGAGCTACAAGAGCTATACGCGGGTTTGATAAGGGACTCCGTACGAAATGATCTGATCTTCGGGGATTTCCTCACGGTTCCTCGAAGCCGGCAGGCCCCCAGTCGCGACCACAGAGCGCAAGGAACTCGTAGCCATGCTCGAAAGGGGCGCTTTCTCGAGAAGCTGGTTTCCCTTGGACTATGAGAGATTGCCCGGTGACGTGCCGCGCGCTGGATTCTCCCGCCGGGCTGTGCACTGATAATTTCTGCAGGCAAGGATAACTCCATGCATTCGATCATGATTGACCCCAGTACTTAATGCGGAAGCTGCGCACGAAGCGTGGTCGTTGTCCTCTGCCACGGGCAACCCCCTGATCTTGGGTGATGTGCCGTGCACGACGTCCGGTGGTATCAAGAGCGGTTCAAGGAACCTCGGAGCACGCCGTGCAGCCCAAGGCAAACCGCCGCCTCTCCGTCGCGCCGATGATGGACTGGACGGACCGGCATTGCCGGTTCTTCCTGCGCCTGATCAGCCGGCGCGCGCTGCTCTACACCGAGATGGTGCCGACCGGGGCGATCGTTCACGGCGACCGCGCGCGCTTCCTGGCCTTCCATCCGGCCGAGCGGCCGCTCGCCCTCCAGTTGGGCGGCGCGGAGCCGGTCCAGCTCGCCGAATGCGCCGAGGCGGCGGCCGCGGCCGGCTACGACGAGGTCAACCTGAATGTCGGCTGCCCCAGCGACCGGGTGCAGCACGCCCGCTTCGGCGCCTGCCTGATGGCCGAACCGGAATTGGTCGGGCGCTGCGTCGCCGCCATGGCCGCGGCCTCCGCCCTGCCGGTCACCGTCAAGACGCGGACCGGCATCGATGAGCGGGACTCCTACGCGGAGTTGAAGGGTTTCGTCGAGACCGTGGCGGCAGCCGGCTGCCGCAGCTTCACCGTGCACGCCCGCAAGGCCTGGCTCCAAGGCCTCAGCCCCAAGCAGAACCGCGAGCTGCCGCCGCTCGACTACGACCGGGTCTATCGCCTGAAAGAGGACTTTCGGGAGCTCGAGATCGTCCTGAACGGCGGCGTGCAGTCGCTCGACGAGGCGCAGGCGCACTTGGCGCGGGTCGACGGCGTGATGATCGGTCGCGCGGCATATCAGAACCCTTACGTCCTGGCCGAGGCGGACCGCCGCCTCTTCGGCGAGGACCCGCCGCCGCCCGGCCGCGAGGCGGTCGTGCGCGCCCTCCTGCCCTACGCCGCCGCGCAATGCGCCGAGGGCGTGCCGGTCAAGTCGATCATCCGGCACATCCTGGGCCTGTTCAACGGCCTGCCCGGCGCCCGCGCCTGGCGCCGTCACCTGAGCGAGGCCGCCCACCGCCCCGGCGCCGGCCCCGAGGTGATCGAAGCGGCGCTGGAGGTCGTGCTCGAGCGGCTGGAGGCACGCGGCGCGGCGGCCTGATCCAGGACCGCGACAGGCCGGATGCGGCGCGTGAACGAGGCGCTCGGCGCAAACTCCATCCGTTTGTGCCGAGCCCCGCTGCCGCCTCCGGGACGGCTCGACAATGGCCGATATTTTGGCGCGAAGTCACCTCGGCAATTTCACCTCTTAACAGAATGTAAACGCTCGCCTACTAACGTGTGGTAGTGCCGCGCGGATCGGGCTCGGCGAGCCATGGCGCGCCGCTTGCCCGGCGCAGTTCAAGGGGGAGGAACGATCATGCTTGGGACACAGGGACGCTCGAGCCTGGCAATGGCCCTCCTGGCCGCCACCTGCCTGACCCCCATCGCACCCGCACAGGCCGCCCCCGGCGACGCCGTGGGAGGCGAGGTCCAGGTCAACACCTTTACCACCAACGCCCAATGGGATGCGGCCGTGGCCGCAGACGCCGACGGCGACTTCGTCGTGGCGTGGACGCATGGGGACGTCTATACCTCGAGCACCGCAGAAGTCTTCGCCCAGCGCTACGATGCCTCGGGCGCCCCCCAGGGCCCCGAGTTTCAGCTCAACAGCTTCACCACCGACCGTCAATGGGCTCCAGCCGTGGCGATGAACGCCGACGGCGACTTCGTGGTGGTGTGGACGAGCGAAGGCCAAGGCGAACTGCCCGGGGGGTTTGGCATCTTCGCCAAGCGCTTCGACGCTGCTGGCCTCGCCCAAGGGCCGGAGTTCCAGGTCGATACCTACACCCAGGCCTGGCAGACATTCCCGGCTGTCGCCATGGACGCCGACGGCAACTTCGTCGTGGCTTGGGAGAGTCTGAACCAGGACCCCAGCGGATACGGCGTCTACGCCCAGCGCTACGACGCGGCGGGGGCGGCCCAGGGATCCGAATTCCGGGTCAGTACCTCGACCACGTACAGTCAAAGGCTTCCGTCCGTCGCCATGGACGCCGACGGAGACTTCGTCGTAGCGTGGGAGAGTTGGCACCCGGACGGCCCCTATTACGATGCCTCCAACATCTTCGCCCAGCGCTTCGACGCCGCGGGCGCGGCCCAGGGCCCGGAGTTCCAGGTCAACAGCTTCACAACGGGCTTTCAAAATCTTCCGGCCGTGGCCATGGACGCCGACGGCGACTTCGTCGTGACGTGGAACAGCCGCTATCAGGACGGGGACTCTTGGGGCGTCTTCGCGCAGCGTTTCGACGCCGCCGGCGTGGCCCAGGGGGCGGAGTTCCAGGTCAACACCTACGCTAGCTGGTTTCAAGCAATCCCGGCGGTGGCCATGGACGCCGACGGCGACTTCGTCGTGAGTTGGCAGAGTGACGGCCAGGACGGCAGCGGTGCCGGCGTCTTTGCCCAGCGCTTCGACGCCACGGGCGCGGCCCAGGGCCCGGAGTTCCAGGTCAATACCTTCACGACAGGCAGTCAAAACGTGCCCGCCGTGGCCATGGACGCCGACGGCGACTTCGTCGTGGCGTGGAGCGGCTTTGGGCCGGGCGACAGCAGCTATGGGGGAGTCTTTGCGCAGCGCTTCCAGGGCGAGGGTCCGGTGGCCGGGGACTTCACCGTGGACGGCCGGGCGGATATCCTGTGGCGCAACACGACCACCGGCAACGCGCTCCTGTGGCGGATGGACGGTTTCGCCAAGGAGGCCAAGGGTTCGATCGGCGCGCCCAGCACCGACTGGCAGGTGCGGGGCTTGGCCGACTTCAATGCCGACACCAAGACGGATGTGCTGTGGCGGAACACGGTCACGGGAAAAGCCGTCGTCTGGCTGATGGACGGCTTCACGAAGCTCGCTGGGCGGGGAATCGGCGGGGCCGGGCTCGACTGGCAGATCGTCGGCACGGGCGACTTCGACGGCGACGATCACGCCGACATCCTCTGGCGCAACACCACGACGGGCGCCACGGTGATCTGGCAGATGGACGGCCTGTCGAAGACCGCGGGAGGCGGGATCGGCGGGGTGCCGCCGGTGTGGGAGGTGGCCGGTGTGGGCGACTTCGACGCCGACGCCCGTTCGGACATCCTGTGGCGCAACATGAGCACCGGCGCCACGGTGATCTGGCTTATGGACGGTTTGACGAGGCTCGCCGCGGGCGGGATCGGCGGCGCCAGCCTGGATTGGCGGGTGGCCGGCCTCGGCACCTTCAACAGCGATGCGCGTTCGGACATCCTGTGGCGCAACACGGTCACCGGCAGCACCGTGATCTGGCAGATGAATGGCCTCGTCAAGGAGGCGGGGCAATCGATCGGCGCGCCACCCCCGGTGTGGCGCGTGGACGGCGTCGGCGACGGCGACGGCGACCGGCGGTCCGACATCATCTGGCGCAATACCGACACCGGCACCGCACTCGTCTGGAAGATGGACGGCTTCGTCCGAGAGGCCGTGGGCGGGATCGGCAGCGTACCCCTCGTCTGGGAGGTGCAGTAGCGCCGGGGCGCGTCGGCCGCGCGCGCTACCGGTGCAGCGTGCCGTCCGGGTGGAACGCGTTGAACACGAAGGCGAAGGTGACGTCGTAGGCGACGTCCTCGAGGCCGCCGGCGGACTGTCTCTGCGCCACAACGTTGCCGACATCGCGGCCCTCGGCGATCGCGCGGGCGTCGAGGGCCGAGTTCTGGCCGGACTCCCAGGTGAGGATCAGGTCCCCGGCCTCGATCCGGCCCTTCGTCCGGAGGCTGTCGAGGGTCCAGGCCTCGTCGCCGATCTTGATCACGCGCGCCAGCGCCGGGAGGTCGTCGGGCAGCGCGCCCACCGGGAAATAAGGCCGCGTGCGGCTGTCATAGCCCGTATAAGGGTTCATGCCGTAGGAACGCATCCCGGGGTTGTTCGGCACCAGGACCTTGCCCTGCGGATGGCGCGCGGCGAAGCGTTCCCAGGACTCCAGGCGCGCCGGAATGATCTTCAGCAAGGTTCCCGTGCGCTGGCCGACGATGGCTTCGCCCATGAACTGCTGCCACCAGCTCTCGGTCGCCCGGTCGTACATGACCAGGTCGGAATTGCGCAGCTTGCCGGTCGTGCCGAACTCCGTGGCCTGGCCGGCCACCCGGCGGTCGAAGACGATGGCCGAGTTGCACAAGGGGCAGTAAGTCACGGCCACCGGCACGCCGCCGACCACGTCGTTGACGATCTCGTGCCAAGTTAGGATGCGGAGCGGATAGGCCCGGGCGTCGCCCTCGATGGTGAGGCCGATGACGGGCTCGGTGGGCGCGAGGTCGGTCGCCTGCGACACCGCCACGAAGGCCGGGTCGTCGATCGAGGGAATCCCGTCCTTGGGCGGTCCGCCGCTCATGATGTCGTCGAGGTCCACGGAATGCTTCGAGAAGTCGGTGTTGGGCCAGGCATGGCGCCAGGCTTCGGGACCGGCCAGGGCGGCCGCTGCCGAGGTGAGCAACAGAGTCAGGCAGGCAACGAAGACCGCCCCGACCGGAACCGGGACACGGGGGGATGGTGAAGAGCTGTTCATGGCCCGAGCATTGCCCAGGGCGGTCCCGAAGGCCAGTCACAAGCGCTTGAGGATGCCGTGTGCCGCCGGTCGCGGTCGCGTGTTACTTCCGGTCGGCCTCGGCGGCCGGCGCGGCGGAGGCCAGACCTGCGGAGACGTCCAGGGCCTCGTCGGCGGCCGGCCTCGGGCTGCGCTGGAGCAGCCAGGCGAGGCCGCCCGCGGCGCCGAAGGCGAGCTGAAGCAGGCCGAAGAATATCGAGACCAGGGCGGCGTCGCCGGTCGCCACGCCGAGCAGGCCGAGCCCGACCACCATGCCGCCCTCGCGGACCCCCCAGCCGGCGATCGAAACCGGCAGCGAGGCGGCCAGAAGGACCGCGGGCAGCACCGCCAGGGTCTCGAACAGCGGGCAGGCGATGCCAATGGCCAGTGCCGTGAACCAGACGGCCAGGCAGAGGAACAGATGACCCAGCACCGATGCGCCGATCAGCTGGGCCAGGAGCGCCTTGTCGCGCCACAGAATTTCGACCTCCGCGGCGATGGTGCCGAGGTGGCGGCGCAGCGCCGCGAAGGGCAGCCAGCCGGAGAGGCGCAGCAGCAGGGGGGCGCCGGCGATGACCACGATGCCGCCCAGGGCGACCGCCATGGCGCTCCAAACCGGGACGCTCTCCGGGTGCCGCCAGACGAGGCCAAGTGCGCCGATCAGGGTCAGCACCAGCAGGCCGAGCAAGCCGAGCAAGCGGTCGATGATGACCGAGCGCACCGCCGCGCCCAGGGGCCTGCCCCGTCGGCGCAGCAGCCACATGCGCATGCCGTCGCCGCCGACGGTCGACGGCAGGACCTGGTTGAAGAACAGGGCGATCACGACGACGCCGACCAAGCGCCAAGGCGCCACGGCCCGGTCGATCGCGCCCAGGATCTTCTCCCAGCGCCAAGTGACCACGACGAGGCTCTGCAGACCGATCATGCCGGCGGCGGCGATAAGTGGCCAAAACGACAGCTCGGCCAACCGCGCCGCCATCTCGGCCAACGCCACGTCGCGCAGCACGAAGTAGAGCAGCAGTCCGGTGACCGCGACCTTGGCGCCTACGACCAGAGGTGTCTTGGACATGAAACCGGGCCCGTTGTCTCGGCGTTCCGCAGCAATAGCGCGCCCGCTCTAATATCAGATTAATGCTGAATCTGCCCGTTCGGATTTCACCTCGGCCCGGTCGAGCCAGGGCGCAAGCGCCCCCAGCACCTCCTCCAGGACGTCCGATCGTGCCCTGGCGTAGCTCTTGGCAGCCCGTCCCATGTCTGCCCGGCCCCCGGCGTCGGCCAGCAACCGGCCGACCTCCGCGGTCAGCTCTTCGCCGTCCTGGACCTGTCCGAGGGCGCCGACTGCCTTCATCTCCTCGGCGATCTGCGCGAAGTTGCTGGTGTCCGGCCCCGACAGGATCGCCGCACCCAGCTTGGCGGGCTCGATCAGGTTCTGCCCGCCCTTGGCCGCCAGCGAGCCGCCGACGAAGACGACGTCGGCCAAGCGGTACCAGAGGCCCAGCTCGCCCATGGTGTCGGCCAGATAGATCCCGGTCTCGGGGCCGAACCTCCCGCCGCGGCTGCGCAGCTCTGCGCGGAGTCCCGAGGCGGCGAGGTCCTCGGCGATTTGCGGCGCCCGCTCGGGGTGCCGCGGTACGATCACCGTGACCAGGTCCGGCATTCCGGCCACCAGCGCCTCGTGGACCCGGGCCGCGATCGTCTCCTCGCCTGGATGGGTCGAGGCGGCCAGCCAGCAGGGCCGCCCGACCAGGGTCTCGGCGAGCGCCGCCAGCTTGTCCATTTCTGCGGCCGGATCCGCGGCCGCGAATTTCAGATTGCCGAGACAGCGCGGGGTGGCGGCGCCCAGCGCCTGCAGGCGCTCGCGGTCCCGGGGCGACTGGGCGAGGACCAATGAGAAACCGCCGAGCAGGCGCCGGATCAGGGGCCGGAACCGGCCCCAGGCGCGATAGGAGTTCGCCGACAGGCGCCCGTTCACCAGGACCAGCTCGACCCCGCGCCGGGCCGCTGCGCTAAGCAGGTTGGGCCAGAGCTCCGATTCGAGGATCAGGGCGAGGTCCGGCCGCCAGTGCGCGAGAAACCCATCGACCGCTGCGGGAAGGTCGACCGGGGCGTATTGATGGATCACGCCCTCGGGCAGCCGCTCGGCCATGAGGCCGGCCGAGGTGACCGTTCCCGTGGTCAGCAGCAGGGCGAGGTCCGGCCGTTCGGTGCGCAGGCGTTCGATCAGCGTCAGGCAGGACAGCGCCTCTCCCACGCTGGCCGCATGCAGCCAGACGAGCGCTCCGGCGGGCCGCGCGCGGCCCGCGCGCCCGAGCCGCTCGGCGAGACGGTCCGAGTCCTCGCGTCCGTGCCGGGCGCGCCGGCGCAGATGGGCCCGCACCAGGGGTGCCCCCGCCCGCCCGGCCAAGCGGTAGAGACCCAATGCACAGTCTGCGGCAACGTCCTGCAACATGCCTCGCGCTTTCGGCGGACCGCCTGCCCCGTGCGGCTCGGCGCGCGGGCTGCGGTCCGCAATGTGGTGCCTATGTAGCCGTGCCTCGGCCCCGAGTCGATGGTATCGACGGCCGCCGACACATCAACCGCCTCGACAATGGCCGGCGGGCGACGCTGCAGGCGGGGATCGAATTGATCTCGCGGGATGCATGTCGGCACGCGCTTGCGTTGACAATCGGACCGCGTGCTGGCTTCAATGCTCTGGAAAGAACGAAAGATGGCCCGGGGAGGTCCGATGCTTCCACTCAGGGCGAAAATGAACGGGACAGAGGAGAGAGAGCAAATGCACAAGAGTCTGGGGAGGCGCTTTTCGCGCCGCAGCTTCCTTGCCGGGACCGGCGCGGCCGCTGTCGGGGTAACCTTCGCGCCCAAGGGAAGCTGGGGCGTCGAGGAACCGAAGCTGAACTTCTACAACTGGGACACCTACATCGGCGAGACGACGCTCGGCGACTTCAGTAAAGCCGCCGGGATCGAGGTCAAGATGGACCTCTACGCCGACAACGACGAGCTCTTCGCCAAGCTCAAGGAAGGCAACCCCGGTTACGACGTGATCGTGCCGACCAACGACTACGTGGAGCGTATGCTGGCGGCCAAGATGCTGTTGCCGATAAACCGCGGCTTGATCACGAACTTCAAGAACGTCGACCCGGCCTTCCAGGAGGCCGCGTTCGACCCGGGCCGCAAGCATTCCATGCCCTACATGTGGGGCACGCAGGGCATCGGCTATCGGAAGTCGGCGGTCAGTTCGCCGCCCGACAGCTGGAAGGTCCTGCTCGACTCGGACGAATACTCCGGGCGCATAGCGCTCCTCAGCGAGGGCATCATCGAGGCGGCGCTCAAATATCTGGGGTATTCCTACAACTCGACCGATCCGGGCGAGATCAAGCAGGCCGAAGCGCTGCTGATCAAGCAGAAGCCGCACATCAAGGTCTTCGCCGAGGACAACGGCCAGGACCTCCTGTTGTCCGGCGAGGTCGATCTGACCATGGAGTGGAACGGCGATATTCTCCAAGTCATGGAGGAGGACGACGACATCTCCTACGTCGTGCCGAAGGAAGGCAGCAACGTGTGGCAGGACTGCCTGTGCATCCCGGCGGGCGCGCCGCACCCGGAGAACGCCCACAAGTTCATCAACTACATCCTCGATGCCAAGGCCGGCGCCGCGATCGCCGAGTTCATCTACTACGCCACGCCGAACAAGGCGGCCCGGGCCCTGCTCGGAGACGACTACAACAAGAACCCGGCCATCTTCCCGACCGAGGAGACGCTCGCGCGTTGCGAGCCCAGCCTCTATCTGGGTGAGAAGGTTGAACGGATCCGCGAGGAGTCCCTGACGAGAATTTTCGCGGCCTGA
>JAOUCL010000132.1 GCA_029859805.1 Rhodospirillales bacterium | reverse complement strand
GAGTCGATCGAGTCCTATCACGCCGAGCGTATCGACCTGCCGCTCAAGCTCGGCAGCCATGAGGATCTCCGGTACAAGAACCCGGTGATCGACGTCGAGCGGCTGCCGCGTTTCAGCGACAGCCGGTTCGCTCCGTATACCCCGCTGCTCTGGATCGAGGCGCAGGAGATCATGGGCGGCGAATCGGTCTGGCTGCCTTACGAATTGGTGCATCTCAATTACACCTTGTCGCTGCCGACCGGGCACGGCTGCTTCGTCGCCAGCTCGAACGGGCTGGCTTCGGGCAACCACTTGCTCGAGGCGGTGAGCCACGGGATCACCGAGGTGGTCGAGCGCGACGCGACGACCCTCTGGCATCTGCTCGAGCCCGAGGAGCAGCAGCGGACCCGGGTCGACCTGGATACGGTCGACGACCCCTGCTGCCGGGCTCTGCTGACCCAATACCGGCAGGCGGGAGTCATGGTCGCGGTATGGGAGACCACCAGCGACGTTGGGATACCCTCCTTCCTGTGCCGGATTCTTCAAGAGGAGGGGCCGCCGTCCAATACGCTGCGTCCGGCCTCGGGCATGGGCTGCCATCCGGCGCGCAACGTCGCCTTGATGCGGGCCTTGACCGAAGCGGCGCAGAGCCGCTTGACCTTTATTTCCGGCGCTCGCGACGATATGACCAGGGACGACTACGGACGGTATCTGGACCGCGAGACCTATGACGCCTGGCGCGCCACGATGGACCACGATGGTCCCGGCCGCGGTTTTCAAAGGGCGCCGACTTTCCTCGGCGAGACCTTCGAGCAGGACGTGGCATGGGAGCTGGAGCGCCTGCGGGCCGTCGGCATCGAGCAGGTCGCCGTGGTCGACTTGACCAAGCCGGAGTTTGGCATTCCCGTGGCACGGGTCGTGATTCCCGGACTCGAGGGAATCGATCACTCCCCGAAATTCGTGCCCGGATCCAGGGCGAAATCACGCATGCGAGAGACCGTATGACCCTCATTGTATTCAGCGGACCGACACTGCCACCGGCCGAGGCGGCAAAGGAGCTGGACGCGCTGTACATGCCGCCGGTTTCGGAGGGGGATGTCTACAGGGCCGCGTTGGAGAGCCCGCGTGCCATCGGCATCATCGACGGATACTTCGAGAACGTGCCCTCGGTCTGGCACAAGGAGATCCTCTATGCCCTGTCCCGGGGAATCCGGGTTTTCGGGAGCGCCAGCATGGGCGCGCTTCGGGCCGCGGAGCTTGCGCAATTCGGCATGCAGGGGGTCGGCGCAACCTTCGAAGCCTTCCGCGACGGCAGGTTGGAGGACGACGACGAGGTAGCCGTGATCCACGGCCCGGCGGAGTTGGGCTATCCGATGCTGTCGGAGGCGATGGTCAACATCAGGCGCACGCTTTCTGACGCCCATGCCGGTGGCGTGATCTCGTCGCTCACCCGAGAAGGGCTCGAGCAGATCGCCAAGCAGTTGCCCTATCGAGCGCGCGCCTATCATGCGATCCTGTCGCGCGGTCAGGCGGCCGGCCTGGCGGCGGACGAGTTGGCGCAGTTCAAGGCTTGGCTGCCGAGCGGCCGGATCGACCAGAAGCGCGAGGACGCGGTCCTGATGCTCAGGGTCATGCGCGAGTGTTTGAAGCCGGACAGCGAAGCGCTATCGGTCGCCTTTCATTTCGAACACACGACGCTTTGGGAAAAAGCCGCGCGCATGGCGGTTCAAGGGGGCGATGCGTCACTCCGGGCCGAAGTGTGATTGCGGCGGGTTTCCGGCGCGGTTTTAGGCTCGGCGTTTTTTGCGCTCCCTGATCGGCTGCATCGGATATAGTCGAGGCTCCTGATCCGGCCACGAGGCCGTGGCTGGGGGGAGACCCGACTATCGGCGGATGCAGGCTGACGTGGAATCGGCCCACTTCGAGATCCTCTCCAAGAATCAGCTCTTGAGCCGGTTGACGCCTCAAGAGATGGACGAACTTCTTTCTCTGGCAACGATCGAGCATTTCGACCCTGGCGACGTGATCTTTCACAAGGGAGATCCGGGAGACCGGCTTTACGCCATCCTGAACGGCCGTGTGGGTATCAATACGGTATCGCGCGAGGGCAAGGAGATAATCCTGAACATACTCGACCGTGGCGAGGTGCTCGGCGAGATCGCCGTGCTCGACGGCAAGAGGCGTACGGCCGGCGCGGTCGCCATACAGCCGACGAAACTGGTGCGTATCGGCCGGGCCGAGTTCCTGCCGTTCCTGGAGCGGCACCCCAGATTGTGTATCCGCGTCATCGAAGTGCTTTGCGAACGGCTGCGCTGGACCAGCGATATCATCGAGGACACGATCTTCCTCGATATACCGCGCAGACTGGCCAAGCGCCTCTTGACCTTGATCGAGCGTCAAGGCCAGCCGGTCGAGGGCGGCCTGAAGATCGATATGAAGCTGTCACAAGAGGACCTCGGGAATATGTTGGGAGCTACCCGCGAGAGTGTGAACAAGGGGATTGGCTCCCTGCAACAGCAAGGTGTGATCAGCTATGAAGGGGCGTACATCATCGTCCACGATATCGATGCCCTCAGGAGACTGCTCGGCAAGGACGAGGTGGTCTGACGCGTCGCGGCGCCGTTGCCGACTATCTTGTCGATCCCCTGGCAGGATCGCAATTTAGTGACTAATTAGGAGTATTGATTCTAAATTAATTTTGATAATTCCCGATATTATACGAATTATGAGAATAATTATATTGAACATATTGTTGTGGGTGTATTTATATTGAATATGTATGTCTGCAGTAATTCCTTAACTGTGTAGCAAGGGTTGACCGCTATCTTGGTGCGTGCGGAAGCCGCCGCGCTCCTGGGCTCTCACCTTCGATCCGCATCGATGATCGAGATCAAAATGGGCCCGGGCTGGATCATTGATTTCTTGATCGAACTGCCGATGGAAATCGTTGCAAATATCGACATCGAGTGGGTTGCCATCGGCCTGGCTGGGTTGGTTCTAATCCAGCTGGTGCTGGAGTTGAGCGGCATCCATCGACGGTCCGGCGGCGCGTCTCGTCGTGGCGTTTTCCTGCAGGTTCAGGGGCGCCGCTTGCCAGCGGCCAAGGCCGGTGTGCGAATGCGGTCGGTCGATTCGGCCGGGCCTGAAGGTGTGAGGGATTGATGGATCGCGCGCTGCGCCCCGAGATTACGAAGCCCGATAGCGGCGTGTCCACGCGGGGCGAGAGGACGGCCGAATGGGAGACATCCAGCAAGGAAAGGCGGTTGATCTGGCGGTTGCTTGCATATTGGGAGCAACGGCGCGGCGACCGGGAGTACCCGGCGCTTGGCGACATAGACCCGGCAGCGATAAGCGAGATCTGGCCGTATTGTTTCCTGCTCGATGTGAGGAACTATCAGGGGTTTCCCTATTTCCATTACCTTGGGCCGTCTCTCGCCAAGTATTCCGGCATATTTCTGAGCGGTCAGCACGACTGGACCCATACGTTGCTCAAGAAAGCCGTGTGTCATTTCCGAGAGGCCCTGGAGCGAAGTGCGCCGGTTCTGGTGGAGGAGGAATTGACCCAGTTCGACAACAAGAAACTGCTGTTTTGCAGCGTCCTGCTGCCGTTGAGCGACGACCAGGAAACGATCAACTATCTGCTCGGGGCCGCGAACGGGACCATACGAAATATATAGCCTGCCGCCATGGTCCCGGCCGATTTTGCCCCAAATTTATTCCCGTCGGTAACGTGCATGGCTTGGCCCGCGCTATGGTTTGCTTAGGAATTTCCTGCATAGATGGGGCGGAGCCGAATCGCCGAGGAAACGAACGATGCGATGGTTGTTGGTGCCGCTTCTGCTTGGACTGTTTCAGACGACCCCGGCCGCTTGGGCGCAGAGCCTCGGCAATTGGGAAATCGAGTGCCGGCCGGATCGGCCGCTCAAGACCGACAACTGCAGCTTGGCCCACCATTCGACGCAAGAAGACGACATCGCCCTGGTGATGTTTTCTTATGTCGACCGGGAACTCAGCCTTCTCATTTCGGGGGACCGGGTCTTCACGCAGGCAGAGATCAATATCGACGAAAACCTCATATTCTTCACGCTGCTGTGCGGCGAGGGTTACTGCTTCTTCAGCGGCTCCGTCGCGGAAAAGCTGGCTCGGCATTTTTCCCGCGGACGGTCCGCGGTGATTGAAATTGCCACCTCGTCTTTCGGTGTCGATCTGACACAGCGAGTCGATCTGTCGGGATTCGGCTCGGCCTTCGCGGAGTTTCGGAACGGCCGCCCGAAATAGTGCGGCGCGGCGCGCGCCTCGCCGGTGGCCGAAATCGCCTCGGTGAAATGCGTCCTTGTCATCAGTGACTTTGGTATGAGAGGTTCCTCAACCGGTCTTGCGTGGGCTGCCGTCGGTCGAAGGGCCCGGCCGCTGACTCTCCGCTTCAATGCATGCCTGGTTCCGGCCGGCGGTGGCCTCCCGGTCGGCGAGCACATGCGCCAGAGTGCGCAGCGGGCGTTTGAGATAAGGACTGACCTCCTGGTCCGAATACCCTGTCTTTATTCTATTCACAAGTTTACGCACAAACTTATCCACAGGTATAGTCGGATGGGAGAGACTACTTGCTAAAAGCTAGTAGGTTTATATTACATATGCCCTGGAAGAATGACAATAGGATAGTTCGGCCGCAGCCCGGAACGGTTGGGGCCCGTCCAAGCCGGGAAGGCTGACATCACGTCCCCTACCGGGGTTGTCATGGCTGTTCGGCCAGGTTGGCACGAGAAGAGGCGCCCGATGTTTGCGCCGACGTGGCGACAGCCACTGCCGCTGTCTCCTTGGAAGTAGACAGGGCAACCGTGGTGAGGGTCCGCACGGCGCCGGGCAGGCACTTGATCGATTCGGCGATGAGCCGCTCCAGGCTTCGCGCATCGTGGGTCCGCACCTTCAGCAGATAGCTGTAGTCTCCGGTGATGTGGTGGCACTCGAGCACCTCCGGCAGTGCCTCCATGGCGGCGACGAAGGTCGCGTCGTGTTCCGGCCGGTCGATCAAGACCTGAATAAAGGCGCAGAGGTCGAGACCGAGCGCCCGCGGGTCGAGCCGCGCTCCAAATCCGCGGATCACTCCCTGGGCCTGCAGCTTCCTCAGCCGCTCGTGCACGGCCGAGGCCGAGAGTCCGATCTGCGCGCCCAGCTCCGCGTAGGAGAGGCGGCTGTTCACCTGGACCAGTGCGAGGAGCTGTCGGTCTTGGTCGTCGAGGCTGGACATGTTCTGCCTGATAGGCTATCGACGGGACATTGTTCTGGCAGAATACGAAATAGCCGAAAAAATCGTGCGAAACAATGGATCAGATCGTATTTCTTGCGAAAGGGGTAGCGATCGGGCTGGCCATCGCCGCGCCGGTCGGGCCGATCGGCGTGCTGTGCATTCGTCGCAGCCTGAATGCCGGCATGCTCACCGGCCTGGTTTCGGGTCTGGGTGCCGCCGTGGCCGACGCGGTCTATGGCGCCGTGGCGGGCTTCGGCTTGACCTCGGTCTCCATGTTCCTGCTCGATCACCAGGCCGCGATCAGGATCCTGGGCGGCGCCGCGCTGCTCGTGATCGGCCTGCGGATCCTCCTCGCCAAGGCGCCGGCCGCCGGCGGGCCGGCCGGAAATAACGGCCGTCTGGCAGGCGCCTTTGCGTCCTGCTTCCTGCTGACCTTGACCAATCCGACGACCATCCTGTCCTTCCTGGCCATCTTCGCCGGCCTCGGCCTGGCCGAATGGGTGCGCGACTATACCGCGGCGGCGGTCCTGGTGGCCGGCGTGCTGCTCGGCTCGGCCCTCTGGTGGCTGTTCCTGAGCGGCGCGGTCAGTCTGGTTCGCGCCCGGCTGTCAGCGGCTGTGCTCGTCTGGATCAACCGCTTCTCGGCGGCCGTGATGCTGCTCTTCGGCCTGCTCGCGCTGGCGGCCGTCTTCGCGTGACCGATGCCGGGGAAAGACCGTTGGTGCAAGACCGGCGGGCGCTGGTCAGCGGCGAAGCCGACTGGGTCTTGCCGAGCGGGCGGGCCACACGGGGCGGCCGAGGTTTCCGCCGCGCCGTGTGGCCATCTCGCTGAACCGGACGAGCGAGGGTCCGGCTTAGTTGTCGTACTTTTCCGTCTTTTCGGCGCCCTTCTTCTCGGCCTTGACGAAGCCGAGATCTCTCAGCGCAAGCTGGACGGACCGGCTTTTTGCCGTGTCAGAGTCGACAAAGCGGACCCTGAGGGTGGCGTGGTTGAAATCGGGCGTGCCCGGCGGCGGAATGAAGAATACGAAGCCATGACCGGACTGACCGGGTGCAAGCGTGACCTCCTTGAAGGCTTTGTGCTTGTAGTCTTCGGTTCGCGCCGTGCGGGCCTCTTCCTCGGCGCTCGACGCGGCGAGCATCCCGATGATGCCGAAGGCGAGCGCCGCGCCGACCACGCTGCCGTCCTCGCCGACCTTGTTGACGACCGAGTTCACACCAGCGGTACTGATGGCACGTCCATTCTGCAGGGTCAGGACCATGTCGGTCGGGCGCACGAGCATTCTGCGCTTCGTCTTGTTCTTGGCCAGGACCTGTATCGCGATGACGCCGGCCTCATCGAGGTTGGCGTCGAAAATGGCTTTCTGGCGCTCTTCCTCGACATAGACGTCGGCGCCGGCCTCGACACCCCGGTTGGCCTGCTTCAGCTGAATTGCCGAGGCATCCGGAACCGGGGCGGACGACGGTGTATAGCTGGCACAGCCGCTGGCGAGCAGCACGAGTGAAACAACCAGGGTTAAATACAAAGGATTCGATCGCATTTTCTAGACTCCTCTCCGTTCATTCGTCCGTGCTGACCCACGGCAAGACCTGTGCAATGAGCGCACCCTTCGACCGGAGCCAGCGTCGGACCTCCGGTATCCTCTTCAACCCCGCAACGAACTTCTGGGCGGCGTCCTCCATGGCGAGGTCGGCGGCTTCACCGGGCCAGCGGCTGAAGTCGAAGCCGAATTGGCCGCGTTGTGCGCCTTCGCCGGTCACGGTCCAGGAAGCGACCGGATCGCCGCTCAGCGCGTAAAGCACGAAGCGATAGGTGATCTCGGCGGTATAGGTACCCGTCTTGATCATCGGTAAGTGGAAATCGAAGGCCTCGATCCGCGGCTCGATGACCGCGGCCAAGTTTCGGGAACCACTGGCCAGCGGGGGGCGGCTGCCCACCGGAAGGGCCGACCGGAATGCCTGACCCCAGGTCTGGTCGAACAGCTCCACGCTGGCCGAGCCGAGCGGGAAGATCCAGGTGTCACCCATCTTGCCGCCACGGTGCTCGTATTCGGTGAGCTCCGGTGTGTAGAGCACACCCACATTGAGCGGCACTTGCGCCTGCGCCTGTGAAGGGGTGATGGCGGGACTGAGCGGAACCGCATGGCTGCACGCCGGAAGCATTAAAAGGATCGCCGGCCCCAAGAGCCGCGATCGGGCAAGAGCCTTGAGCTTCCCCAGAAGGTAATTCATGTCGTTCCTCGCTGCTGTTGTCGAGATCGGGGCCACCCGACCGAAGCGATATTTCGAAGCTTGGACGAGCCGCACTCAATCACGAGGCGATGATAAAAAGTGTCCGGCCCCGTTAAATTCGCGTTAAGGGGGCGTTTTTTTCGGGGAAATGCAGTGAATCCCCTCGCCCTCCAGGGGCGGGGTCGCCGTGAATCTTGAAGGCCTATGGGTTCCGGGGCGGTGATGGGACTCTGCGGGCAGCCGCCGACCGCTCAACCAGGGCGCGCTGCCCGGTGGCTTGGGTTCAGGCGCCGCTGCGCACCCGCGCCACGGCGTCCAGCCAGCCGGCATAGCGGCGCTCGCGCTCGGCGGCGGCCAGGGCGGGCTCGAAACGCCCGGCGGCCTTCCAGGCCGCCGCGATGTCTTCCAGTCCCCCATAGAATCCCGACTTGAGGCCGGCCAGCGAGGCCGCGCCCAGGGCCGTCGTCTCGTTCACGACCGGCCGTTCGACCGCACAGTCCAGGGTGTCGGCGAGGCACTGCAGCACCCAGTCGTTGGCTACCATGCCGCCGTCCACGCGCAGGGTCCTGGGCATCCGCGCGCCGTCGGCGGCCATGGCCTCCAGGAGGTCGCGGGTCTGGAAGCAGACCGCCTCGAGCGCCGCGCGCGCGATCTCCGCGGGCCCCGTCGCGCGGGTCAGGCCGAAGATGGCGCCGCGCGCGTGGGCGTCCCAGTAGGGCGCGCCCAGGCCGGTGAAGGCGGGCACCATGTAGACGGCCTGCGCCGGGTCGGCGGCCTCGGCGAGCGCCTGGGTCTCGGGCGCCGAGCCGATGATCTTGAGGCCGTCGCGCAGCCACTGGACGGCCGCCCCGGCGACGAAGATCGAGCCCTCCAGCGCATAGGTGGTCTTTCCGCCGATCCGGTAGGCGATGGTGGTCAGCAGCCGGTTCTTCGAGGTCACCGCGTCCTTGCCGGTGTTGATCAGCGCGAAGCAGCCGGTGCCGTAGGTCGATTTCATCATGCCGGGCTCGAAGCAGGCCTGGCCCACCGTCGCCGCCTGCTGGTCGCCGGCCATGCCGGTGATCGGCAACGGCCGGCCGAACAGCTCGGCCGGCGTCGCGCCGAACTCGGCGTCGTTGTCGAGCACCTCGGGCAACATCGCCCGCGGGACGCCGAACAGGGCCAGCAGATCGTCGTCCCAGTCCTGCCGGCGGATGTCGTAGAGCAGGGTGCGCGCGGCGTTGGTCGCGTCGGTCGCGTGCACCGCGCCGCCGGTCAGGCGCCACAGCAGGAAGCAGTCGACCGTGCCGAAGGCCAGCTCGCCGCGCTCGGCCCGGTCGCGGGCGCCCGGCACGTTGTCGAGCAGCCAGGCGATCTTGCTGGCCGAGAAGTAGGGGTCGAGCAGCAGGCCGGCGCGCGCCTGGGCGAGCGGCTCGTTGCCCTCCTGCTTGAGCCGGTCGCAGAGCGGCGCGGTGCGCCGGTCCTGCCAGACGATCGCCTTGTGGATCGCCTCGCCGCTCGCCCGGTCCCAGACCAGCGTGGTCTCGCGCTGGTTGGTGATGCCGATCGCGGCGACCTCCTCGACCGCGGCCCCGCCGTCCGCCAGCGCGCCGTGCGCGACGGCCAGGGTGTCGCGCCAGATGTCCTCCGGATCGTGCTCGACCCAGCCGCTTTGCGGGAAGTGCTGCGGCAGCTCCTTCTGCGCCTGGCCGGCCGGCCGGCCGTCCCGGTCGAACAGCATGGCGCGGCTGCTCGTCGTGCCCTGGTCAATGGCGAGAATGGTGCTGGGCGCGGTCATCCTGGCGGTCCTCCCGGTTCCTGTGGCGCATGGTGGAATCGGCGGCGGCAAAGATCAAGCGGCGCCCGGAAACCTCGGCGTTTCTTGACGTGCATCAATGAGCCGCGCGCCCCATCCGGCTAGTCTTTCTACAAGTTTCGTCCGGGCCGGCGCCCCGGCCCGAAACCGGAGTAACCCCAATGGTCAAGAAGTCTGTTTCCAAAACGGGCACGGCCGAAGCGAAAACACCGGCCGTCGCCGAAGGCGACTGGTTCGACGCCTCCTTCATGGAACTGCGCCGCCAGATGGACCGCCTGTTCGACTCCTTTGCCGGCGGCTGGCATCTGCCGCAGATCGCCGCGCCCTTCGCCGCCCCCTTCGCCGCGCCTCACCTAGGCGGCGGCACGGTCTCGCTGCGCTTCGACGTGAGCGAGAGCGACGACGCGCTTGAGGTGTCGGCGGAACTGCCGGGCCTCGACGAAAAGGACATCGAGGTCTCGCTGGAAAACGGCCTGCTCACCGTGAAAGGCGAGAAGAAGGCCGAGTCCGAGCAGAAGGGCAAAGACTACCATGTCACCGAGCGGCGCTACGGGTCGTTCCGCCGCAGCTTCCACCTGCCCGACACGGTCGACGAAGACAAGGTACAGGCCAAGTTCGACAAGGGCGTCCTTCGGGTGATCCTGCCGAAGGTCGCCGAGGCCAAGCGAAAGGCCCGGAAGATCTCGATTTCCAAGCCCTAGGAGATCCGCCTGGCGATAGCTTCCATAAGCCTCCCGACCACTGGCCCCGGCATTCGGTCTGCAACGTCCGAGCCGGGGCCATTTTTTTGCCCGGGCGGCGGCGGACGCCAGCGGTCAGCGCGCCGCGGTGGCCACCGCCGGATAGATGAAGCCGTAGGCCGGATATCGGCGCGTGCCGTACTTGCGCCCCGGCGTGTACCAGACCCGCACGGCCGACCAGTCGCCCGCGCCCGAGACGTCCCGGACCGGAGTGCTCAGGTGGATCCGGCCCTGGTTGAGCCAATTGGCGTGGTCGACGACGATCTCGCGGTCGCTCAGGATCGCCGTGACCACGGCGAGATGGCCGCGGCTGCGGCCGTTGGGCTTGAGCACCAGGACCGAGCCCACGGCCGGCCGGCGGCCCCGGTCGTAGCGGCCCTCGGCCTGCCGCCACCAGGTCCGGGCGTCGCCCCGGATCGCGACCGTGGACAGGGCGCGGGCATAGGGCACGCACTGCAGCCAGCGCGCCGGCGTCACGATGCGCGGCTGCGTCCGGCGCGGCCGGTCGGGCTGCCGGATGCTGGCCGCGGAGGGCGCCGGCAGGATCTCGAGCGAGGTCGGCCAGGGCGCGGTCGGCGCCGGAAGCGCCGCGATCTCGTCGCGGGGGCCACCCGCGCAGGCGCTCACGGCCAGGCCGACAAGCCCGGCGACAGCCGCGCGCAAGGGGCGCGGGGTCTTGCGGCGGCTTTCTGGACGGTGCGCTCGGAGCATGCCCCCCGACCCTGCAAGTTCCCAAGACGCGGGCAGGATAGCGTGGTCGTCCGAGTCGCGGCCTGTGGAAAAATTGTGACGCGGGTCAGCGCGCCGCGGCGGATACCGCCGGATGGATGAAGCCGTGGGCCGGATAGGTCCGGCCGCCGTAGTGGTTGCCGGGCGTGTACCAGACCTTCACCGCCGACCAGTTGCCCCAGAGCGAGACGTCCTTGATCGGGGCGTTCTCGTGGATCAGGCCCCGGTTCAGCCAGTTGGCGTGGCTCACGACGATCTCGCGGTCGCCGACGACCCGGACGACCACCGCGAGGTGGCCGAGGCTACGGCCGGCGCGGCTGATCACCAGGACCGCGCCGACGGCGGGCCGGCGGCTTCGCTTGTAGCGGCCGCTGGCCTGGCGCCACCAGGTCCAGGCGTCGCCCCGTATCCCGATGCCCGAGAGCCGGCGCGCGTAGGGCACGCACTGCAGCGGGCGGGGCGGCTTCACGATCCGCGGCGGCGCGGGCCCGGCCCGGCGCAGCGCGGCCAGGGTCGGCGCGGGCGCCTGCGTTCGAGGCGAGGGTGGGGGCGGAGGCGGGACCGGCGGCGCGGCCGGGATCTCGATCGACAGGGCGGGCGCCGCCACGTAGGCGTATGGCTCGGGGGTTTGCGTCGGGCCCGAACAGGCCGTCATGGCCAGGCAGAGCCCCGGGAGCAGCGGCCGGCGCCAGAACGCCGCGGCGCCCGGCCGGGAGCGGCCTCGGGGACTTCTCCCGGGCCCGGTCGCAGGTGGCATGGGCTCTCCTTCGAAGCGTCTACATGACGGTCTCCGTACGCCCTAGATGAGGGTTTAGAGCCCTGATTTCCTTATGAATGTTGTGAAAGAACGGTTTCGGTGGGCGGGGGCCTTCAGGGGAAGGCCTCATACCGGCGAGCCCATGACTGGACTCGCCTGTTGCCCCTCAGGCGCCGGGCGCAGACATCCGTCTGCTTGGCTGTCCTCGCTTCGCTGCGGGCGCGCGGTCGCGCTTGCCAGCGGGCCGATGACTGCCGTCATCGACCCGCTGGTATCAGAGCAGCGCCTCGTCGAGGGCCAGCGTGCTGCCGGCGCCGGTGATCACCTGGGATGCGAGGCCGGCCACCTGGGGCAGGACGTTCTCGGCGTAGAAGCGGCCGGTCGCCAGCTTGGCCTGCAGGAAGCCGGGATCGCCCGCGCCCTCGGCCAGGCGGCGCGACGCGGCCGCCGCGCCCTTGGCGAGCAGCCAGCCGCCGGCCACCGTGCCGAAGATGCGGAGATAGGGCGTCGCCCCCGCGGCCGCGCGCGCGATCTCCTGCTTGCCGGTCTCGAGCAGGAAGTCGCCGGCGGCCTCGAGGGTCAGGATGCCCTCGCCCAGCGCGCCGCGCAAAGCGGTGATCTCCTTGCCCTTCAGGGTCTCGAGGTCGGCCAGGGTCGCGCGCATCTCGTCCAGCAGCGCGGCCATGCCCGCGCCGTCGTCGCGCAGCAGCTTGCGGCCCAGCAGGTCGAGCGCCTGGATGCCGTTGGTGCCCTCGTAGATCGGCGCGATGCGGGCGTCGCGGTAGTGCTGGGCGGCGCCGGCCTCCTCGATGTAGCCCATGCCGCCGTGCACCTGCACGCCGAGCGAGGCGATCTCGCAGCCGAGGTCGGTCGACCAGGCCTTGGCGACCGGGATCAGCAGGTCGGCGGTGGTCTGGGCGCGGGCCCGGGCGGCCTCGTCGGGCTCGCGCTTGGCCCGGTCGAGCGCCGCCGCGGTGACGTAGATCAGCGCCCGCATGGCCTCGATCTGGGACTTCATGGTCAGCAGCATGCGCCGCACGTCCGGGTGGCGGACGATCTTGACCGGCGCCGGGTCCGCGGCGCCCAGCGCGCTGCTCTGGCTGCGCTCGCGGGCATAGGCGAGGGCCTGCTGGTAGGCCCGCTCGGCGATCGCCAGGCCCTGCACGCCGACCGCCAGGCGGGCGTTGTTCATCATCGTGAACATGTAGGCCATGCCGCGGTTCTCCTCGCCGATCAGCGTGCCGACCGCGCCGCCCGAATCGCCGAAGGCCAGGACCGCCGTGGGCGAGGCCTTGATGCCCAGCTTGTGCTCGATCGAGACGCAGCGCAGGTCGTTGTGCGGCCCCAGGCTGCCGTCCTCGTTCACCAGCACCTTGGGCACCAGGAAGAGCGAGATCCCCTTGGTGCCGGCCGGCGCGCCCGGCGTGCGGGCGAGCACCATGTGCACGATGTTGTCCGTGAGGTCGTGCTCGCCGTAGGTGATGAAGATCTTCTGCCCGGTGATGAGATAGTGGTCCTCCCTGGGCTCGGCCCGGGTCTTCAGCGCGCCGACGTCCGAGCCCGCCTGCGGCTCGGTCAGGTTCATGGTGCCGGTCCACTCGCCCGAGATCATCTTGGGCAGCCAGAGGTCCTTCTGGGCGTCCGAGCCGTGGGCCTGCAGCAGCTCGACCGCCCCCTGGGTCAGCAGCGGGCAGAGCGCGAAGCTCATGTTGGCCGAGTTCCACATCTCCTGGACCACGGTCGCCAGCGCCCAGGGCAGGCCCTGGCCGCCGTAGTCGGGATCGAAGGGCAGCGCGTTCCAGCCGCTCTCGACGTACTGGGCATAGGCCTCGCGGAAGCCCTTGGCCGTGCGCACGACGCCGTTCTCGAAGGCCGCGCCCTCCTGGTCGCCCGAGCGGTTCAAGGGCGAGAGCACCTCGGCGGCCAGCTTGCCGGCCAAG
>JAOUCL010000131.1 GCA_029859805.1 Rhodospirillales bacterium | reverse complement strand
GACCACGGCGTCCTGGATAATGGGCGCGCCGGCGGCGATGGCGGCGACGCGGAGCGTGCCCGTGCTGACCCACGAGCCGGTCAGGAGCTTGAAGTCCTCGGCGACACGGCCGTCGAAGAGGATGCCTTTCGCGGGGTCGTCCGGGTCGGCCAGCCTGCCGGCATCGCCGATCTTGTAGAAACCGTCCTCGTCGAAGGCTTCCCGGGTGAGGTCGTCTCGCTTGTAGTATCCCGGGGTCACATTCGGGCCGCGGACGCGCATCTCGAGCTTGCCGGCGTTGGGGATCATCTTAATTTCCGAGCCGGGCGCCGGAATGCCGATCACGCCGGCCCGGTCGATCGGGAAGTGGACCCCGGTGACGAGCGGCGCCGTCTCCGTCGCGCCCCAGGCGGAGGTCATGACGACCTTCTCGCCGCGGGTTGCGACAGAGAGCGCCTCGAGGCGCTCCCAGAGGTTCTGGGGCAGGGCGGCCGCGGCATAGAAGATGGTGTCGAGGTTGGAGAAGAAGTGATCGCGCAGGGCCTCGTCCTGCTCGAGGTAGGGCACGATCATGTCGAAGCCGCGCGGAACGTTGAAATAGAGCGTCGGCGCGACGTCGCGCAGGTTGGCCACGGTCTTCTCCACGAGCCCGGGCGCCGGTTTGCCGGCGTCGATGTAGAGCGTGCCACCGTTGCGCAGGATCATGTTGAAGTTGTGGTTGCCGCCGAAGGTGTGACTCCAGGGCAGCCAGTCGACCAGGACCGGCGGGCGTCGCGTGACGAAGGGCCAGATCTGGGCGATCGCCTGCTGGTTGGAGCAGAGCATGCGGTGGGTGTTGAGCACCCCCTTGGGCAGGCCCGTCGATCCCGAGGTGAAGAGGATCTTGGCGACGGTATCGGGGCCGACCCGCGACTGGGCGGCGTCGACCGCCCCGGTCGGCGCCGTCCCTGCCAGTGCGGCGAAGGCCGTGACGCCGAGCCCTTCCGGCGGGTTCCGCGCCACCACGACCTCGACGCCCTCGAGATCGAGCGCGCCCAGCGCCTTGGCGAACATGGCTCCGTCCGCGGCGAAGACGAGCTTGGGCCGGATCAGGCCGAAGACGTGCTTCAGCTTGCCGAAATCCCGGGACATCAGCGAATAGGCCGGGGAGGTCGGCACCACCGGTATGCCGACATGCATGGCGGCGAGCTGCAGCAGGCCGTTCTCGATGCCATTGTCCGAAAGGATCATGACCGGGCGGTCCAATGTGACGCCCCGCTCGAGCAGCGCCTGGGCGATCGACCGCGCCAGATCGCGGGCCTCTCCGAACGAGATCCCGCGCCAGCGTCCCTCCGGGTCGCGCTCCGCCAGGAACTTCCGATCGGGCGTTCTCTCGGCCCAGTCCATCAGGTGCTCACAAAGGTTCGAGGCATAGGGGTCGAGCTTCATCGGCGAGCGCAGAATGAACCCGCCGCCCGGTAAGTTCTCGGTATCCACGCGTGCCGGCGCGAAGTCCAGGCTTGCCCGGGGTGCATCGATCATGACCGCGGCGTCCGTCGGATATTCACCGGTCCCCGACCCGAACGACGGCGGCCATGGCCGTGTCCCCTGCCGCGCAGCCCTCGAAGAGACCGGTGCCGCCTCCGCGCAAGGCGAGTTCCTCGATCAGCTCGATGATTGCGCGCAGCGCCGTCGGTCCTTGTGGATGGCCCCAGATTAAGGGGCAGCCGTAGTTGTTCATGGCCTCGAGATCGGCGCCGGTCTCCTTGGCGAAGACGATATCGTTCACGGCGAAGGGGTTGTGCGACTTGACGGCGTCCATGTCGGCGATGGTGAGCCCGGCCTGGTCGAGCGCGCGCTTCGCTGACGGCACGGTCGCCTCAGGCATGAAGGCGAGCTCCGTGCGCGCCAGCCCGAAGCCCAGGAGCTCCACGGCGACCTTGGGATCGCTGCTCAGGTCCCTGGCGCGCTCGGGCGTCGTGACGACGACCGCCGCGCTGCCGTCGGCCGGATGGGTCTGCGCTCCGTAGGTGACCGAGCCGCCTTCACGCACGGGCCTGAGCTTGGCGAGGCCCTCTTCGTTGGACGCGACGATCCCCTCGTCGCCCTCGACGGTCGTCGCGACCTTCCTGTAGTTCGGCGCGGGCACGTCGAATGGCAGTGTCATGTAACGCTTCTGGAACGCCCGATCGTCGGCCAGCGCGTCCTGATACTGCGCCTGCCGCCGCAGCACGAGTGCATGCTGCTGCTCGGTCGAGATCTGATGCTTGCCGGCGACGTTCTCGGCCGTGTCGATCATGGCGTGCCGGCCGAGGGGATCGCAGGAGAAGTTGTCCAGCACCCAGTCTTCCGAGCCGCCGGTTCCGCCGGGCGCCTTGGGGCTCGGATAGTAGACGTGGGGGCCGTTCGAGGTCCGGTCGCAGGTCACGACGAGCGCGGTCTCGGCGAGGCCCGACTCGATCTCCTGCGCGGCGGTCAGGAGCGCGCGCGTTCCCGTGGCGCAGGCCTGATTGATCGTCGGCCCGCCGACCTTGCCCGCGCCGATCAATCCCATGAGCCAGGGCATGCCATAGAACGAGTGGTGCTGCGGCACGGTCATGCCGAGCACGCCGTAGTCGAAGGTCTCGGGTGCGATGGAGCGCTTTTCGAGCTCCCGCTTGGCGACGTGCGCCGCCAATTCTAGGCTGTTCAAGTTGGCCAGGCTGCCTTGCCATTTCGCGAAGGGAGTCGACCAGTAGGTGCCGTAAGGGATCTGCGCGCGGTAAGCCATTGCCCGTGTTTCCGATGTCGCGATAACGCTAGCCGATCTCCGCCGCCACGTCGCGCATCGCCGCCTCGGCCCGTTCCAGGGCTTCCGCGACATGCTGCCGGGTGGTCACCGTCGAGAGCGCGATCATGCCCCGCGGGGCGAGGAAAAGCCCGTGGTTCATGGCCGCAAGATGGAACCTGCTGACTATCTCGCCGTCCTCGCGAACGATCGAGGATTCGGGAGCGGCCTCGCTGAAATAGAGGTTGAGACAGGAGCCGAAGTGGTTGATCGAAAGCGGCAGGCCGACCCTTATTGCGGCGCTGGCCAGGCCGTCTTTGAGTTCTCCGCACAGCGTCTCCATGGCGGCGATCCGCTCGGTGGTAAGCTCGCGCACGGAGACACCGCCCGCCGTCGTGGTCACGGGATTGGCATTGAACGTGCCGGTATGGAAGACCTTCATGTCGGCGGGATCGAAGACGCTCATCAAGTCCTTGCGGCCGCCCGTGGCGCCGACCGGGAAGCCGCCGCCGATCAGCTTGCCCAACATGGTGAGGTCGGGCTCGACGCCCAGGGCGGCCTGGCAGCCGCCTGCGGCGAAGCGGAAGGTCAGCACCTCGTCGAACACGGCGAGCGCGCCCGCCTTGCGCGCCGCGGCGATCACCCCCTGAAGGAAGGCCTTAGAGGCCGGAATGACCCCGCCCGAGCCCAGCACCGGCTCGAGGAACACGGCGGCGATCTCGTGACCGTGCGCGTCGAGCACCGATTGGAAGTCCTGCAGGTCGTTGAAGCGCGCGAGATAGGTGAGCGGTCCCTCCCGGCCGAAGGAGCCCGTCTCGAACTCGAGCAGCGAGCCGTGATAGCCGTAGCGGGCCATCAGCAGCTTGCTGCGCCCGGTGACGATACGCGCCACGGTGAAGGCCAGCGCCGCTGCCTCGGTGCCGGAATTGGTGAAGCGCAGCTGTTCGACCGAGGGGACGAGCGCGACGATCTGCTCGGCGAGGCTGGTCTGCGGGACGTTGCCGGCGGCCCAGCCCGTGCCGTGCGGCAGCTGCCGTGCCGCGGCCTCGACGATGGGTGGATAGGCGTGGCCGTGGACCATGGCCGTGTAGTTGTTGATCAGGTCGATGTACTGGTGGCCGTCGACGTCCCACATGTGGACGCCCTCTGCGCGCTCGATGGTGAGCGGATAGGGCGCCCAATAGCCGGCCTGGCGCGAGGTCCCGCCCGGCATCACGGTTTCGGCCCGGGCGTGGGCCTCGGCGCTCTTGCGCGTCCGCTCGGTATAGGTCGCGTGGATCGGCGACGGCGCGGCGGCGTCTTCGAGCGTCGCTGCCCGCTGTGTCTGCGTAGCCATGGCGTTCTTCCCTACCAGTCGTAGGTGTCGACATCCTTCGGCAGCGCCTCGAGAAACGCGCCGGACTCGAACATCGCGGCCACGGCCTCGATATGATCGGTCATCGGCTCGTCGTGATCGAGATAGGGCACCTTCTCGCGGACCAGGCCGTGCAGGGCCTTCGTTGCCGAACTCAGCTGCTCGGTGCCGCGAATGTCCGCGGCCTGGCAGGCGCAGATCAGCTCGAAGGCGAGGATATTATAGCAGTTCTGCAG
The DNA here is from genome assembly GCA_029859805.1 of Rhodospirillales bacterium. Lineage (GTDB taxonomy): Bacteria > Pseudomonadota > Alphaproteobacteria > Kiloniellales > JAKSDN01 > CAMYKD01. Next base: position 9,182 of record JAOUCL010000131.1, on the reverse strand, counting down.
AATATCGCGCGTCCGGCGCGCGGCGACCAAGCCGAAGGAGACGTGGTCCTGGAAGTCGCCGGTCGAGGGCAGCGTCTGGATCGACATGGGTGTGCACATCTGCCGGATCTCGGCGGTCAGCGAGGTGGCCATGAACTGGCCGCCCATGAGACCCTGGCGCATGCCGGGGTTCTCGCGGCACAGGAAGGGCGGCAAGTCGCCGTTGTGGGCGGGGTCCAGCAGCCGGTCGTTGCGCCGGTCGGAGAGGTTGCACATGTTGACCAGCACGATGGCCAGCTGGTCCATGGCATTCGCGATGTACTGGCCGTGGAAGTTGGCGTTGTGCACGGCGTCGCCCTCGGCCACGACGATCAGCGGGTTGTCGTTCGAGGAGTTGAGCTCGGTCTCGACGGTCTGCTGCACGGAGAGCGTGGTGTCGACGACCGGGCCCATGATCTGCGGCGTGGCGCGGATCGAATAGGCGTCCTCGATCTGCTCGTCGAGGCCGCGCGGCTGGTCGCTCGCCATCTTGCGCAGCCACTTCTCGACCTCGTCGTCCTGGACGATCATCGTGCTGTCGGCGAGCGTCCTGTAGATGCAGTCGGCGATACGGATCTGGCCGGGGTGGGGCTTCTGCGCATGGGCGGCGGGGTGGAAGGGCATGATCTTGCCCTTGAGCACCTCGAGGCTCATGCAGGTGGCGAGGGTGTAGGCCTTGATGAGACGCTTGGTATCCCCGACGAGGCAGGCGGCCATGCCGGCCATGACGGACGTGCCGTTGATGAGGGCGAGGCCCTCCTTGTAGCTGAGCTTCATGGGCTCGATACCGGCGCGCTCGAGCGCGTCGGCCCCGGGCAGGATCTTGCCGTCGTACTTGGCGCGCCATTGGCCGGTGCCGACCAGTGCGATACAGGCCAGCGGCCCGAGGTCGCCGCTGGTGCCGAGCGAACCCTTCTCGGGGATGCACGGCAGAACGCCGCGATTGTACATCGCGATGTATTTCTCGAGATTCTCGATCGAGATAGCAGAACAGCCGCGTCCCAGCGAATTGATGCGCGCCAGCATGGCCGCGCGGACATAGGCGTCGTCGAGATGCCTGCCGACGTTGGATTGCACGCAGCGCAGGATATTGTTCTGTACCTCCTCAGCCATCGAGGGCGGTACGAGCCAGTTCACGAAGCCGCCGACGCTGGTCGTGACTCCGTAGATGATCCGGCCCGAGGCGACGAACTCGTCCAGCAGCTCCCGCGAGGCGACGACCCGCTCCCGGATCTCGGGCGTGATCTCGATCCGGGCGTCCGGGTCCCGGGCGGCCGTGGTGAGCGTATCGATGGTCATGCTGGTGCCGTCTGGAATCAGGGTCCGTGCATCGGATTCCGAGGCGGTTCGGCTGGGAGCTTCGATGGTTGGGCTGGCGCCGTCTGGGGACATGATTGCTCTCGCGCTGGTGATGGAAACGCAATCTGGAAGTCTATGCCTGTCAGAGCGAAAAATGATTTCTTTTTTGCCGATTATATGGTTAATTTTGAAAGAATTTTTCGAACTTGGTATGGAAACGGAAGGATCTTTTGTCATGCCGGAACCGGAGTCGAAGGGTACGGTTCAACTCGACGCCTATGAGCGGCGCATTCTGATCGCGCTGCAAGCCAATGCGCGGCTTACCAACGAGGAGCTGGCCAAACAGGTGGGCCTGTCGCCGTCCGCCTGCTGGCGGCGGGTCAAGGCACTGGAGGAGGCGGGCGTGATCCTGCGATACGTCGCCATCATCGATCCGACGAAGGTCGGCCTCGGGGAATGCGTGTTCGCGCACATCACGCTCGCGCGCCATTCGGCGAAATCGGCCCAGGAGTTCGCCCAGTCGATTCGGGTCCGCCCGGAAGTGATGGAGTGCTTCTTCACCACCGGCGACGCCGACATCCTGCTGCGCGTGGCGACGCCGAGCGTTTCGGCCTATGACCGGTTTCTGGAGGAGTACATCTTCTTTGCGCCGGGAATCTCGCAGGTGCGCTCCAACTTTGCGCTCAGGCAGATAAAGTTCGAGACGGCCCTGCCGCTGCAAGTGGATTGAGCCACCGGGCGGCGATATCGCCGCATGCCTTGACAGCGGGCCGGAGTCCGACCGAAACTTGTTCGGGCACCGAACAATCGAAAAGTGCCGCCCCGTGCGGGAGCATGGACCTCGACGGGTGCTGAGGAGAGGACGGGGCTGAAGATGAACGGCGCGGACGAGCTTCTCGCGACGGCACTCCATGGCGGGCTCGCCGACACTCCGGCGATCCTGGCCGGCGAGCGCGAGATTTCCTATTCCGAGCTTGCTGCCGCCGCGTGCCGCTGCGGGGGTGCCTTAAGAGAATGCGGCGTGGAAGCCCAGGACCGGGTCCTGTTGCTGGTCGACGACAGTCCGGAGTTCTTCCTTGCCTATCTGGGCGCCATGAAGATCGGTGCGGTTCCCGTTGCCCTCAATCTCCGCACCTCGGCGGGCGAGCTCGGCTTCATCATCGAAGACAGCGGCTGCAAGCTGATCGTCGTGGGGCCGGAATTTGCGGCGCTCCTGGACCAAGCGGCACTCCGCCTGAAAGCCATGCCGATGGTCGTTTTGAGCGAGGGCCAGTCCGACGAGCGGCCCGGTCTCGCCGACCTGATGAAGGACCAGCCGGCGGAACTGGACTCGGTGTCCCTGGGTCCCGACGACATGGCGCTGTGGATGTATACCTCCGGCACGACCGGGACGCCGAAGGCGGCCGTGCATCGGCTGCGGTCCCTAAGGGCAGCGGATCGCTACCTGGGCGCGGTCTATGGGGTCAAGCCGGGCGAGCGCCTGTTCTGCACGTCGAAGCTGTTCTTCGCATTCTCCCTGGGACATATCCTGCTGGCGGGCCTTCGCCTCGGCGCGGCTGCCGTGCTCAATGCGGGTTGGCCCTCGGCAAAGGCGATCGCCGCGGTGGTCGAACGCCATCGCCCGGACGTCGTCTTCAGCGTGCCGACCCTCTATCGAAGCCTGCTCGAGGAGGACCTGGCCGGTTGGGAGGCGTTTCGCTCGGTTCGCCATTTCATCTCCGCCGGCGAACGTCTCCCGGAAAGCCTGTTTCGACAGTGGCTGGCGGCCACCGGCCATCCCATCCTGGAGGGCATAGGCGCGACGGAAGCGTTGATGATGTTCCTCGGCAACCGTCCCGACGACTATTGCCCAGGGGCGACCGGCAAGCCGTTCCCCGGGATCGACGTTCGGCTGGTCGGAGAGACCGGGGAGACGATCGCGGACGCGGATACCCCGGGCGTTCTCTGGGTGCGTTCGGAATGCCTGGCCGCCAGATACTGGAACCAGGAGGCGCGGACCGCAGCTGCCTTCGATGCCGGCTGGTATCGTACCGGCGATGTCTTCGTCCGGGACGGCGACGGCCGATACCAGCATCAGGGACGGGCCGACGACATGCTGAAGATCTCGGGGCAGTGGGTCGGTCCCGCCGAGATCGAGGAGGCCGTCCTCGGGAACGCCAAGGTCTCCGAGGCGGCCGTTGTCGGTTTCGAGGATGGGGATGGGTTCATCCGTCTGGCGCTTTGCCTGGTGCCCCGCGATCCGGCGGTCGACCGGGAAACCCTCGAGCGGGAGCTGACCGACGCGCTGACCGCGGAGCTTTCTATCTACAAATGCCCCCGGCGGTTCGTCTATTTGGAGGAATTGCCCAAGACTGCGACCGGAAAGATGCAACGGTTCAAATTGCGCGCCGTCGTCGCCGAGAAACTGTTGGGGCCCTCATGAAACCGACCAGCCGCCAAGGCCGTAAACCGGGCGCGCCGTCCCGGACCGCCGCGACCGTCGACAACGGGATCTTGGACGAGTTGCTCGGCTACCACCTGCGCCGGGCACAGGCCGCGGTGTTCAACGATTTCATGCGGACCATGGCCGAAGACCAGATCACGCCCGGTCAGTTCGGCGTTTTGACGCTGATCGACCGGAACCCGGACCTCAATCAATCCGCCCTCGCCCGGGTCCTGGGCATCGAGCGTTCGACCATGGTAGCGGTCATCGACCGGCTCGAAGAGCGGCGGCTCGTGGCGCGCCATGAATCCGCCTCCGATCGGCGGTCCAACGTCCTTGGCCTGACCGCGCGGGGCAAGGCCCTTCTTGCGGCGGTCAAGCCGAAGGTGCGGCGTCACGAAAAGCGCATCGCCACCGGCCTCGAAGCGGGCGAAGTGGGGACGTTGATCGAACTCCTGCGGCGGATCAGCGCCGCCGGCTGAGATCATACCAAAGGTCGCTGATAATGACGCATTTCACCGAGGCGATTTTGGCCGCCAGCAAGGCGCGCATCGCGCTGCGCACCGCGCCTACCCGGGCGACCCGATCCGCTCCCATGAAATGAGTCATTATCAGTGACCTTTGGTATCAGGGCGCTTCGGTCAGGTGGCGGAACAGCGCGCGCACGAGATTGGCGACGACCTTTCGACGGTAGCCGGGCGGCGTGAAGGTGCTGCTCATGGGCTGGATCTGCTTGGGCAGCATGGTGGCCAGTTTCTCGGCCACCTCCTCGCCGACCGTCTCGCCGACCAGCCGATCGGTCCCCGCGATCAGAATGGGGCAGGAGTTCGTGCCCGTGAGCGCGACGCGGAGATCCTCGAGAACGCCCCCCTCCTGGCGCAAGGCGATGGCGGCGCCGGCCAGGGGAAAGTCGATGGCCGCGCGCACCCGCGCCTTGGCGTAGCCAGATCGTCCCGGCGGCGCGGCGGGAAGGTGGACCGCGGTCAGAATCTCGTCCTCGGCGAGGCGCAAATGGGCCGCGCCATCGTCTTCGTAGATCTCTCCCAAGGGCACGGTTCGTCCGCCGTTGGGTCCCGCGATCTCGACCGTCCCTCCGAGCACCAAGACGGCGGGGGCGAGGTCCCCGCTGAAGGCCGCGAAGCACTGCTTGCCAGAAGGCGCCACATGGCAGACGTCGCCGCGGTGCTTCAGGCAATAGCTGTTGGCGCTGCGCCACCACTCGCTCTGGTTATAGTAGAGGCAGCGGGTGTCCAGGCAGAGGTTGCCGCCGAGCGTGGCGACCTCGCGGTGGCTGGCGGCGGCTACCTCCGCCGCCGCCTCGCAAAGCGCCGGATAGTCCTCGGATATACGCCGATCCTCCAGGAGCTCGGCCAGCGTCACGGCGGCGCCGATCCTCAGGCCTCCGCCGTCCGGAGAGGTGATCGTTCGAAGATCCGCGATGCCGTTGATGTCGATGACCGCCTTCGGGTCGACGATGCCGCGCCGAACATTGACGATCAAGTCGGTGCCGCCCGCGAGCAGGCGCGCCTCGGGGTTCTCCCGGCGAAGGGCGAGCGCTTCGTCGACCGTCTTCGGCCGCAAGAGGTCGAAATCCGGCAGGTATTCCATCAGGCCGCGCCCCGAGAATTCGCCTGCTTGGCCGCGCGCTCCTGCTTGACCAGCGCGGTCATGACCCGGTCGGGGGTCAGCGGCGTCTCGGTCAGGCGAATTCCCGTGGCGTCGTGGACCGCATTGGCGATCGCCGGAAGGATGCTGGACAGCGCGCCCTCGCTCGCCTCCTTGGCGCCGAAGGGGCCGCCGGGATCCAGGGTTTCGACGATCTTCACCTCGATATCGGGCGATTCGACGATGGTCGGGACCCGGTAGTCGAGAATGTTGGGGCCGACCGGAAGGCCCGCCACGTAGCGAGTCTCCTCGCTGAGCGCCTGACCCAGTCCCATCCACACCGCGCCCTGCACCTGGCCTTCGACCGACAGGGGGTTGATGGCGAAGCCGCAATCGTGGGCGACCCAGACCTTGTCGACGGTGACCCGCCCCGTGACCTCGTCGACGCTCACCTCCGCCGCGGTGGCCGAATAGGAGTAGGCCATGCTCGGGCCGACGCCGGCGCCGCGGAACTTGCCGCCCTGGTATTCCCGGGGCACGGTGAAAGTCCCCTTCACGGTGATCGTCCCGGTATCGACCAGGGCTTCGGACACCACGTCCTTGAAGGGAATGCCGCTGTCCTGGCCGCCGGCGACCCGGTAGGTCTCGCCCAGGCACTCGATGTCCTCGGGCTTGGCCTCGAGCTTGCGCGCCGCCGCCGCGACCAGGACCGCCTTCAAGCGCTCGGCGGCCTGCAGGGCGGCGTTGCCAACCATGAAGGTGACGCGCGACGAGTAGGATCCGTTGTCCTTGGGCGTGATGCGGCTGTCGTTGGCGATCACGGTCAGGCGGTCGAAATCTAGGCCCAAGACCTCGCCGACCACCTGCGCCAGAATCGTGGACGAGCCCTGGCCGATGTCCGCCGCGCCGGTCAGGATCGTGATGCCGCCGTCGAAATCGAGCTTCAGGTTGACCACGGCGTGCGGCTCTCCGGTCCAGTGGACCGGTTTCGCAGCGCCGCTGACATAGTGCGAACAGGCGATGCCGAGCCCCGTGTTGGGTGGGAGAGCACCCTTGCGAACGTTCCAGCCCGATGCCGCCTCGATCCAGTCGAGGCACTCCGGCAGGCCGTAGGACTCGACCGCCAGGTCGTTGATGGTGCGCGTCGGCGCCTCCAGAAGGTTCAGCCGCCGCACCTTGAAGGGATCGAGGCCCAACTCCGTGGCCATCGTATCGAGCAGGCACTCGAAGGCATGGCGCACGTCGACCGTGCCGTGGCCGCGCATGGCGCCGCAGGCCGGCGTGTTGGTGTAGACCCGATAGCCGTCGTAGCGGACGGCCGGAATATCGTAGATCGCGTTGAGCAGCGCGCCGGCGTAGAGGATCGTGACGATGCCGTAGCCGCCATAGGCGCCGCCGGTCTGCTCGACCTCGCAGGCGCAGGCGGTCAGCTTTCCCTCACGGGTCATACCGATCTTGAGCTTGATCCCTGTGCGCGGCCGACCGCGGTGGGTGAGCGCGGTCTCCTCGCGGCTCAGCTTTATCCGAACCTTGCCCTTGGCGGCGCGCGCCAGCAGGCAGGCGACGATCTCGAAGTTGAGGGTCTCGGTCCGGGCGCCGAAGCCGCCGCCGATGAAGGGTTTGATGACGCGGATTCGGGATTCGTCCATGTCCAGGCACTGCGCCACCCTGAGATGGACATAGAAGGGCACCTGGGTCACCGAATGGAGGGTGATGCGGTCCCGCTCCGCATCGTAGTCGGCGAGCGCCGCATGGGGCTCCATGTGCACGTGCGTGACCTCGGCGCAGTCGTAGCTCTCCTCGCGAACGACGTCGGCCGCGGAAAGGCCCGCGTCCACCTCGCCGAATTCGTGGTGGATCTCCCGTTCCAGGTTCCCGGGGCGGTCGTCGTGCAGGTCGACCGCGCCGGGCTGCCGCGCCTTGCCGGCCTCGTAATAGGCGGGCAGCTCGCGCACCTCCAGGCAGATCAGGCGCAGCGCCTCCTCGGCCGTCTTTTGGTCGACCGCCGCGACCGCCGCCACCGGCTCGCCCCGATAGCGCACCCGGTCGCGGGCCAACGGGTACTCGTTCTGGGCGATCGGCAGGATCCCATAGGGCTTGTCGCAGTCGTCTCCGGTGATCACCGCGACAACGCCGGGCAGGGCCCTGGCCTTCGAAACGTCGACGCCGAGAAGCTCGGCGTGGCTGTGGGGGCTCCGCAATATGCGCCCGACCAGCGCGCCTCTGTGGTCCAGGTCGGCCGTGTACATGGCCCGGCCGCTCACTTTCTCGATGCCGTCGACGAGCGGCGCCCGCCGGCCCACCATCGGCTTCTTGTCGGGGGTGCTCAAGTCGTCCCCTCCGCAGCCGCCTGGACGGCTTCGATAATCTTCACATAGCCGGTGCAGCGGCAGATGTTGCCGCTCAAGGCCGCGCGGATCTCCGCCTCCGAAGGCCGCGGATTGCGCCGAAGCAGCCCGCTCGCCGCCATGATCATGCCCGGGGTGCAGTAGCCGCACTGGCTGCCCAGCTTCTCGTGGAAGCCCTTCTGCACGAGGGACAGCCGCCCGTCGGTGGCGCAGCCCTCGACGGTTTCGACCTGCCGCCCCGCGCAGGTGTGGGCCAGCGAGATGCACGACAGTCGCGACCGGCCGTCGACCAGCACCGTGCACGCGCCGCACTCCCCGCCGTCGCAGCCGATCTTCGTTCCGGTGAGGCCGGCGACCTCGCGCAGGTAATCGACCAGAAGCATGTTGGCGGGAACGGCGTCCTCGCGTCCGCTGCCGTTGACCGTCAGGCGCAAGATGGATTTCGCCATGCGTGTCTCCTGGAAAGGCGTCCTGAAGAAATGACCCGTCGTAAAAATGTTCGGTATACGAACAATCTGGCAATCTTAGTCCAGAGCCGATATCGCGACAACAGGAATCTGCGGGCAACGAAGCGTGTCAGATGTACTGGCCGCCGTCGATGCGCAGAACCTCGCCGGTGATAATGGCCGCCGCGTCGGACAACAGAAACGTCACTCCGGCGGCGATGTCTGCGGGTGTCGCCAGGCGGCCGATGACGTTTTCCTTCAATGCCTGGGCGCGAAACTCCTCGGGCAGCTGTTCGGCCATCTCGGTCAGGACCATGCCCGGTGCGACGGCGTTGACCGTGATGCCCTTGCGGCCCAGCTCGCGGGCCGAGGTCTTGGTCAGGCCGATCAGCCCTGCCTTGGCCGCCGTGTAGTTGGCCTGTCCGAACTTGCCGCGCAGGCCGTTGATCGAGGTGATGTTGACGATGCGCCCGCCGCCGGCCTCGGCCATCGCGGGCGTCACGGCACGGATCATATTGAAGGCGCCCGTGAGGTTAACGGCGATCACCTGTGACCACTCCTCGTCGCTCATCTTGGCGATCGAGCGGTCGCGGGTGATGCCCGCGTTGTTGACCAGCAGGGTCGCTGGCTTCGGCAGGGACCCGACGGCCGCGGCGACGGCCTCCGAATCGGAGATGTCCACCCGATGGGTGGTCAGCGGCAAATTTGATTCGTGGTCATCGCTTGCAGCCCAATCGAAGGAATGGACCTCGGCGCCGCCCGTCGCAAGGGCTTCGGCAATGGCGCGGCCGATGCCTCTTGCGCCGCCGGTGACGAGGGCGACCTGCCCTGAAAAATCGAAGCTGCTTTGCATCCCTCGATGACCTCATCTTGACGACCGGAGTAAACTGGTATTAGAGTACGATTATGCGTATTTAACCTTAATCAGAGCTATGGGTTCTGTCAAGGCAGCACCCTCATAGCGGCCCGTACCAACGGCAAACGGTGAACGGCAATGACCGCGAAGGACGACGAAACGCCCAGCCTATCGATCGCGCTGACGGG
>JAOUCL010000130.1 GCA_029859805.1 Rhodospirillales bacterium | reverse complement strand
CGGCGTCTCCGTGACGTCGGGCGCCGGAGCAGGAGCCGGAGCAGGAGCCGGAGCAGGAGCCGGAGCAGGAGCCGGAGCAGGAGCCGGAGCAGGAGCCGGAGCAGGAGCCGGAGCGGGGGCCGGAGCCGCTTGGGGGACTTGCACCGCCGGGCCGGCCCCGGCCGCCGGGTCGAGGGCCGCCAGGGGCTTGCGGCGCGGCCTGGCCGGCGGCTCGCCCTCGACCGGGCGTAGCGGCTGCACCAACAGGCGGCTCGCCGGCATCCTGTCCGGCGGCGGCAGAAGCGCGGGCGCCGGCGCGAGCGGAAGCACCCGCTCTCCCGCGGCGGGGCCGGCCGCCGCCGCGCGGCTGAGATCGTTCAGGACCTCGGCGTTGACGACGATCCCGGACCCGTCGGCGCGCTCGGGCGCGTCCGCCAGGACGGAGGCCGCCATGCCGGGGAGCAGCACCAGTGCCGCGGCCGCGTAGAAAGCCCAGGCCCGCCGCGCCGGGTGGCCGCGGTTCCGGCCCCGGTTCCAGCTCCGGTCGCTGCCGCCCGGCGTGCTTGCGGAGGAATGCCGTGTCGAGCCCATCGCACCGTCACCGTAATTGCGCCTGGATGCGGCGACAACCGCATTGCGGCGCGCCGCCGCCGTCCAACCGCTCTAACCGCCGGCCGCCTCGGCCCGCGCCCGCCCGAGCAGCTTGGCGAGCGGCCGGTGCAGGCGGTCGTTCGCGGCCAGAACGCTGGCGCCGTCGAGCTGCAGCGGCTTGTCCTCGATCGTGCTGACGTAGCCGCCCGCCTCGCGCACCAGCAGCGCGCCGGCGGCGATGTCCCAGGGCGACAGGTCGCGCTCCCAGAAGCCGTCGTAGCGGCCGGCGGCGACATAGGCCAGGTCGAGCGCGGCGGCCCCCCAGCGGCGCACGCCCGCGGTCTCGGCCATCACCATCCCGAGCTCGGCCTGGAAGGCGGAATGCTCGCCGTGGCCCTTGTAAGGGATGCCCGTGGCGATCAGGGCGGTGTCGAGGTGCTCGCGCGACGAGACCCGGATGCGCCGGTCGTCGAGATAGGCGCCGATGCCCTTCTCGGCCCAGAACAGGTCGTCCTTGACCGGGTCGTAGACCACGGCGGCGAGGAGGTCGCCGGCCTCCTCCAGCGCGATCGAGATCGCGAAGTGAGGCAGGCCGTGCAGGAAGTTGCTGGTGCCGTCCAGCGGGTCGACGATCCAGCGCCGGCCGCCGGGCTCGGTGCCTGGGGTGGCGCCCGATTCCTCCATCAGCAGGCCATAGTCCGGGCGCGCCCGGCGCAGCTGCCCGCGCAGCACCTCCTCGGCGCGCAGGTCCGCGGCCGAGACGAAGTCGGCCGGCCCCTTGCGCGAGACCTGCAGGTTCGCGACCTCGCCGAAGTCGCGCTTGAGGCTCCGCGCGGCGCGGTCGGCGGCGCGGATCATCACGTTGATGGTGGCCGAACGCGTGGCCATGGTCCTGGATCGCCTTTCCCGAGCGGGCGGGGCTCAGCCCTTGGCCCGCTCCATGTAGCTTCCGTCGGCGGTGTTGACCACGATCCGGGTGCCGGCCTCGATGTGCGGCGGTACCATGACGCGCACGCCGTTCTCGAGCGTGGCCGGCTTGTAGGAGGACGACGCGGTCTGCCCCTTCACCACCGGGTCGGCCTCTACCACCGCCATGGTGACCGTCTCGGGCAGCATGACGCCGATCGCCTCGCCCTCGTAGGACTCGATGGTCACGATCATGCCGTCCTGCAGGAAGCGGACGGGCTCGCCGACCAGGTCGCTGCTGAGCGAGACCTGCTCGTAGGAGCCCTGGTCCATGAAGGTCAGCATGTCGCCCTCGGCGTAGAGGTACTGGTACTCGCTCTGGTCGAGGCGCACCCGATCGACGTCCTCGCTCGCCCGGAAGCGCTCGTTCAGCTTGGTACCGTCGCGGATGTCCTTGAGCTCGACCTGCAGGTAGGCGCCGCCCTTGCCCGGCTGGGTGTGCTGGATCTTGACGGCGCGCCACAAGCGGCCCTTGTGCTCGATCACGTTGCCGGGACGGATGGCGTTACCGTTGATCTTCATGGCGCGGAAGTCCGGAGTTTCGAAGTGGTTCGCTGCACTGCTGCGCGCGGAAGCTAGCAGCGCGCCCGGGGGGAGGCAAGCGCTAGCGGTCGGCCTCGGCAAGCCGCGCGGCGAAGGCCTCGACCGCGGCGCCCGGCCCGTCGGGATGCTCCCAGACGGCCTCCTCCAGGGCGAGGAAATCGGCGCCCGCGCGGGCCAGCGCCGCGGCGTTCTCCAGCGTGACGCCACCCAGCGCGACGCAGGGCAGGGTCATGAGCCCCTGCCACCAGTCGAGCAGGTCCTTCAGCTCGGCCTCCTCGCCTTCGAAGGCGACGTAGTCGGCGCCCGCCTCGCCGGCCAGCATGGCGGCGTGGCGCGAGACGCCGCAGGACACGCCGACGATGGCCTCGGGCCCGATCGTCTCGCGCAGCCGGGCGACCGCGGCCTCGCCGCCGCTCAGGTGCACGCCGTCGGCGCCGCTCTCCCGCGCGATCTCGGGCCGGTCCTCGACCAGGAAGGCCACGTCGCGCGCCTGGGCGACGGGCCCGAGCGCCCGCGCCGCGCGGAGCGCCGCCCGGTCGTCCAGTCGGCCGGTGCGCAGCAGAACGCAGGCCACCTCGCCGGCCTCGAGCGCGGTGGCGAGCTGCCCGGCGACGGCCTCCGGCGCGTCTCCCGCGGCGAGGCCCGACGGGAGGACCAGGTAGAGGCGGCAGGCGGGGGGCTCGGTTTCAGCCATGGTCGCCTTCCTTCACTTCGGCGCCAGCCAGGCGCGGCAGGCAGCGAGCGGATCGGCCGCGCCGCGCAGGTCGAGCGCCCGAAGCCGGCCGGTCACCAGCTCCGCGCCGGACTGCTCGGCGATGGCGGCGAGCTTCCGCGCGACCGCGGCCTTGCCGGTGAAGCGCACGCGCGTAAGCCCCAGGCGCAGCGCCAGCAGCACCTCGCCCGGCCGGTCGGCGCAATCGATCACGGCCTCGAAGGCCGCCTGCGGCACCTCGGCCGCCGCCAGGGCCGTCATTTCCTGGAACCAGCCCGGCCCGGCGTAGGCCGACGCGCCGGGCGCCGAGGCGAGCGTCACCGGCACGCCGAGTGCCGCCGCCGCGGCCAGCGCCGCGCGCGCGTGCTCGAGGGAATGGACGATCACCGCTTTGCCGGCCATGGCGCGATCATAGAGACAAAGCCCGGTCGGCCAAGCAGGTGATTTCGCCAAGCTATGGAAACGAACCCCCGGCCGGATACCTGGCCTGGATAGGGCGGCACAGATAAGCGCGAGCCGGTGAAATCGTCAACCGTGCTTACAACTTGGTCCCGGGTAAACGAATATGAATTATTTCGATCATTTACATGGTTAACGGAACCTTTGTTATTGAAATATCTGTTTAGATATGTATTGGTTATATTGTCTGGTATCTATGGATGAATCGAAGCGGTGGAGGTGCCGCACTGTATTCTTGCCGGATGGCGGGTCGATTTCTGGGGGTCCGTCGCAGGGATTTCGTCAGGGTTCGGGGTGTGATGGCTAAGGCGTTTTCTTTGATCGCGTGTCACGATTGCGGGCTCCTGCACCGGGAACGGCCGCTGCCCGACGGCGCCGCCGCCAAGTGCACGCGCTGCGGGGCGGTGCTGTACAAGGCGCGGCGCAACAGCCTCGACCGGACCCTGATGCTGAGCCTGGCGGCGCTGATCTTCTTCGTGCTGGCCAACGTCTTTCCCTTTATGACCTTCAAGATGGAGGGGCGGGCGCAGGAGAGCACGCTGATCACCGGCGTGATGGAGCTCTACGACGCCGACCTGTGGCCGCTCGCCGTCGTGGTGTTCTGCGGCTCCATCCTCCTGCCGCTGGTCAAGGTGCTCTCCATGCTCGCCGTGCTGCTGCCGCTGAAGCTCGGCCGGCGGCCGCGCCATCTGGCCGCGGTGTTCAGGCTGGTCGAGATCCTGCACCCCTGGGCGATGATGGAGGTCTACCTGCTCGGCGTCTTCGTCGCCTACGTCAAGCTGATCGATCTGGCGACGATCGAGCTGGGCGTCGCGCTCTACTCCTTCGTCGCGCTGATCGTGCTCCTGGCGGCCGCCGACGCCAGCCTCGACCCGCGCGTCGTGTGGGAGCGCCTGAAAACCGCGCCGCGCGTCGCGCGGCTGCCGGCCAAGTGGCGCACCACGCTGGTCGGCTGCCATGCCTGCGATCTGGTCAGCCGGCTGCGCCGGCCGCCGAAGGGCGGCCACATGCACTGCCCGCGCTGCGGCACCGCGCTGCACCGGCGCAAGGCGAACAGCCTCGCCCGCACCTGGGCGCTGTTGCTGACCGCGGCCATCCTCTACATTCCGGCCAATGTCTTTCCGGTCATGACCGTGATCTCCTTCGGCAAGGGCGCGCCGGACACCATCCTGAGCGGGGTCAAGCACCTGGTCGAAGGCGGCATGTGGCCGCTCGCCCTGCTCGTCTTCTTCGCCAGCATCACCGTGCCCGTGCTGAAGCTGATCGGGCTCAGCTATCTGCTGATCTCGGTCCAGCGCAAATCGCAATGGCGTCCCAGGGACCGGACGCGCCTCTACCGGATCACCGAGGCGGTCGGCCGCTGGTCCATGATCGACATCTTCATGATCTCGATCCTGGTGGCGCTGGTGAAGCTCGGCTCGATCGCGACCATCGAGCCGGGCGTCGGCGCCACCTCCTTCGCCGCCGTGGTCATCATCACCATGATCGCGGCCATGAGCTTCGACCCGAGGCTGATCTGGGACAATATGGAGAGCGAGCATGAGCGAACGACCCCAAGAGCCGCCTGAGCGGGACGAGCTGCCCGACGTGGCGGTCGAGCCGAGCCGCGGCTTCTCCATCGTCTGGCTGATCCCGCTGATCGCCGGCGTGATCGCCGTGTGGCTCGGCTACACGACGATCATGGAGAAGGGGCCGACCGTCACCATCACCTTCAAGACGGCCGAGGGCCTCGAGGCCGGCAAGACCAAGATCAAGTTCCGCGACGTCGAGGTCGGCCTGGTCGAGAACGTCGCGATCAGCGAGGACACCTCGCACATCATCGTGACCGCGACCCTCGTCAAGGACGCCAAACAGCATCTGACCGAGGGTACGCGCTTCTGGGTCGTGCGGCCCCGGCTCGGCGCGGGCGGCGTCTCCGGGCTCGGCACCCTGGTTTCCGGTTCCTACATCGGGCTGGAACTCGGGCCCGGGGCCCCAAGACGGGCGTTCACCGGCCTCGAGGTGCCGCCGCCGATGCTGGCCGACGAAGCGGGCCGCAAGTTCAAGCTCCAGGCGGACAGCCTTGGCTCGCTGAGCCCCGGGTCGCCGATCTACTATCGTGGCCTGGAGGTCGGCGAAGTGCTCGACTACGAGTTGGTCGAGCGGGGCCAGGGCGTTCGGATCGATATCTTCGTCAGGGAGCCGCATGACCGGCTGGTCCGGGCGAACAGCCGGTTCTGGAATGCCAGCGGCATCGACATCTCGGTCGGCGCCGACGGCTTCACCGTCTCGACCGCCTCCGTGGAAGCCCTTCTGGCGGGCGGTGTCTCTTTCGACACTCCGGTCAGTGCGTCGAACCTCGAACCGGCAGTGGAAGGCACCGGTTTCAAGCTGTTCGACGACCATGCCAGCGTCAGCGAGGCCTCCTACACGGAGAAGACCCCCTACGTGGCCTACTTCGACGGCTCGGTCAGGGGCCTGCAGGTCGGCGCGCCGGTCGAATTCCGCGGCATCAGGATCGGATCGGTGACCGACGTGGCGCTCGAGATCAACCGGAAGACCACGTCCGTTCGCATCCCCGTGACGTTCCAGATCGAGCCGCAGCGGGTGAACGTGCTCGATGTCACAGGGGCGGAGACCCCGGAGAATAGCGATCCCTATGCGGGCATGGCGCGTCTCGTCGAACGCGGCCTCAGGGCCCAGCTGCAAAGCGGCAGCCTGCTGACCGGCCAGCTGCTCGTCGAGCTCGACTTTCACCCGGACAGCCCGGCGGCCGAATTGAGGACCAAGGGCAGGTATGCCGAGATCCCGACCGTGCCCTCCGACCTGGAGGAGATCAAGCAGTCGGTCGAGCAGGTGCTGGCCAAGGTCGGCGCCCTGCCCATGGAAGAGCTGGCCGGAGACCTGCGCAAGACGATTCAAAACGCCAACCAGACCCTCTCGGATCTCCAGGTCCTGGTGCGCAATGTCGACGGCAAGGTCGTGCCGCTGCTGGCCAGCCTCGAGGACACCTCGCAGGCGGCCGAGGACGCCCTGCTGCAGGCCAAATCGACCCTGATCTCGGCGGACGGGGTCATCGGGGAGAGATCCGAGGTGCGCTACGACCTCTCCCTGCTCATGAAGGAGCTGACCGAGGCGGCCCGCTCGATTCGCTTCCTGACCGACTATCTCGAGCAACATCCCGAGGCCTTGCTCCGCGGCAAAGCCGGATCGGAGGATTGATCATGCACCGCAACCCATCGCGCCTGGCCGTCCTTGTCCTGGCCGCCGCCCTGCTGGCCCCGGCCGGCTGCGCCCAGACCCAGCCCACCGACTTCTACATCCTGTCCAGCCTGCCGCCCTCGGCGGCCGCGAGCCTGGGCGCCGACGCGGACAAGCTGTCGCTAGGCGTCGGCCCCGTGGTCCTGCCGGCCTATCTCGACCGGCCGCAGGTCGTCGCGCTGGCCAGCTCAAACAAGCTGCAGCTGGCCGAGTTCGACAAATGGGCGGAGCCCCTGCAGGACAACTTCTCGCGGGTGCTGGCCGAGAACCTCTCGATCCTCCTGGGGACCGACCGCGTCGCCAAGCTGCCGCAACGCCGCGCCACGGCGCTCAACTATCAGGTCACGGTCGAGGTGCTTCGATTCGACGCCGACCTGGACGGCACGGCCTCGCTGATCGCGCGCTGGAATATCCTCGGCAAGGACGGCAAGAAATCGCTGGCCATGCGCAGGTCGAGCTTCACCGAGACGAGCGAGCCCAAAGGCGACCACGAGGCGGTGGTCGCCGCGATGAGCCGCGCCGTCGGCAATCTCAGCCGGGAAATCGCCTCAACGCTCCAGACTCTGGGAACCAAGTGACCCTGCTGGGGGCGCGGGCTGACTAGCCCGGCCTCGATCGGCAAGCCGCCCCTGGGCCGGATGGTCCAGCAGATCCGCGACACCGACGGCGACGGCCTTCCGGACATCTTCTGGCCCAACGGCACGGCGCCGGAAGCACCTTGGTCTGGCAGATGCGGTAGGCGGGCGGGTTCCAGGCGCCGCGGCCAGGTTCAGGGTGGGGTATCGCGCCCGAATTCGACAGCGATGCCAGATCCCAAGCGGGCGGCGCGCCGCCGAAGGCCGCTGTCGCGGTCCCGGCGGCGGGTCCTCAGAGCATCGTGCCCAGCAGGGCGGCGGTGTCGCTCATGCGGTTGGAGAAGCCCCATTCGTTGTCGTACCAGGACATGACGCGCACCAGCGTGCCGTCGACCACCTGGGTGCCGTCCAGGTCGAAGACCGAGCTGGCCGGGCTGTGGTTGAAGTCGACCGAGACCAGCGGCTGGGCGTTGGCCTCGAGGACGCCCTTCAGCTCGCCGGCCGCGGCCTCCTTGATCGCCGCATTGATCTCCTCGGCGCTGGTCGCGCGCCCAGCGTCGAACTTCAGGTCGATCAGGCTGACGTTGGGCGTCGGCACGCGCAGGGCCACGCCGTCCAGCTTGCCCGCCAGCTCCGGCAGCACCAGGCCGACGGCGCGCGCCGCGCCGGTCGAGGTCGGGATGATCGACACGGCGGCCGCGCGGGCGCGCCGCAGGTCCTTGTGCAGGGTGTCGACCGTGGGCTGGTCGCCGGTGTAGGAGTGGATCGTGGTCATGAAGCCGCGCTCGATGCCGACGGTGCGGTGAAGCACGTGGGCCACGGGCGCCAGGCAGTTGGTCGTGCAGGACGCGTTCGAGACGACGCTGTGGCCGGGCTCCAGCTTGTCGTGGTTGACGCCGTAGACCACGGTCAGGTCGGCGCCCGAGGCGGGCGCCGAGACCAGCACCTTCTTGGCGCCACCCTTTAAGTGAGCCGAGGCCTTGTCCTTGCTGTTGAACAGCCCGGTGCACTCCATCACGATATCGACGCCGAGGTCGCCCCAGGGCAGCTTGGCCGGGTCGCGCTCGGCCAGCACGCGCACCTCCCGGCCGTCGATCGCGATGGCGTCGTCCTTGGCCTCGACCTCGCCCGGGAAGCGCCCGTGGACGGAGTCGTACTTCAGGAGGTGGGCGTTGGCCTCGGGCGTGCCGAGGTCGTTGATGGCGACGAACTCGATGTCCGCGCGCTTGGCTTCCATGGCGGCGCGGAACACCAGCCGCCCGATCCGCCCGAAACCGTTGATGCCGACCCGCAATGCCATGACTTCTTTCTCCTCTTCTTAGAATGCTTCTCAATGCTCAGGCGTAGGTGCCCAGCGTCGCTTGGCCGTTGGCCTGGGCGCGCTCGAACAGGGCCGCCTGGGCGGTTTCCAGGTTCTCCGGCTTGCCGGCCCAGGCCTTGAGCGGCGCGGCCTGCAGGGCGCGGCCGTACGAGAAGCTGAGCTTCCACGGCAGCCTCTCGCCCAGCTTGTTCATCGCATTGAGGTGCAGGGTCGCGACCTCGTCGGACTGCCCGCCGGACAGGAAGACGATGCCGGGCACGGCCGCCGGCACCGCGCGCTTGAGGCAGCGGACCGTGCGCTCGGCGACCTCCTGCACGTCGGCCTGCTCGGGACAGTCCTTGCCGGAGATCACCATGTTGGGCTTGAGCAGCATGCCCTCCAGCTCGACCTCCTGCACGGCGAGCTCGTTGAAGACGCTGCGCAGCACCTCCTCGCTCACCAAGTCGCAGACCTCGATGTCGTGGCCGCCGTCCATCAGGACCTCGGGCTCGACGATCGGCACCAGGCCGGCCTCCTGGACCAGCGCCGCGTAACGGGCGAGCGCATGGGCGTTGGCCGTCACGCAGGCGGCGCTCGGAATGTCCTCGCCGATGCGGTAGACCGCGCGCCACTTTGCGAAGCGCGCGCCGAGCTCGGCATATTCGTTCAGGCGGTCGCGCAGGCCGTCCAGGCCCTCGGTGACGGTCTCCCCCGGGAAGCCGGCCAGCGGCTTGGCGCCGGTGTCGACCTTGATGCCCGGCATGATCCCGGCATCCCGGATGATCTCGACCAGGGACGTGCCGTCGGCGGCGTCCTGGCGGATCGTCTCGTCGAACAGGATGACGCCGCTGATGTGCTCGCCGACGCGCGGCGTCGAGAACAGCATCTCGCGGTAGTCGCGGCGGCTGGCCTCGGTCGAGTCCACGCCGATGCCGTCGAAGCGTTTCTTGATGGTCGGCGCGCTTTCGTCGGCCGCCAGGATTCCCTTGCCGTCGGCGACCAGCGCCTTGGCCGTCTGCTCCAGCGTTGCGTCCGTCATGGGTTGCACTCCTCCGTCTGCTTCACCCGCCGGCCGGGGCCTTCAAAGCCGTGCCTTGACGGCTTGGACGACGGCCTCGGGTGTGATGTTGAAGTGTTGGTAGAGGTCTTTGGCGGGGGCCGAGGCGCCGAAGCCGGTCATGCCGACGAAGCCGCCCTGGTCGCCGGTCCAGCGCTCCCAGCCGAAGCCCACCGCCGCCTCCACCGCGATGCGCAAGCTGCCCGGGCCCAGCACCTCGTCGCGGTAGTGCTGGCTCTGCTCCTCGAACAGCTCCCGGCAGGGCATCGACACCACCGCCGCCGAGATCCCCTCGCCGCGCAGCAGGCCCTGCGCCTCCAGCGCCAGCGACACCTCCGAGCCCGTGGCGATCAGCGTCACCTGACGCTCGCTCTCCGCCGGCGCCAGGATGTAGGCGCCGTGCGCGCAGAGGTTCTCCTCGCTGTGCTCGCCGCGCACCGTCGGCAGGCCCTGGCGGCTCAGCGCCAGCACCGACGGCCGGTGCTCCGAGCGCAGCGCCAGCGCCCAGCACTCCGCCGTCTCCACCGTGTCCGCCGGGCGGAACACGTTCAGGTTCGGGATCGCCCGCAGGC
The DNA here is from genome assembly GCA_029859805.1 of Rhodospirillales bacterium. GTDB lineage: Bacteria > Pseudomonadota > Alphaproteobacteria > Kiloniellales > JAKSDN01 > CAMYKD01. The sequence goes on along the minus strand of JAOUCL010000130.1, from coordinate 3,520 downwards.
TCGCCAGGTGCTCGACAGGCTGGTGCGTCGGGCCGTCCTCGCCCAACCCGATCGAGTCGTGCGTCAGCACGTAGATCACCCGCTGGCGCATCAGCGCCGAAAGCCGGATCGCCGGACGGCAGTAGTCCGCGAACACCAGGAACGTCCCGCCGTAGGGAATGAACCCGCCGTGCAGCGCCAGACCGTTCATCGCCGCCGCCATCGCGTGCTCGCGCACCCCGTAGTAGACGTAGCTCCCGGAGAAGTCCGACGCCGCCACCGGCGCCTGGCCGGAAACCCGCGTGTTGTTCGATCCCGTCAGGTCCGCCGAGCCGCCGAGCAACTCCGGCAGCGCCTCCGTCACGACCTCCAGGACCTTCTGCGACGACACCCGCGTCGCCATGGCCGGCCGCTCCTCGCTCGTCCGCCGCTTGAAGGCGTTCAGCCCCGCCTCCCAGCCCGCCGGAAGCAGGCCCATCACACGGCGCTGAAACTCCGAAAGCTCGCCCTTCTCCAGTCCCGCGACACAATCGTTCCACGCCGCCGAGGCCGCGGCCCCCTTGGCCCCCGCAGACCGCCAGGCAGCCAGCACCTCCGCCGGAACCTCGAAGGCCGGATGCGGCCAGCCCAGCGCTTCGCGCGCGCCCGCAATCTCCTCCGCCCCCAAGGGCGCCCCATGCGTCTGCGATGTCCCCGCCTTGCTCGGCGCCCCGTAGCCGATCACCGTGCGGCACGCGATCAAAGACGGACGCGCGCTCTTGCGCGCCGCACGAAGCGCCGCCGCGATCGCCTCCGGGTCGTGCCCGTCGATCGCCTGAACGTCCCAGCCGTAGGCCGCAAAGCGCGCCTGCTGGTCGTCCGAGACCGAAAGCGACGTCGGACCGTCGATCGAGATCCCGTTGTCGTCGAACAGCACGATCAGCTTGCCAAGACCCAGATGACCCGCAAGCGACGCCGCCTCGTGGCTGATCCCCTCCATCAGACAGCCGTCGCCCGCGATCGCGTAGGTGTGGTGGTCGACGATATCATCGCCGAAGCGCGCGTTCAGAAGACGCTCGCCCAAGGCCATCCCCACGGCGTTCGCCAAACCCTGGCCCAGCGGTCCCGTCGTCGTCTCGACCCCCGGCGTGTGGCCGTACTCCGGATGTCCCGCCGTCAGGCCCTCCAGCTGCCGGAAGGCCTTCAGCTGCTCCAGCGTCATCTCCTCGTAGCCGGTCAGATGCAAAAGCCCGTAGAGCAGCATCGAGCCGTGACCCGCCGACAGAACGAAACGGTCCCGGTCCGGCCACTCCGGACGCGCCGGGTCGAACTTCAGAAACCGCGTGAACAAAACCGTCGCAACGTCCGCCATCCCCATCGGCATCCCGGGATGACCAGACCCCGCACGCTCAACCGCGTCCATCGCCAAAAATCGTACCGCGTTCGCAAGATCGCCGTGGCCGACTCCGCCCGCGTCCGGAGCGTCGGGTGTCGAGACGGAGGACCCCACTTCGTCCATCGAGTGTTCCACCTGTTTGCGGGATATCGTCGAGAAGGATTGCCGCCGGGCGGCGTCCCCTCACCGGTGTCCAGGCGCAAAATGCCGCCACAGACCGGGCCCGTCAACCGCGATGTGGCCGTCCCGGACCCGGAGTCTGGTGTCGACATCACCTATCGCGGGTCGGGGACGCCCGCTTTACGCGCGACGGCATACAACCGCCCGGGCGCGGTTGACCATGACGGGCGGCCGCGCCTATTCTCAGCGACCTTTGGAGGGAGGACCTCCCCCCACGGCACAACCCGAGCAAGGAGCCCCCATGTCACGGCTGGACCAAGCCGCCCGGAGACTGCAATCGGCGCTCGACCGGTTGGACCGCGCGGTGGTCTCGAAGGCCGCCCAGGGTGGGGCGGTGGACGACGACCTGCGCGCCGCGCTCGAGGGCACGCGGCGGGAGAACGCCCGCCTGCAGGCCGCCGCCGCACAGGCGACGACCCGCCTGGATGCGGCGATCGGCCGCCTCAGAGCCGTTTTGGAGGACTGACGTGGCCGAGGTGACCCTCACCATCAATGGACGCAGCTACACGGTCGCTTGCGACGACGGGCAGGAGGCCCATCTGCAACACCTGGCCGGGCACATCGATCAGAGGGTCGGCGACCTGGTCGAGTCGGTGGGGCAGTTGGGAGAACCGCGGCTCCTGGTCATGGCGAGCCTGCTGATCGCCGACGAACTGTCCGATGCCTACGCCCATATCTCCGAACTCGAGACCAGCCGCTCGGCGCCGACGCCCGATCCGATCCCTGATCCGGCCGCCGTCGAAGCGCTGGAAAGCTGCGCCAACCGGTTGGAGGCTATTGCCGACCGGCTGGAGGAGCCTTAGATATCGGCGCAGGGGTTTGTGCTGCGAGGTGCGTCAGACCTTTCGATCCCTGGGGCCAATACAAACCTCTAGGGAGCTGTCCCTGCCGGGGCCGTGGTCTCGGTATATGGCGCCCACCTGCTTTGGCAGGCCACGGAGGATCCATATCGGTCAACGGCCATCGCGGCACGCCCCGACCCCGCCGGGAACCTGACAGACCACCGGGCGGGCGGCAGAGGTTTCCTGGTGACTCCTGATATCGACGACGAAAAGATGCGCCTGCGCGCCGAAGCCAAGCGGCGCCGCGCCGCGGCCTCCTCCTCCGGAGCCGGCGAGGCGCTGTGCCGGCGCTTGATCGCCGTGCTCGACCGGGGGACGATCCCGTTGGCCCCGGGGGCCGCGGTCTCGGCCTACTGGCCCAAGGGCGACGAGCTGGACCCGCGCCCGGCCATGGCGGCGCTGGTCGCGCGCGGCCACCCGATCGGCCTACCCGTCGTGGTTGCGAAAGGGGCGCCGCTGGTGTTCCGGCGCTGGGCACCGGGCGACCGGCTGGAGACCGCGGGCTTCGGTCTATACGAACCGGCCGCGGACCGGCCGGAAGTGACGCCGGCGCTCTTGTTGGTGCCGCTGCTGGCCTTCGACCGCGCGGGCACGCGCCTCGGCTATGGCGGCGGCTTCTACGACCGGACCCTGGCCCGGCTCCAGAGCGCCGGGTGCGCGCTCGCCGTGGGCGTCGCGTATGCCGGCCAGGAGCTGTCCGAGCTGCCCCGCGGTCCCAGGGACCGGACGCTCGACTGGATTTTGACCGAGGGCGAAACCATAGCGATCGGAGGCGAGGGCCATGCGGCTGCTGTTCTGCGGTGATCTCGTCGGCCGGAGCGGCCGCCAGGCGCTGTTCGATCACCTGCCCAGCCTGCGTGAGCGGCTCGCGGTCGATTTCGTGATCGCCAACGGCGAGAACGCGGCCGGCGGCTTCGGCATCACCAAGAAGATCTGCCAGGAGATCCTGGCGGCCGGGGTCGACGTGATCTCCGGCGGCAACCACAGCTGGGACCAGCGCGAGGCGCTGGGCTTCATCGACGGCGAGCCGCGTCTGCTGCGGCCCCAGAACTATCCCGACGGCACGCCGGGCCGCGGGAGCGGGGTCTTCGCGGCGCCCCGCGGCCGGAAGGTCATGGTGCTCAACGTCATGGGCCGCCTGTTC
>JAOUCL010000391.1 GCA_029859805.1 Rhodospirillales bacterium | reverse complement strand
TGGGCCAGCAGGGCCTTCACGTCCTCTTCCAGGTGCTCGAGCGAGCGGTGCAGCTTGCCGATCTCGAAGAGATCCTTGCGGGTCGGCAGGGCGAGCAGGAAGCGGCCATCCACGAAGGCAGCGCGCAGCGCCGTTTCTTCCGCCGCCTCGCTGAGCGCGACCAGCGAGTCGAGCAGCGCCGGGGTCAGGAGCGCGCGCGCCGCCGCGGCGTCGTCGCTGTAGACCTCGTAGCGCGCCTCGAAGGCGGGGTGGTCGAAGGCGACGGGCGCCGTGTCGCCGAACGTGTCCCGGAAGAAACCCTCCATGCGGTTGACCAGCCCGCCCTTGTCGGTGGTGAGCAGGATGCGGCCGGAAAAGGACTGCGGCACCTCGATGTCGAACAGCAGGCCCTTGAACACCGTCGAGCTGCCGGAGCTCCGGCGTCCCCGGCGCCTGCGCCGCAGCTTGGCCTCGACCATGCGGAATCCGGTGTCGCGGTGGCGCCCTGCGAACAGGTCCTCCAGCTTGGTGCGCGTGTGATGGCCGACCACGCCGGTCTCCTCGAAGCGCCCGGTGTCGAAACCGTCCTTGACCGCGCGGCTGTATTCGAGGTCCCCCAGGAAGCGGCAGAGCGGCGCGATCACCAAGTCCTTCAGCTCCTCGCGGTGCTGGGCGGCCGGACGGCTGATCCAGAAGATCGCCGCGACCGCGGCCACGACGAGAATGATCGTCGACCAGACCGGTTCGCCCTCAAGGAAGCCGATCGTGTAGAGCGCGCCGGCGGCCAAGGCGATCAGCGGCACGGAAAGCCCGATCCGGCGGTAGAAGGCGGCGACCCGGCCCTGGCGCCTGGCCTCCATGTCGCGCGCATGGGGCGCGATCTCCCGGGCATAGACCCGCTCGAAGTCGGCCGCCCGGTCGTCCGCCCGGCCGTTCGTGGTTCCGCTCGTCGTCTCGCTCATGGTCCCTCGTCCGGAAAGCCGGCCAGCGCGCGCACCTCTGCCGGGCTCCGGCCGGCCTCGCGCAGGGCCCGGATGGTCAGCGGATCGTGGCGCTTGGCGAGGCGCTTGCCGGCGGCATCGGTCAAGAGGCCGTGATGGTGCCACTCGGGCACCGGCAGGTCGAGCAGCGCCTGGAGCAGGCGGTGGATAGGGGTGGCCGGAAAGAGGTCCTCGCCGCGGGTGACCAGGGTCACGCCCTGGAGGGCGTCGTCCAAGGTGACCGCCAGGTGATAGCTGGTCGGCGTGTCCTTGCGCGCCAGCACCACGTCGCCGAAGACCGCGGGATCGGCCGCGACCTCGCTGCGGCCCCGGTCGACCCAGGCGAGCGGCCCGGTCTCCGCCGTGGCCCGGGCGACGTCGAGGCGCAGCGCATGGGGCTCGCCGGCCGCGAGCCGCGCCCGTCTTTCGGCCTCGCCGAGGTCTCGGCAGGTGCCGGGATAGAGCGGGCCGTCGGGGCCGTGCGGCGCCGCGGCGGCGCGGGCGATCTCGGCCCGAATCTCCTTGCGGGTGCAGAAGCAGGGGTAGAGCAGACCCCGGCCGTGCAGCTCGGCGAGGATCTCGGCATAGAAGCCGAGGTGCTCCGACTGGCGGCGCACCGGACCCTCCCAGTCGAGGCCGAGCCAGGCGAGATCCTCCGCGATCGCGGCCTCGAACGCCGGCCGGCAGCGGCCCCGGTCGATGTCCTCGATGCGCAGCAGGCAGCGCCCCCGTGCCGCCTCGGCGGCCCGCCAGGCGAACAGCGCCGCATGGGCATGGCCCAGGTGCAAGAACCCGGTCGGCGAAGGGGCGAAACGGGTGACGACCGTCATGGTGCAGGCACGGCGACCAAAAGGCGGGTTAAGATTGAACCATGGAGACACAGAGGCACAGAGAAAACCCCAACAGATTATCAGGCACTTCTCGATCTCGATATCAGGGCATTCATTCGAATGTACAAGATGCTTCGCAACTCAAGCGAACCAACAATAATCATGGGAAAAGAAACAAACATGAGAAAGGCACTATTAACAACGAACATTGGAAAATTAGAAATATCTAGCCCGGTCATATTGAAACTTAAATATGTGCCAAGCGAAAGAAGGATGAGGCCTAGTATCATCAAAAAGCCCACCATCATCCTATCATAAAGAGTGATTCTTCTTAAGGAAGGCCATTTAAGGAAGGCCATACATCGACCCTCGGCTTGGTTCGCAAGATAGGCACCGAAAAATAAGCCAGCATTGAAAACAAGATTATTAATTGAGCGTAAGCGTGGTGCCCAAAACCGAATTCTCCATAGTATGAATCTAGTATATAAATCTCCGTCCAAAGTATTGCGTTAGAGCCGACGAAAATGATTGCCATGCGCGCAAAAAACGCACTCCACATGGGCAAGAAGCTCCCATGCTTGGCGTCCTCTCTCGATCTTGCAAGATCTTTATCACTCATCTTTCGGACCCGGCCATCACGGTCTTGAGGTTGCAGGGAATGCCTACTGCTACGAATATCCGTTTCTGATTTGATAATTACCGGATTGTCACACGCATTCTGCGCCTCTGGGGTTGGACAATTAGTAAATGCCTACTCAAAGACCGAGCGGATCTTCCGGCTTAGCCTAGCGTCGCCTCGGAATCGGTGCCGTGCGGCATTTCGCGCTCATATGGCGCTTTCGGGGGCGAGCGGCAGTCCTTCGGCGAAGCGTGCGAAGCGGAAGGCGCCGAGGTCGTGGGAGGGCTCGTCTCCGGCGATCAGCTCGGCCATGAGCCGGCCGGCGATCGGGCCGATGCCGAAGCCGTGGCCGCTGAAGCCCGTCGCGACGAAGAGGCCGGCGAGGCTCGGCAGCGCGTCCAGGACCGGGATCGCGTCGGGCGTCGCCTCGATGACGCCGGCCCAGCCGTGATCGACCTGGAGGTCGGCGAGCTCGGGGAAAAGCGCGTGAAACGCCGCGAGGCCCTTCTGCATCTTCGCCGGATCGGGCGCCGGCGCCAGGACGCGGTGCTTGGCCAGGCAGCGCTTGAGCGCGGCGCGGCTGTCGAACAGGGCCGCGATGTCCTCGACCAAGGGCCGCCCGAGATGCAGGCGGAACTGCCGGCGGTGCTGGCGGAAGCCCTGCCGGAAGGCCCAGGCGTAGCGCAGGCTGTCGAGCCCGATGTCGTGGTCGACCAAGCCGCCGGCGGCGACGTTGAACGAGCCGTCCCGGCGCTGGCGGAAGCCGAGTCCCGGCGACCAGACGCCGAGCGCCGTCTTGTCGGGTGCCTGCTTGGTGCGCAGCACCGTGGCCCGGATCCGCAGCTGCGGCAGGTCGAGGCCGAGGCCGCGCAGCAGCGGGTTGCTCCAGACCCCGGCGGCGACCAGCACCGCCTTGGCCTTGACCTCGCCCGCCTCGGTCCGCAAGCCGGTGACGGCGCCGCCGCCGGTCTCGATCGCCTCGACGATTCAGCCGGTGCGGATCTCGGCGCCCTGCCTGGCCGCGGCGGCGGCGAAGGCTTGCGTCGTCTTGACCGGATCGGCCTGACCGTCGCCCGGCGTGTAGAGGCCGCCGGCCCAGGCGCGCGCCATGCCGGGCAGCAGCGCCGCCGCCTCGCGCCCGGAAACCAGGCGGCTGTCGAGCCCGTGGGCGCGGGCGTGGTCCAGCCAGCCCTCGTAATCGGCCATCTCGGCCTCGCCCTCGGCCAGATAGAGGATGCCGCCCCGGCGCCACTCGATGTCGGCCTCGAGCGCGGCCGGCAGTTCCTGCCAGAGGCGGTTGCAGGCCATCATGAGCGGGATCTCGCGCGGGTCGCGGCCCTGCTGGCGCACGAAGCCCCAGTTGCGCCCCGACTGCTCGCCGGCGATCTCGCCCTTCTCCAGGAGCACCACCGAGAGCCCCCTGTCGGCCAGGAAATAGGCGGCCGCGCAGCCGGCGATCCCGCCACCGATCACCGCGACGTCGTAGGTTTTCCCCGATCTCACCACCCGCTCCTCCCTGCG
>JAOUCL010000390.1 GCA_029859805.1 Rhodospirillales bacterium | reverse complement strand
GGCCCCCGGCTCGATCGCTACGAAGAACTGGCCGGTGCGCGGCGAGCCGCCCGCGGTGTCGGCGAAGGACGAGGCCTCGATCGACAGGGTCGCGCCGGCCACCGCGGCGGCCAGCACCTCGACGATCAGCGCGATGCCGGCGCCCTTGTAGGCGCCCGAGGGCACCATGGTGCCGCCGGCCAGCGCCGCCTTGGGGTCGGTCGTGGGCTTGCCCTCGGCGTCCAGCGCCCAGCCTTCCGGGATCGCTTCGCCGGTCTGGGCATGGACCAGCACCTCGCTTCTCGCGACCACGCTGGAGGACTGGTCGATGACCAGCGGCGGCGCGCCCTCGCGCGGCACGGCGCAGGAGATCGGGTTGGTGCCGAACACCGCCTTGCGGCCACCCCACGGCGCGATCGAGGCCGGCGCGTTGACGAAGCCGAGGGCGACCAGGCCGGCGGCGGCGATGCGCTCGACGTGGTAGCCGCAGACCCCGCAGTTGTAGGAGTTGGTCACCGCCAGGGCGGCGATGCCGGTCTCCTTCGCGAGCGGCAGCAGGCGTTCGAGGCCCAGGTCGATCGCCGGGTGGGCGAAGCCGTCCCGGGCATCGGCCCGAAGCGCGGCGGGCGCGGCCTGCTCCAGCGTGGGCTCGGCCTTGCCGTCGATCTTGCCGCAGCGCGCGTGCTCGCAATAGGTCGGCAGGCGGGCCAGGCCGTGGCTGTGGATGCCTCGGCCTCGGAGGCGACGACCGAGGCGGTGACCGAGCGGGCGTTGGCCTCGCTCGTGCCGCAGGCGGTGAGCGCCTTGAATGTCAGGTCCTCGACCTCGGCCAGTGTGAGCGTGACGGTCATGGAAGCGTTTCCTTTTCATGGCAAAGGTCACCGATAATGACACATTTCACCGAGGTGATTCAGGACTTGGGCGGCGTTGCGGCGTGTGTTCGATTCGCGCATCGTCCCCGGGAGATCCACTGCCCGCCGCGCCACCCCGGGGGATCCGGTTCGCCCCCATGAAATGAGTCATTATCGGTGACCTTTGGGGGTAGGATCGGGCCCCATGGTTGCCCGAGAGGAGATGCCGCCGTGAGGAGCGCTGCGACCCTTTGGCTCTGTCTCGCCCTGCTGTGGCCCGCGCAAGGCGCCGCCGGCGCGCAGGTGCCCGCCGGGCTCGACGGCTTCGACCGCTTCGTCGAGCAGGTCATGGCCGAATGGCAGGTGCCGGGCCTCGCCGTGGCCGCCGTCAGGGACGGCGAGATCGTGCTGTGCCGGGCCTACGGCTTCCGCGACCCGGAGCGTGGCCTGCCGGTCACGCCGCGGACCCTTTTCGCCATCGGCTCGGTCACCAAGACCTTCACCGCGACGGGCCTGGCGATCCTGGCCGACGAAGGCCGGCTCGCCTGGGACCGGCCGCTGCGCGACTACCTGCCGGACTTCGCGCTGATGGACCCGGAGGCGAGCCGGCGGATCACGCCGCTCGATCTGGTGACCCACCGCTCGGGCCTGCCGCGCCACGACGTGCTGTGGTACGCCGAGGCCTTCGACCGGGCCGAGCTGCTGCGCCGCATTCGTTATCTCAGGCCGACCAAGGCGCTGGGCGAGACCTTCCAGTACCAGAACCTGATGTTCATGGTGGCGGGGGTCCTGGCCGGCCGCCTGGCCGGGACCACCTGGGAGGACTTCACCCGGCGGCGCCTGCTGGACCCCCTCGGTATGACGAGCACGCGCCTGTCGCTGGGCGCTTTCCTGGCGGCGCCCGAGATCGCGCTGCCGTATTTTCCGGGCGAAGACGGGCGCGAGGCCATCGCCTTCCGCAACACCGACGAGATCGCGCCCGCCGGCGCCGTCTACTCCAACATCGAGGACATGGTCCGCTACCTGCGCTTCCATCTGGACGGAGGCCGCCTCAACGGCCGGCGGCTCCTCAGCCCGGCCGGCGCGGCGGAGCTGCGGCGCGTGCGGGTCCGCCTGGCGAGCGCGGCGCCCAGGAAGACCGGCACCGAGGGCTACGGCCTGGGGTTCTACGTCGCGCGCTACCGCGGCCATCGGGTGGTCCGCCACGGCGGCGCGATCGACGGCTACCTGGCGCGGCTCTCGTTCATGCCGGAGGACGGCCTCGGGCTGGTCGTGCTCTCGAACCTCTCGGGCGGCAACCCGGTGCCGCGCCTGGTCGCCTACAACCTCTACGACCGGCTGCTGGGCCTCGATCCGCTGCCCTGGGCCGAGCGCCGGCGCACGGCCGACCGGCGCCGGGCCGCGGCCAAGGACGCAGCCGGGGAGACGGCGGAGCCGGACCCGCCGCCGCTCGGCGCCCTGCCGCCGCCCCGCGCGCTCGCCGCCTATGCCGGCCGCTACGAGCACCCGGCCTACGGGGACCTGCGGATCGAGGCGCGCGACGGCGCCCTGTCGGGCCGGTTCAACGACATCGGCTTTGCGCTGGTGCCCTGGGACGGCGACACCTGGCAGGTGCCGGAGACCGTCTGGCCGCTGCGCGAGGGTCTGAAGATGACCTTTCTCGCCAACGGCCACGGCGAGGTCGACCGCCTGGCGACGCCGATCGCCGACGGCCCGACCTACCGCTTCAATCCCGGGGACATGATCTTCCGGCGCGCGCCCTGATACCAGCGAGCCGATGAAGACATTTATCGGCTCGCTGGCAAGCGCGACCGCGCGCCCGCAGCGAAGCGAGGACAGCCAAGCAGACGGATGTCTGCGCCCGGCGCCTGAGGGGCCTCAGGCGAGCCCAGTCATGGGCTCGCCGGTATGACGGGGCGCCGCGCCGCGGCCTGGACCGCTACTTCGTGGCCTCTTTCATGTAGGCGATCAGGTTGGCCCGGTCCGCTTCCTTCTTCAGGCCGGGGAAGCCCATCCGGGTCTTGGGAATGACCTTCTTCGGCTTGGCCAGGAACTCGTCCATGGTCTTGTCGTCCCAGACGATCCCGGACTCGACCATCGCCTTGGAATACTTGAAGCCCTCGACGGTGCCCGCCGTGCGGCCGAAGATTCCGGCCAAGGACGGGCCGACCTTCTTCTTGCCGGCCTCCAGCGAGTGGCAGGCCTTGCACTTCTTGTAGACCTTCTCGCCCTTGGCGGCGTCCCCCGCGGCGAGCGCGCCCTGGCTGGCCAGCGCCAGCGCGCCCGCGACCAGCAACGATGCGATACCAGATGTCTTCATGCCCTTGATTCTCCCATGGTATGGACCCTGTCGCCGTCGAATATACGGCTCCCGGCGGGGAATGCCAGCCCCGATTTCGCGCGGGCGGGCGGCAGGGTGGGGCGAAACGGGCGGCACTGCGCGCCGCTCGGCGGCCCCTGGCCAAGGGCACGGCCAGGAAACCCGCCCTCATCGCCGGACCTGTGAGCAAACGAGCCCATGCACGGTAAAAAATCGTTCGATTTCAATGGGTTATGGGATTCTGGTCGGCATGAGGCGTGGCGTAAGATATTGAAAACAAAAGATTTTCACCACGAAGACACGAAGACACGAAGGTTTTGGTTTGCGCGCTGCGCCTGCCTTCGCCGAACGACCCGTCGCCCGACCCGTCGCCCGAACGCTATGGGCCGCAGGGCGAAGGGCTTTGGCCCGCAGGGCGAAGCTCCGGCTTCGCGCAGGCAGGCGCGCCATAAAATTGTTCGTTTCCTTAGTGGTCTTTGTGTCTTCGTGCCTTCGTGGTGAGCCACTTTTTGGTCGCTTGCGGCCGACGCGGTTCCGCTTTGTTCTTGACAATGGCGTTATAATAGGGTATATATCCTAACATCGGAAAAGGTACGGGGAGAGGGCCATGGAATCCGACGAGTTTCTGGCCGAGGAGGGCGCGCGCGTCGCGAACTGGCTGGACGGCCTGCAGTTCCGCGGGCTCTGCCTGCCGGAGGGCTTGACCGTGGACCAGGCCGCCCGGGAGCGCGACGGCGCGCGGGCGGCGGCGGCGGGGCTCGCCGGCGAAGTGTGGGACGCCGGGGGCACGGGGATCGAGGCGCGGATCCAGGCCGCCCAGTTCGTCTCGG
>JAOUCL010000129.1 GCA_029859805.1 Rhodospirillales bacterium | reverse complement strand
GGCGACCGGTTGGGACGCGGCGCGGGTCGGCGCCGGCTCCTTCGCCGAGGCGCTGGAGACCGGCGCCACCCATCTGACCGACGACGCCCAGGGCCTTATCGCCGCCGACGGGCTGGAGGTCGTGATCGAGTCGACCGGCGACCCGGCGGCCGGCATCGCCTATGCCCAGGCCGCCTGCCGCGCCGGCAAGCACATCGTCATGGTCAACGTCGAGGCCGACGCTCTGGCCGGTCCGCTGCTGGCCGAGCAAGCGCGCGCGGCCGGGCTGGTCTATGCGCTCGCCTACGGCGACCAGCCGGCCCTGATCTGCGAGATGGTCGACTGGGCGCGCGCCTGCGGCCTCTCGGTGGTGGCCGCCGGCAAGGGCACCAAGTACCTGCCCGCGTACCACGCCTCGACGCCCGACACCGTCTGGGGCTATTACGGGATCACGCCGGAACGGGCCGCGGCCGGCGGCATGAACCCGAAGATGTTCAACTCCTTCCTCGACGGCACCAAGTCGGCGATCGAGATGGCGGCCGTCGCCAACGCCACGGGCCTGACCCCGGCGCCGCACGGCCTGACCTTTCCGCCGGTCGGCGCCGAGCACCTGGCCGAGGTGCTGCGCCCTCATGCCGAGGGCGGGACCCTGCACCACGCCGGCCAGGTCGAGGTCGTGTCCTGCCTCGAGCGCGACGGCGAGCCGGTCGACCGCGACCTGCGCTGGGGCGTCTATGTCGTCTTCGAGGGGCCGGGCCCCTATACCGCCCGCTGCTTCCAGGAGTACGGCCTGGCGACCGACGCGAGCGGCCGCTACGCGGCGATGTACAAGCCCTATCACCTGATCGGGCTGGAGCTCGCGATCTCCGTGCTCGCGGCCGCCCTGCGCGGCGAGCCGACCGGTTCGGCGACCGGCTTCCGCGGTGACGTGGCCGCGGTCGCGAAACGCGACCTCCAGGCCGGCGAGGTGCTGGACGGCGAGGGCGGCTATACGGTCTGGGGCCGGCTCATGCCCGCGGCCGACAGTCTTGCCGCCGGTGTCCTGCCGATCGGCCTCGCCCACGGGGTCGAGGTAACCCGCGCGGTCGAGGCCGGCCAGCCGCTGACCTGGGCCGACGTGGCAGTCGATCCGGCCAACGCCGCCCTGCGCGTCCGCAAGGAGATGGAAGCCGTCTTCGCGGGCGGCGCCCAGGCGGCCGAGTAGACCCATCGTTTCGCCAGGCTCCCGAAGGCAAACCGATGACCGGAACCATCATCGTGACCGGCGGCGGCCGAGGGATCGGCGCGGCGACGGCGCGCCTGGCAGCGGCGCGTGGCTACGGCGTCTGCGTTAATTACCTGAACAACACGGCGGCGGCCGAGGGGGTGGTGCACGACATCGAAGCCGCCGGCGCGCGGGCCATCGCGGTGCAGGCCGACGTGGCGCGGGAGGACGTGGTCGAAGGCTTGTTCGAGGCGGCCGAGTCCGCGCTGGGCCCGGTCACGGCGCTGGTCAACAACGCCGGTCTGGCCGGCCGGGTGAACCGCCTGGACGAAGCTCCCTCGGAGACCATCCGGACCGTAGTCGAGGTCAACCTCCTTGGGACGATCTGGTGTTCGCGCGCGGCGGTCCGGCGCATGTCGACCCGGCGCGGCGCTCCGGGCGGCGCCATCGTCAACGTCTCCTCGGGCGCCGCCACGATCGGCAGCCCTGGCGAGTACGTTTGGTACGCCGCCGCCAAGGGCGCGGTCGACAGCTTTACGGTCGGCCTCGCCAAGGAGGTCGCCGGCGAGGGCATCCGGGTCAATGCGGTCGCCCCGGGCTTCGTCGAGACGGGGATCCACGCCGCCTCGGGCATGCCGGACCGGCTTGCCGAGGACGCGCCCAAGGTGCCGCTCGGCCGCGCCGCCCAGCCGGAGGAGATCGCGGAAGCGATCCTCTGGCTGCTGTCCGACGCGGCCTCCTACGTGACCGGCACCGTGCTGCGCGCGGCCGGCGGGCGTTGAAGGGGCGGCGACGGGACCATGGCGTTGAAGACTCCGCTTACCGAGCTTCTGGAGATCCGCCATCCGGTGATCCTGGCGCCCATGGCGCGGGTCAGCGGCGGCGCCCTGGCGGCGGCGGTCTCGGCGGCCGGCGGCCTGGGCCTGATCGGCGGCGGCTACGGCGAGGCCGAGTGGATCGAGGCCGAGTTTGCGGCCGCCGGTAACCAGCGCATCGGCATCGGCTTCATCACTTGGTGCCTGGCGGAGAGGCCGGCGCTGCTGGACCAGGCCTTGGCGCGCAGCCCGGCCGCCGTGATGCTGTCCTTCGCCGACCCGGCGCCCTTCGCGGCCAAGATCAAGCAGGCCGGCGCCAAGCTGATCTGCCAAGTCCAAAGCTTGTCCCACGCCCGTTGGGCTGCAGCTGCCGGCGCTGATGTGATCGTGGCCCAAGGTAGCGAGGCCGGCGGCCATGGCGCGACGCGCGCGACCCTGCCGCTGGTGCCCGCCGTGGTCGACGCGGTGGCGCCTGTCCCGGTGGCCGCCGCGGGCGGCATCGCCGACGGCCGGGGCTTGGCCGCGGCGCTGATGCTGGGGGCGGCGGGGGTGCTGCTCGGCACGCGGTTCTACGCGGCGGCGGAATCGCTCGGCCACCCCGCGGCCAAGCAGCGGATCCTGGCGGCTAGTGGCGAGGATACCGTCAAGACCTCGGTGTTCGATACGGCGCGCGACCTCGCCTGGCCGGCTCCCTATAGGATCCGCGGCCTGGCGAACACCTTCACGGAGCGATGGCACGGAAACGAAACGGCCCTGGCCGAGGCCGGCGCCGCCGAGCGCGCGCGCTACGGCGAGGCCACCGGGCGCGGCGACTTCGACACCGCCGGCGTGATCGCCGGCGAGGCGGTCGGGTTGATCGGCGAGGTGCTGCCGGCCGGCGAGATCGTCGAGCGCCTAGTCGCCGAAGCCGAGTCCCGCCTCGAGGCGGTGGCCGGCTGGCGGGCGTGACCCGCCGTTGACAGCGGTTGCGATCACGTTATTCACTCAGGCCGCCGTGACCGCCGTTCCCGCCCGAATCCGCCCATGACCGACGCCACTGTTTCGGAGGGACCGCTCGCCGCCTACCGCGCCCGGCGCTACGCCGGCGAGTTGAAGCCCGACCCCGGCCAGGAGCTGACCGTCGAGAAGCTGCAGAGCCTGGCCAACGCGCTCAGGTACTACGAGCTCTCGACTGGGCCTGGCGGCTGGAAGGCGCGCCTGGGCCTGGCGCGCCGGCGGGCCGATCCGCCGCAGGGGCTCTACATCTACGGCGGGGTCGGCACCGGCAAGTCCATGCTGATGGACCTATTCTTCGAGACCGCGCCGATCGAGGTCAAGCGCCGGGTCCATTTCCACGCCTTCATGCAGGAGGTGCACGACCGCTTGCACGCCTGGCGGCGCAGGACCAAGGGCGCCAAAGCTGACCCCCTGCCGGAGCTGGCCGGCGAGCTGTCCGAGGAGGCCTGGCTGATCTGCTTCGACGAATTCCACGTGGTCAACATCGCCGATGCCATGATCCTGGGGCGACTCTTCGACTCCCTGTTCGAGCGCGGCGTGGTGGTCGTCGCGACCTCCAACTGGCCGCCCGACCGGCTGTACGACGGGGGGCTGCAGCGCGAGCGCTTCCTGCCCTTCGTCGCGCTCCTCAAGGAACGCCTCGATATCTTGCAGCTCGACAGCGGCCGCGACTACCGCATGGCCCGGTTGCAGGATATCTCGGTCTATCACGCACCGCTCGGCGCGCGCGCCGCGGCGGCGATGGAGCAGGCCTTCACGCGGCTGACGGAGGGGGCCGCCGGTGCGCCGGACAGGATCACGGTCAAGGGGCGGACGCTCGCCGTGCCGCGCGCCGCCCGCGGCGTCGCCTGCTTCTCTTTCGCCGAGCTCTGCGAGGCCCCGCTGGGGGCCGGCGACTACCTGGCGATCGCCGGGCGCTATCATGCCGTGATCCTGGCCGATGTACCGGTCCTAAATACGGACAGGCGCAACGAGGCGCGCCGCTTCATGACCCTGATCGACGCACTCTACGAGCACCGGGTCAAGCTGGTCGTGTCGGCCGAAGTGCCGCCCGAGCGGCTCTATCCGACGGGAGACGGGGCGGCTGAATTCCAGCGAACGGTGAGCCGGCTGCAGGAAATGCGCTCGAAGGAGTACATCGCGCTCGAGCACTCGGATTAGGACGTCGAAATTCCTGCGCTCCCTTGCCCCTTCTCCGAAATCGCGCTAGGACATTCGGCGTCACTCTAAGGCCGGAGCTGTGGCTCACGCCCGGCCGTCGAGTTCGCGGCAATCCCAAAGATTCGGGGCAATCCCAAGGAAGGGCTACCATGGCACGCAACAAGATCGCACTGATCGGTGCGGGGCAGATCGGCGGCACGCTGGCACTGTTGGCCGGCCTCAAAGAGCTGGGCGACATTGCCCTCTTCGACATTATCGAGGGAATTCCGCAGGGCAAAGCGCTGGATATCGCGCAGTCCTCGCCGGTCCAGGGTTTCGACGCCAAGCTGGCGGGCGCCAACGCCTATTCGGCGATCAAGGGCGCCGACGTAGTGATCGTCACCGCCGGCATCCCGCGCCGTCCGGGCATGAGCCGGGACGACCTGCTGGACACCAACTCCAAGGTCATGCAGGCCGCCGGCGAGGGCATCAAGAAGTACTGCCCCAAGGCCTTCGTGATCTGCATTACCAACCCGCTGGACGCCATGGTCTGGGTGCTGCAGCAGGCCTCGGGCCTGCCGGTCAACATGGTGGTCGGCATGGCCGGCGTGCTCGACTCGGCGCGCTTCCGCTACTTCCTGGCCGACGAGCTGAACGTCTCGGTCGAGGACGTCAGCGCCTTCGTGCTGGGCGGCCACGGCGACACCATGGTGCCCATGGTGCGCTATACGACCGTCGCCGGGGTGCCCCTGCCGGACCTGGTCAAGATGGGCTGGATCAGCAGCCAGCGCGTCGACGAGATCGTCGACCGCACGCGCGGTGGCGGCGGCGAGATCGTCGCCCTGATGAAAACCGGTTCGGCCTACTACGCGCCGGCCGCTGCGGCCATCGCGATGACGGAGTCCTACCTCAGGGACAAGAAGCGGGTCTTGCCCTGCGCCGCCTATCTGAACGGCGAGTACGGCGTCAAGGGGCTCTATGTCGGCGTGCCGGCGGTGATCGGCGCGGGCGGCATCGAGCGCGTCGTCGAGCTGCAGCTCAAGGCCGCCGAGAAGAAGATGCTCGACAAGTCGGTCGACTCCGTCACAGGCCTGGTCGAGATCTGCAAGAAGCTGATGAAGGCCAACAAGGGCAGCAAGAAGTAGCCCCTGGTTGCGCTGCCTTTCCTGGGTGTTAAAGTAGCCGGCGTCTTCGGCGAGCGGCCGCGCTGCTGCCTGTATGGCGTGGTGCGGCCTGTTTGGGGAAGCTTGAGCGGGTCATTGTGATCGACCGGGTGTGACGGATCCAGGGATGGGCGGTCCATGAACATTCACGAGTACCAGGCCAAGGGCTTGCTGGCGAAGTACGGTGTCGCGGTGCCGCGCGGCGGCGTTGCCTTTACGCCCGAGGAGGCGGAGAACGCGGCGCGCGAGCTGGGCGGACCGGTCTGGGTCGTGAAGTCCCAGATCCATGCCGGCGGCCGCGGCGCCGGGCGCTTCGCCGACGATCCGGAGGGCGCGGGCGGCGTGCGGCTCTGCCGCTCGCTCGAGGAGGTCAAGGAGAACGCCCGCAAGATGCTGGGTCACGTGCTGGTCACCCGGCAGACCGGACAGGCCGGCAAGGAGGTCAAGCGCCTCTACATCGAGGACGGCTGCGACATCGCGCGGGAGCTCTACCTCGGCATGCTGATCGACCGGGCGACCAGCCGGGTCACGGTGATGGCCTCGACCGAGGGCGGGATGGAGATCGAGGAGGTCGCGGCCGCGACGCCGGAGAAGATTCTCAAGCTGGCGATCGACCCGACGCTGGGCCTGATGCCGTTCCACGGCCGCCAGATCGCCTTCGGCCTCGGCCTCGAGGGCAAGGAGGTGGGCGCGGCGGTCAAGTTCCTGAGGGCCATGTACCGGGCGCTGACCGAGCTCGACGCCTCGATCGTCGAGATCAACCCGCTGGTGGTGACCGGCGGCGGCGAGGTGATCGCCTTGGACGCCAAGATGAACTTCGACGACAACGCCTTGTTCCGGCACAAGGACGTGGCGGACATGCGCGACGAGGACGAAGAGGACGCCATGGAGCTCGAGGCCGCGCGCCACGAGCTGAACTACATCAAGCTGGACGGCGAGATCGGCTGCATGGTGAACGGCGCGGGCCTGGCCATGGCGACCATGGACATCATCAAGCTGCACGGCGGCGAGCCGGCCAACTTCCTGGACGTCGGCGGCGGGGCGACCAAGGAGCGGGTCACCGCGGCCTTCAAGATCATCCTGGGCGACGCCAACGTGAAGGGCATCCTGGTCAACATATTCGGCGGCATCATGCGTTGCGACGTGATCGCCGAAGGCGTGGTCGCCGCGGCGCGCGAGGTCTCGCTGCATGTTCCCCTGGTCGTGCGCCTGGAAGGCACCAATGTGGACCTCGGCAAGCAGATCCTGGCCGATTCGGGACTGCCGATCGTCTCGGCCGACGATCTTGGGGATGCCGCCGAGAAGGTGGTCAAAGCGGTCCGGGAGGCTGGATGATGGCGGTCTTCGTCGACAAGAACACCAAGGTCATCTGCCAGGGCTTCACCGGCGACCAGGGCACCTTCCACTCCGAGCAGGCGATCGCCTATGGCACCCGGATGGTCGGCGGCGTCACGCCGAACAAGGGCGGCTTGACCCATTTGGATCTGCCCGTCTTCAACACCGTGGCCGAAGCGGTCGAGAGGACCGGCGCGGACGCCAGCGTGATCTATGTGCCGCCGCCCTTCGCGGCCGATGCGATCCTCGAGGCGGTCGACGCCGGGATCTCCCTGGTGGTCTGCATCACCGAGGGCATTCCCGTGCTCGACATGGTCAGGGTCAAGCGCGTGCTGATCGGCTCCCAGACCCGGCTGATCGGCCCGAACTGCCCGGGGATCATCACGCCGGACGAGTGCAAGATCGGCATCATGCCGGGCCATATCCATCAGCGCGGCAAGGTCGGCGTCGTTTCGCGGTCGGGCACGCTGACCTACGAGGCGGTGGCCCAGACCACGGCCTCGGGCCTCGGCCAATCGACCTGCATCGGGATCGGCGGCGATCCGGTAAACGGCACCGATTTCATCGATTGCCTGGACGCCTTCCTGGCCGACGACGAGACCGAGGGCATCATTATGATCGGCGAGATCGGCGGCAGCGCCGAGGAGGACGCCGCGGCCTTCTACAAGGCGTCCAAGACCAAGAAGCCGATGGCCGGCTTCATTGCCGGCGTGACCGCGCCGCCGGGCCGGCGCATGGGCCATGCGGGCGCCATTATTTCCGGCGGCAAGGGCGGCGCGGGGGACAAGATCGAGGCGCTGAAATCGGCGGGCATCCACGTTGCCGACTCGCCGGCCAGCCTCGGCAGCACCATGCTGGCAGCGATGGGGGGCTGAGACCATATACGTGATGCCACAATCGTAAGGAGGCGGTCGGGGTTGCCCCGGCCGGACCGACACAGGCCATGACGTATCCTGCAAATGCCAGTCTGCTCGCAGAGCTCTACCAACGGTTCCTGAAAGCGCCGGACCAGCTCGAGCCGGATTGGCGCCGCTTCTTCGGCGACCTGGACGACGAGGCGGCAGCCCTGGTCCGCGAGCTGAACGGCGCCGGCGCGAACGGACAGAGCGCCACGGCGGTCGCAGCCGGGTTGACCGGCGGCGGCGACATCACGGCGGATCACGTCCGTGCGGCGACGCTGGATTCGATCCGGGCCTTGATGTTGATCCGGGCCTACCGGGTCCGCGGCCACCTGGAGGCCAAGCTGGATCCGTTGGGCCTGAAACCGGTCGAGCCTCATCCGGAGCTCGACCCCAGGACCTACGGCTTCACCGAGGCCGACATGGACCGGCCGATCTTCATCAACAAGGTGCTCGGCCTCGAGACCGCGACCCTCGCCGAGATCATGGCCGCGGTGCGCGAGACCTACTGCGGCACGATCGGCGTCGAGTTCATGCACATCCAGGACCCGGCGCAGAAGGCCTGGATCCAGGAGCGCATAGAGTCGATCCACAACCAGACCCACTTCACCGGCGAGGGCAAGCGGGCGATCCTGGAACGTCTCACCGCGGCCGAAGTCTTCGAGCAGTTCCTCAACAAGAAGTACACCGGCACCAAGCGCTTCGGCCTGGACGGCGGGGAGGCCATGATCCCGGCGCTCGAGCAGATCCTCAAGCGCGGCGGCCAGCTCGGCCTCAAGGACGTGGTGGTCGGCATGCCGCACCGCGGGCGCCTGAACGTGCTCGCCAACTTCATGGGCAAGCCGTTTACCGCGATCTTCTCCGAATTCCAGGGCGGCGCCGCGCACCCCGAGGATGTCGGCGGGTCGGGCGACGTCAAGTATCACCTGGGCACCTCCTCGGACCGGGAGTTCGACAGCAACGTCGTGCATCTCTCGCTGACTGCCAATCCGTCCCATCTCGAGGCGGTCAACCCGGTCGTGGTCGGCAAGGTGCGAGCCAAGCAGGCCCAGCGCGAGGACCTCGACCGGACCCAGGTGATGGCGCTGCTGATGCACGGCGACGCCGCCTTCGCCGGGCAGGGCCTGGTCGCCGAGACGCTCGATCTCTCGGAGCTCAAGGGCTACAGGATCGGCGGCACGATCCATTTCATCGTCAACAACCAGATCGGCTTCACCACCAACCCGGTCAACTCGCGCTCCGGGCCCTACTGCTCGGACGTCGCCAAGATCATCCAAGCGCCGATTTTCCACGTGAACGGCGACGATCCGGAATCGGTGGTGCACGCCGCGCGCATAGCGACCGAGTTCCGGCAGACCTTCCTGAAGGACGTGGTCATCGACATGTTCTGCTACCGGCGCTTCGGCCATAACGAGGGCGATGAACCGGCCTTCACCCAGCCGCTGATGTACAAGGCCATTGCCAAGCATCCGAGCACGCGGAAGATCTATGCCGACCGCCTGGTCGCCGAAGGCACCCTCGGCGAGGCCGAGGCCGACGAGCTCATCGCGCAGCGCGAGCAGCAGCTGGAAAGGGACTTCGAGGCCTCCCGGGGCTACAAGCCGAACAAGGCCGACTGGCTAGAGGGGGCTTGGTCGGGTTTGGACAGGGTGCGTGGCTATGACGCCCGCCGCGGCAAGACGGGCGCTCCTCTCAAGATTCTCAAGGAAGTCGGGACGGCGCTGACCACGGTTCCGGACACCTTCAACCTCAACCGCAAGATCGTCCGGCAGCTCGAGGCCAAGCGTCAGATGATCGAGACCGGCCAGGGCATCGATTGGGCGACCGCAGAGGCGCTCGCCTTCGGCACGCTGCTGGTCGAGGACCACCCGGTGCGGCTGTCGGGGCAGGACAGCAACCGCGGCACCTTCTCGCAGCGCCACGCGGCCTTGATCGACCAGGAAACCGAAGAGCGCTACGTACCCTTGAACTACGTTCGCGACAAGCAGGCGCAGATCGAGATCATCGACAGCCCCTTGAGCGAGCTTGCGGTGCTCGGCTTCGAGTACGGCTTCTCCCTGGCCGAGCCGCGCGCGCTAGTGCTTTGGGAGGCGCAGTTCGGCGACTTCTCCAACGGCGCGCAGATCATCATCGATCAGTTCATCTCGAGCGGCGAGTCCAAGTGGCTGCGCATGTGCGGCCTGGTCATGCTGTTGCCCCACGGCTACGAAGGCCAGGGCCCGGAGCACTCCTCGGCCCGGCCGGAGCGGTTCCTGCAGCTCTGTGCCGAGGACAACCTCCAGGTGGTCAACTGCACCACGCCGGCCAACTATTTTCACGTTCTGCGGCGCCAGATGCGTCGCGAGTTCCGCAAGCCGCTCGTCGTCATGACGCCGAAATCGCTGCTCAGGCACAAGCGCTGCGTCTCCCCGCTCGAACACTTCGGGTCGGGCAGCACCTTTCACCGCGTGATGTACTGCGACCAACTGCCTAGCGATCCGAAGCAGGCCAAGCAGGTCGTGCTTTGTACGGGCAAGGTCTATTACGACCTGCTCGAGGAGCGCGAGAAGCGCGGTATCGCCGACGTCCACTTCCTGCGCCTGGAGCAGCTCTACCCCTTCCCGGCCGACGCGCTGGCCGCCGAGTTCGAGCCCTATAGGCATTGCGAGCTGGTCTGGTGCCAGGAGGAGCCGCGCAACATGGGCGCCTGGGCCTTTGCCAACGCCTTCATCGAGGAGGTCGCCGAGGAGGTCGGCTGCAAGAACCCCCGGCCGCGTTATGCCGGCCGCAGCTCGGCCGCTTCGCCGGCGACCGGCTCGAACCAGCGTCACCGCGCCGAGCAGGCCGAGCTGATCGACGACGCGCTGACCCTGGGCAAGGTTGCGCTCAAGCGCATCGCCGCTCGCAAGGCCGAGCACAAAGTCAGGACCGCCGGCCAGGGCAAGGGCCGGTCCAAGGCCAAGACGGCGCAGTTGGGCGCCAAGTGAGCCCCATGGACGCGAGGTCGATGACAACGGATATCCTGGTGCCCACCCTGGGCGAATCTGTCAGCGAGGCGACCGTGGCCCAGTGGCTGAAGAAGGTCGGCGACGCGGTCAAGGCCGACGAGCCCTTGGTCGAGCTCGAGACCGACAAGGTCACGCTCGAGGTCAATGCCACCGAAGCGGGCGTACTGAGCGAGGTCCTGGCCGGCGAAGGCGAGAACGTCGAGGCCGGCGCACTGCTCGGGCGCATCGCGCCTGGCAACGGCGCCGTCGCCGCGGTAGCCCCTGCGGCGGTCCCTGCGGTCGAACCCGCCCAGCCGCCGGCAGCCGCAGCCGAAGGCGGCGCGCCGGTCGATCTCGTAGTGCCGGTTCTGGGGGAATCTGTGAGCGAGGCGACCGTGGGTCAGTGGCACAAACAGGTCGGCGATGCGGTCAAGGCCGACGAGCCCTTGGTCGAGCTTGAGACCGACAAGGTGACGCTCGAGGTGAACGCCCCTGCGGCGGGCGTGCTGGCCGAGATCCGTGCCGAGGCCGGCGACACCGTGAAGGTCGGCGCCCTGCTCGGCGTGGTCATGGCCGGCGCCGTCTCTGCCACCGCCGCTCCGGCACCTGTTGCCGCGGCCTCGCAAGCCGCGGCCGACGCGGCGCCCACGCCCGCGGGCCGGACCCACGGCGCGCTGTCCCCGGCGGTGCGCAAGATGGTCGCCGATGCCGGCCTCGACCCGTCGCAGGTGCCCGGCACCGGCCGGGACGGCCGTATAACAAAGGAAGACGTGAAGAGCTTTTTGGCCGCCGGTCCCGCCGCCGCGGCTCCCGCCGCCGGGCTCGATCCCGGAAAAGTGGCGCGCAGCGGCCCGGGCGATCGCATCACCAAGGCGGATTTGCTGAGCTTCCTGGGCTCTGACGCGACCGCTCGCCCGGCCGCCCCCTCCGGGACGGCCGCTCCCGTGCCGACCGGCCCCGGGCCGCGCGAGGAACGGGTGCGCATGACCAAGCTGCGCCAGACCATCGCCCGGCGCCTCAAGGAGGCGCAGGACACGGCGGCCATGCTGACGACGTTCAACGAGGCCGACATGGGCGCGGTCATGGCGCTGCGCGCCCAGCACAAGGAGGCTTTCGAGAAGAAGCACGGCGTCAAGCTCGGCTTCATGTCGTTTTTCACCAAGGCGGTGGTTGCGGCCCTAAAGGAGCTGCCGGCGGTCAACGCCCGGATCGAGGATGACGAGCTCGTCTACCTGCACGACTACAACATCGGCATGGCCGTCTCGACCCCCGCCGGCCTGATGGTCCCGGTGGTGCGCGACTGCGAGCACAAGTCCTTCGCCGAGATCGAGCGGAGCTTGACCGAGCTCGCCGGCAAGGGCCGCGACGGCAAGCTGACCATGGACGAGCTGACCGGCGGCACCTTCACGATCACCAACGGGGGCGTCTTCGGCTCGCTCATGTCGACGCCGATCCTGAACATGCCGCAGTCGGGCATCCTCGGCCTGCACAAGATCCAGGAACGCCCCGTGGCGGTCGACGGCGAGGTCCGGGTGCGCCCCATGATGTACCTGGCCTTGAGCTACGACCACCGCATCATCGACGGCCGCGAGGCGGTGACCTTCCTGGTCCGCGTCAAGGAATTCATCGAGGACCCGGAACGCCTGCTGCTGGATCTGTAGGTCGATTGGTGGCTGTCGCCCTCGCACTGGGCTCCATCTACCCAGCTAGGGCCCTCCGGGTTCTGGACCACAAGGTAGAAGGTGTCTTAGCAGTTGAAGATGTGCCGCACGGTTATTGTTTGGATGTGTAGAACCATGAGTGGTCGTAGCCTGATCGGCATTCCGGCTGTGGTTCTGGCTGTCGGTGTCATCTTGTCCGGGTGTCAATCGGCACCTGTCATCGAAGTCGATCCGTCACTCAACGCAGAGAATGCCGGGGCGATCTTCATAT
This sequence comes from Rhodospirillales bacterium, assembly GCA_029859805.1. Classification (GTDB taxonomy): domain Bacteria; phylum Pseudomonadota; class Alphaproteobacteria; order Kiloniellales; family JAKSDN01; genus CAMYKD01. The sequence continues at coordinate 1,378 of JAOUCL010000129.1, read as the reverse complement.
ATCGCCCGGCGAGCGATTGGAAGGCCGCGACAATCGACTACCGTGTCACACTCGACGGACGGTATATCGGTTCACTTGAAACCGGCCGCCATATAGAGGCTTATGCGAGACTAGGCGAACGTTCGATCACAATCCAGGGTTACTTCCTCTCGATGGCAGACGGTCCGTCGATCACGACGACCGTCGAAGCTGAGGCGGGCGAAAGCATCTTCATCCGGTTCTCTCTGTATATCCCCTCAAACCCTATACCTGACATCGCGTTAGGGCGTCTCGAACTCCAGGAGGTGCCTTTCGAGGTGTGGGTGAGGAAGCTTTGACGAGCTTTTCGTTGCACCATGTGGTACGACCTCTCCTTCGGCACTTCGGTAGTCAGAAGCTAGGATTTGCCGGCCTCCTCCCTAAGGCCGATGGCCTCCATAAGGCGCTGGCAGGGGGCCTGCGCCCAGGTTTTCGTCTTGCCGTAGTCTTTGCGCTATGACGTGGAACGTCGTGCCTTCGGGTTCGCAGGGCGGCGCGAAGGTGAATAGCGTCAAGCTTTCTGTCTCGGCCTCCAAGGCAATCAAGACAGGATAGTTCGGCAAGGTCACATAATAGCTGGACCAGCCCTCGGCCTCGCTCTCCAGGATCGCCGTGATTTCCGAGAGCCGCGCTCCGTCGCTAATAGTGATCGTATCCGGTTTCGATTCGAGGATTTGTTTCAGGCTGGCCTCTGCGAGATTGGTCTGCTTCCGCATTATGACAGTGACTGTCTTGACGTCGTCCAAATCCTTTAATGGGGACGCGACGGTGCAAGCCGTGAGCGCCAAGGCCGACGTCAGAGCCATGATCTGCCTGATTACGCTCACAGGGGTATCTCGACGACAATCATGTCAGCTTTCCCGTCGGTTAGGTATAAGAAGAACGTGGCAGCGATCCTGGGCTGGTTCAAGAACCGAACCCGGGCCGCGGCAGTCCGAACGAGGCCCAGATGACCGACCCCGAGGAGCGCGCGCTGAAACGCCTGATCGGCCGCGGCGGCCCGGCAGACTACGAGCTGGACCTGACCGGCGTGGACGCCGAGCACGCGCGCCTGGCGATCGAGCGCATGCTCGAGCGCCAGCGCTTCCGCGACGAGGCACGCTCTGTCGTTATCCGCCTCGATCCGGCGGGGCCCGACAGCGGCGAGACCCTGTTCCAGCCGGTCGGCCGCCAATTGCTTGCGGCCATGAAGCAGGGCCTCGTTGCCCGCTGCTCGCCGATCCCGCCCGAGGCGGGCGCGGGGTTCTACGTCGACCTGCCCGGCCGGGAGCAAGAAGGCGACATCTGATCGGCCGCTTGGGCCTTGCAGCCGCTTCTAGGTCCCGATCCGCCCTAGTTCTCGACGTCGAGCTGGCGCTTG
>JAOUCL010000128.1 GCA_029859805.1 Rhodospirillales bacterium | reverse complement strand
GCCAAGCGGAAGTGAGTGGCTGAACGACAGACCGGACCGCCCGCGGGGCCGCGAAAACGGCCCCGTGGGCTGCCAGAAAGGGGACGTTCGATTTTTCCGAAAAGTTGAACGTCCCCTTTCTTGCTTCGCAGTTCACCCCTGCGCGAACCAGGCGCTCCTCGCCTTGTTGACCTCGGGGGCGTGGTGGCGCGCGACCTTGTCGGTGGGGGCGACCGGCTCGGCGTAGAAGAAGGCCGGCAGCTCGTCGTCCGCCTCGGTAAAGCCCGCGGCTTCGTTGAACTGCAGCTCGAGCTCCAGGGTCTCGCGGCCCAGCTCGGCGAGGAAGGAGACCGGCAGCTCGGTGCCCAGCGCGTCGTTCAGCGCGGTCACGATCATCTCGTGGTGGGCGTCGGTCACCGAGCGCCCGAAGAGGCAGAGGCCGAGCGAGTCGGCGACGGCGGCGTTGACCTGCACGCCCAGGCTGGCCTCGGTCAGCTCCTCGGTCGTCTTGCCCTTGCAGTCCATGGCCGGCAGGTTGCCCGCGGTATGGTCCGCGCCCTGGGCGGTCAGCATCATGGAGATCCCGGTCACCTCGATGGCGCGCGGGTCGTAGGCGCTGATCGCCTGGCGCTTGACGACGGGTACGCGCGCGATGCCGAAGTGGGCGCCCACGCGTGCCGTGCCTTGCGCCAGCAGGCGCCCGCGCTCGGTCCCCCGGCGGATGTCCTCGAGCGCCGCCTCCATGAAGGCGAGGTCGCCGAACTCGGCTTGGCCTGCGTCCATCAGGGTACCGAGGGTCGCGCCCGCCTCGATGGTGTCGATCCCGAGGTCGTTGGCGATCGCGTTCAAGCGGGCCACGTCGTCCGGGTTGGTTAATCCGCAGTTCGTGCCCATGAGGCCGATGGTCTCGTACTCCAGGGGCGAGACGATCTCCTGGCCCGCCGCGTCGACGTAGACGTTGGAGCACTTGATCATGCAGCCGGGCATGCAGGCGTGCGTGGTCTCGCCGCCGCGCGCCATGTTCTGCTCGCGGATGAACTCGCCGCCCATGCGCATGGTGTCCGTCGTGGTGTCGACCAGGCGGCCGTCGCGGAAGTTGCGCACCGGCAGGCCGCCCATGTGGTTCATCACGTCGGCCATGAAGGCGGTGCCGTTCTCGCTCATGTTCTTGACCGCCGCCTCCTCGCCCAGCTTGGCGCCGTAGCTGCGCACCGCGGTCATGACCTTCTTGCGGTCGTGGAAGGTCGGCATCTTGTGCTTCTCGGCGACGATCGCCTTGACCTTCTTGCTGCCCATGACGGCGCCGACGCCGCCGCGCGCGGCGATCCGTTCCGGCCGGCCCTCGGGATCGGTAAACGCGATGCCGGCCATCAGGCCCTGGTACTCGCCGACCGGGCCGCAGAGGGCCAGGCTGACCTTGTCGCCGTAGGTCTCGAACAGCAGCCGGGCGGCCTCGAAGTTGCTCTTGCCCATAAAGGGCTCCGCGGTCTCGAAGCGCAGCGGCCCCTCCTTGGGAATGTAGATCACGGTCCAGTCCTCCGAGGCGCCATCGAGCGTAAAGCCGGCGATCTCGAGCTGGCCGAGGGCAAAGGCGAAGGTGCCGCCGGCGTTCGCCTCCTTGATGCCGCCCGTGAGTGGGCTCTTGCAGCCGATCGAGATCCGGTTGGCATTGGAGAAGTTGGTGCCGGCGAAGGGCCCGGCCGAGAAGATCAGGGGGTTCTCCGGCGACAGGGGATCGACGCTGGCCGCCCCGCGTTCGAGCAGGGTCTTGGCGATGAAGTGCCGGCCGACCCGGGCGATCGCCGCGCCCGTCAGCTCTTGCGTCTCGACCGAGCGGTCGTTCAGGTTGATGTGCAGGTATTTGCGCATTTGGAGAGCTCTCTTCCCTATTCCCTATCGCGATGAAAACCGGCGGCCTCGGCCGCCGAGCCCGATCCTATCGCGCGCGCCGGTTGCGCGAAAGGGGTTAGGGCGCGGCGAAAAACCGGCGGAGCGTCCCTGGGCGCGCGCACTGCCGTCGGCGATCACCCCCCGTCGCCGTCCTCCGGGCGCGGAAACTCGACGATGATCTCCAGCCGCCGAAGGACGGCCGCGCCCAGGTCGCTGCGGCGGTTCGTGGCCAGGATCGCCAGGCCGGGGTAAGATTCGAGCCGATGAAGGAGATGGCCCGCCGCGGTGTTGGCCGTGCGGTCGCGGGCGTCCTTGACCTCGCTTTTCTTGCCGAACAGCGCGTCCGCTTCGTCGAACAGGAGAACGGCGTCGCGAGACAGGGCCGTGCCGAAAAGCCGCCCGAGGTTCTTCTCCGTCTCGCCGATGTACTTGTTGACGACGGCCGCGAGATCGACCCGGTAGAGATCGAGGTCCAGCCGGCCGGCGACGAGGCTGGCCGCGAGGGTCTTGCCGCTGCCTGGCGGACCCGCGAAAAGTACCTGCGGACCGTGGCGCGCGGGGGCCCGTGCCGGGCCCTTCGCGCGGTCGCAGATCTCCGCGAGGCGCGCGCGCTGGTCCTCGGAAAGACCGGCATCGTCCCAGTCGAAACGCGGCTCGATCGCCTCGATCAAGTCGTCCGACTTGTCCGCGGACTGCCCCATATCGCCCTCCGTTCCCTTGGACCGCGACGCGGCCCTCGCCGGACCCGCATTCTTGCCGCAGCGACGGTCCGCTGTCGAGGGGCTGCGGCAGCGCACGCCCGTTACCGGTCAAATCACCCGGCGCCGAGGCCCCAGAGGATCAGAACGACAAGCGCGCCGCCGAGGACCGCCGCCAGGTTCCGGGGCCGCGCGGTCATGGTGCGCGCGAAGAGCCAGGACAGCAGGGCGAGGACCCCGAGCGCCAGGAACTCCAGGCCCGGAAGGTTCAGGATCGCTGTGTAGATGGCCTCCACGGACGCAGCTCCTCCCGCCAGGCGCCGAACGCACGGTCATCCTGGCGCGACGGGGTGTTATCTTTCGTTAACTCGGATGAGGCGGCATTGCGGCGTCACCACAAAGGTTCGGGCGGACCGCGCCGCCACCGCCGCCGCGCAGGCCGCATGAGCGAGAAACCAACGTTTGAAACACGAAGGCACCAAGACACAAAGGTGTTTCGGCGCACGAAGCGCGCAGACCAAAACACCTTCTGGTCCATCTTCGTGCCTTCGTGCCTTTGTGGTTCCAGAATAGGTCTATCGTGCGCGATGGCCACGCGGTCCCGCTGACCTGCCCCCTCGGCCGCCGAAAATTGATGCGGATCGAGGCCCGCCGGGCCAAGATGGCGCGCTCTGGTTTCGCGGGCGTTTTCGGAGGGAAGGTATGGTCGTCATCGTCGGCGGCGGCATCACGGGGCTCTCGGCCGCCTGGTTCCTGCATCAGAAGGGCGTTCGGGTGCGCCTGCTGGAGGCGGCGCCGCGCCTGGGCGGGGTGATCGACAGCGCGCGCGACAACGAGGGATTCCTGGTCGAGCGCGGCCCCAACTCGACCCTGCAGAAGCCGGGCACGGCCGACGACGCGCTGGGCCGCCTGGTCGCCGGGGCCGGGCTCGAGGACCGTCTGGTCGAGGCCGGGCAGGCGGGGCGCAAGCGCTACGTGCTGCGCGGCGGCCGGCTGCAGGCGCTTCCGGGCGGGCCGCCCGGGTTCCTGACGACGAAGCTGTTCTCCTGGCGGGCCAAGGCGCGCCTGCTGCGCGAGCCCTTCATCGGCCGCGCTGCCGAGGAGGAGAGCATCGCGCTCTTCGTCGAACGGCGCCTGGGCCGCGAGTTCCTCGACTACGCGGTCGAGCCCTTCATCTCCGGCGTCTATGCCGGCGACCCGGCCGCGCTCTCGGTGCGCGCCGCGGTGCCGCGGATCTACGAGCTGGAGCGGGCCCACGGCTCGCTGATCCGCGGCGCGATCGCGCTGGGCAAGGCGGCCAAGGGCGCCGGGACGCCGGCCGGGCGCATGGTCTCCTTCGACCGGGGCATGGGGGTCCTGCCCGAGGGCGTCGGCGCCGCGCTGCCCGAGGGCGCGTGGCGCAGCGGCTGCCGGGCCGTGGCCTTGCGGCCGTTCGGCTTCAAGGGTTGGGAGGTCGCTTGGGAGGGCCCCGGGGAAAGCGGCGTCGAGCGCGCCCGGACCGTCATCCTCGCGCTTCCGGCGGGCGCCGCCGCGGACCTCGTGGGGCCGCAGTCCAAGGCGGCCGCCCAGATCCTGCGGTCGATCGCCTATGCGTCGATCGCCAGCCTCGCGTTCGGCTACGACCGGGACCAGGTGGGACACCCGCTGGACGGCTTCGGCTTCCTGGCGCCCCGGCGCGAAGGCTTGCGCGTGCTGGGCGGGCTCTTCTCGAGCACGCTTTTCGCCGGCCGGGCGCCCGACGGCCGGGTGCTGATCACCGCCTTCATCGGCGGCACGACGGACCCGGCCGCGGCGGCCTTGGACGACGAGGAGCTGGCCGGATGCGTCCGCGACGACCTCGCGCGGGCGCTGGACATCCGCGGCCAGCCCGCCTTCCAGCGCATCACCCGCTACGCCGCCGCTATCCCGCAGTACACCCTGGGGCACCTCGACCGCCTCGCCGAACTCGACCGGGCGCTGGAACCCCTCACCGGCCTGCACCTGCAGGCGAGCTGGCGCGGCGGCGTCTCGGTCGCCGACTGCATCCGCAACGCCGAGGCGCTGGCGCACCGCATCGCCGACGCGCCCGTCGGGGTGGCGGCCTAGCGTTGCGATTCCAAAGCTTCATATCCCGGAACGCAAAGAAGGCGGAGTCACCACGAAGCCATAAAGGCACCAAAAACGCATTCAGATCCTATGTGTCTTCGTGCCTTGGTGGTAAGGACTTCGCCGTCGGGGGAGGGGCGTCTTGCGGGACAGGTCGCAGGGGCGTCTCGAAGGCCCCCTTCACCCGACCTCCACGTCCAGGATATGCCGGGGGGCGAAGGTGACCACGTCGCCGTAGGCCAGCCCGTGGCGCTCGGTATAGAGCAGGTTGTTGTCGATCCGGCCGCGGTAGAGCGGCGCGCCCTCGGCCTCCGCCACCTCGGTGACGAGGGTCCAGAAGCGCTCCGCGTCCACGTCCTCCACCGCCTCCGGCGCCGGATCGAACTCGGCGCCGATCTTCGCCAGCGAGCCCGGCCGCAAGCGTGCGACCTCGCGCGGGTCGGGCAAGTGGAAGGTGTCGGGGTAGGCCCGGTGGCGCTCCCAGGCATCGAGCAGGCAATAGAGGGCCGTCGCCTCGCGCACGCCTCTATGACCTTCCGAAATCAAGCGAACTTTTACTGTGCATGGGCTCGTTCCGTTTTTTTTCGGGCCGGCGCCGCCCGTCATCCCTCGCGGGCGCGCTCGCGCAGGACGAACTTCTGGATCTTGCCGGTCGAGGTCTTGGGGATGGTGCCGAAGACGACCACGCGCGGGCACTTGTAGTGGGCCAGGTTGTCGTGGCAGAAGGCGATGATCTCCTCCGCCGTGGCCTCGGCGCCGGGCTTCAGCTCGAGGTAGGCGCAGGGGGTCTCGCCCCACTTCTCGTCCGGCTTGGCGACCACGGCGGCGGCGGCCACGGCCGGGTGCCTGTAGAGCGTGTCCTCGACCTCGATCGAGGAGATGTTCTCGCCGCCCGAGATGATGACGTCCTTGGAGCGGTCGCGGATCTGGATGTAGCCGTCCTCGTGGCAGACCCCCAGGTCGCCCGAGTGGAACCAGCCGCCCTCGAAGGCCTCGTCTGACGCCTTGGGGTTCTTCAGATAGCCCTTCATGACGATGTTGCCGCGCAGGAAGATCTCGCCCATGGTCTCGCCGTCGCGCGGCACCGGCTCCAGGGTCTCGGGGTCAGCCACCATGACGCCTTCGAGCACCGGATAGGTGACGCCCTGGCGCGACTTCTTGGCCGCCTGCTCCTCGATCGGCAGGTCGTCCCACGCCTTGTGCCAGGCGCAGACCACCGCCGGCCCGTAGCTCTCGGTCAGGCCGTAGACGTGGGTCACCTCGATGCCCTTGCCGGCCATGGCGGCCAGCACGCTGGCCGGCGGCGGGGCGGCCGCGGTCATCATGTTGACCTTCTGGGAAAACGCGCGCTGCTCCTCGGCGCCGGCGCCCAGGATCATCTGCATGACGATGGGCGCGCCGCAGAGGTGGGTCACGCCGTCCTCGGCGAAGGCCTTGTAGATCGTGCCGGCCTCGACCCGGCGCAGGCAGACGTTGGTGCCGGCCATGGCGGCGACCGTCCAGGGGAAGCACCAGCCGTTGCAGTGGAACATCGGCAGGGTCCAGAGGTAGACCGGGTGCGGCCCCATGTCCCAGGTCAGCACGTTGCCGATGGCGTTCAGGTAGGCGCCGCGGTGGTGGTAGACCACGCCCTTGGGGTTGCCGGTGGTGCCCGAGGTGTAGTTGAGCGAGATCGCCCGCCACTCGTCGTCGGGCAGGGACCAGGGGTGCTCCGGGTCGCCCTCCTCCAGGAAGGCCTCGTAGTCGAGCGCGCCCAGGCGCTCGCCGCCGGGGCTTTGAGGATCGACGATGTCGACCACCGGGATCTCGCGGCCGAGCTTGGCCAGCGCGTCCTTGAGGATCGGCGCGTACTCCGTATCGGTGATCAGCAGCTTGGCCTCGGCATGCTCGAGGATGAAGGCGATCGCCGCGGCGTCGAGGCGGGTGTTGAGGGCGTTCAGCACCGCGCCCAGCACCGGCACGCCGAAGTGTGCCTCGAACAGCGGCGGCGTGTTGGGCGCCATGACCGCGACAGTGTCGCCCGGCCCGATACCGCGCTTTGAGAGCGCCGAGGCCAGGCGCCGGCAGCGCCGGTAGGTCTCGGCCCAGGTGCTGCGCTCCGGCCCGTGCACGACGGCAATGTGCTCCGGATGGACCGTGGCGGCGCGCGGCAGGAAGCTCAAGGGAGAGAGCGGCGTGTAGTTGGCCGTGTTCCGGTCCAGGCCGCTCTCGTAGGGATTTCCCGACACGGCGCTTCCTCCCGTCCCTGTTCGTAGCCGTTCTTGGAGACCATTCTAGCGGCCCCGCGCGCCGCGAAAAGGGCCTAGCGCAGGCCGGGGTTAAGCCTCCGTTAACCAAGCCGGGGGCGAAGAAGTCGCCGGAGATTCATTCTTTCGCGATGTTTTGGTGGTATTGCCTCTCCTCTTGAAGGGAGATCTTGATCATGTCGGATCACCGGATTAAGCACAGGGCCCTCTACGGCCTGTTGGTCGCGGCCCAGATACCCTGTTTGGCGCTGGCGCTGTTCGCGGCCGTCCTCGTGGCGCATCGCGCGGGCATCGTCGAGGGGCTCGGTCCTTGGGACGCGACGCCGCTGCTGCTGGCGGTCGGCGGGACGGTCTATCTGGTTACGCTGGTCGTCAGCCTGGCCGGAAGCCTGGTCATCGGCCTGCCGCTCGGCGCCTTGGCGCGAAAGCTCGGCTGGCGGACCTGGCGGACCTGGCGGGGCCTGGCCCTGCGCGGGATCGCGATCGGACAGGTGGCTGCCCCGGCCGTGGTCTTCATCGTGGCGGCCCTCGGCGGCGGTCCCGTGGATGGTGAGGCCGTGCTCGAGACCTTCTCCGCGCAGACGATGATCGCCGGTGCCCTGCTCGGCACCTTGGGGGCGCTCACGTATTGGAGCATGGTCTATCGGCGCAAGGTGCGGTTTGGCTCGCCGTTTCTGAGCGACCACCCCTAGGCGCGCCCGCCCGGACGCACCCCGGCGCAACCCCGCGCGCCGGGCGACCGGATCGTGCCCCGCCGGCCGCTGTGGCGCAGCTTTGTTAAGCCGCCGGGGCGCGACGAGGAACATTTCGTCTTTTTCGCCGCTGGTCCGGACTTCCCCTTGAACTGGGTCCGAAGCTGGCCTATAACCCGCCTCCCGCGCATCCGCGGGACAAGTGAAAGACGTGGAAACGATCATGAATCACCAACCGCGAGGCAGCGACTGCCTCATAGGATTGGATCGAACCGGGGCCTGACACGGCCTGTTCCGCGCGTGTCTCGCCCCCAGCGATCCCGGAGATCGAGGAAAGGACGAGACAGATGAAACAAACATTCCAAACATAGGAAAATGCCGGCACCCCGGTATTGGGTAGTCGGGCTTCATTCCCTTAGGTGCGTTGGGGCCAAGCCACTATGGCGCGGGCTCTGCCATGCCCGGCCGGCGCGCTCGGCCCCGTAATGGGTCTTGCGTGTGTCGAGGACAGCCCGGGTTCGGAAACGAACCGCGTATCACGGCGATGTAGCTCAGCGGTAGAGCACCGGGCTCGAGGTCCGGAGGTCGCGGGTTCGAGTCCCGTCGTCGCGCCACGGATGTAGCTCAGTGGGTAGAGCACTAGACCGTTAATCTAGCTGTCGAGGGTTCGACTCCCTCCATCAACCTGCCTGAAAAGCAGACACCAATCTACGGGTGCCGGAAGGGGTCCAGGCTCCCCGTGTCGTCCGACAGCTTCGGCTCGAGGGCGCGCGCGGGGCCAGGCGCGCAGACGTCCCGCGCGTCCCCACCCCGCAGCCAGCCCGCTGCCGGCAGACCGCCGGGCACACCGGACCGGCTCCTGGCGCCATTCCGCGCCATGCCGCCCGGCTCCCTCGGCCGTCGCCCGCCATCGGACTGTCCGCGCTGGGGCCGCCCCCGTCCAAGCGTCGGAGCCCTTTCGCGCATCCGACCATCGCTTTCATTAGGAACTTTGCGTTCCACCACGAAGAAGAACTGTTGAGGAGTATGAGCAATGCTGTACAGGGCCGTAAGGATTGCGGACCACGAGCTGGGTCTCCTGTTCCGCGACCGGGTGTTCCGGAACGTTCTGGGGCCCGGTGTCCATCGCCTGCTTCGGGGCGCGAGCCTGCCGGAGGTCCGAAATCTCGACCTGCGGCAGATGCCGGTCAAGGACCCGGCGCTCTCCGCCCTGCACCTGACCCACCCCGCGGTGGTCGACGAGCACTTCGCCGTGGCGGACGTGGCCGACACCCAGCTCGGCCTGGTCTTCGCCGACGGCAAGCTGGTCAACCTGGTCGGGCCCGGTCAGCGGGCGTTCTACGCCAAGGGGCTGCGGCAGATCGCGGTCCAGGTGGTCGACGCCGCCGAGACGATCGAGGCGCCCGAGGCGCTGGTCGCGCCGTTGACGCGGCTGAACGCCCAGGGGCTCGTCGCGGTCGCCGAGGTGCCGAGCGTGTCCGTCGGCCTGCTCTACCTGGACGGCGTGCTCGAGCGGCAGCTGAAGCCCGGACGCTATGCCTTCTACCGGGCCGCTCGGCGGGTCGACGTCGTGACGCTCGACCTGCGCCTCCAGGCCCTCGAGGTGACCGGCCAGGAGGTGCTCACCAGGGACCGGGTCGGTCTCCGGGCCAACGTGACGGCCGTGTACAGGATCGCCGATCCCGTCAAGGCCGTCTCCGTCGCGGCCAACCTGCGCGATTACCTGTACAAGGAGGTGCAGTTCGCTCTCCGGCAGGCGGTCGGCACCCGGACCCTCGAGGAGGTGCTGGGCGACAAGCAGGGCATCAACGCGGCGATCGCCGAGCGGCTCATTCCCGAGCTCGGGGATGCCGGTCTCGAGGTTCCCTCCGTCGGCGTGAAGGACATCGTCCTGCCCGGCGACGTGCGGGAGCTGATGAATCGGGTCATCGAGGCGGAGAAGACCGCGCAGGCGAACGTGATCAAGCGCCGGGAGGAGACCGCGGCGACGCGCTCCCTGCTCAACACCGCGAAGCTGATGGAGGACAACCCCATCCTCCTGCGGCTGAAGGAGCTGGAGGCGCTCGAGAAGGTCTCCGAGAAGGTCGGCAACGTCATTGTCGGAAACGGCATGGACGGCGTTCTCGAGGACTTGGTGCAGATCAAGCCGCGCAAGCCGCAAAAGGGGCATAACTGACTTCGGGGCGGAGGTTCCCTCAAAGAATCTCCCCCCGTCTTTTAGGCCATTTGACGAAGCCATTTGTTCAACGGATCCGGGCCCCGGCAGGCCGCCGGCTCCCGGTTGGCGGGCGGGAGGAGGGGACTCCGCCCCTCCTCCCTGCGGCGGGCGCCGGCCTCGACGGCACGCACTGTCCGTGCCCCGCCTCTGTAAAGCCTTTACACAAGAACGGCGTTCTCCTGTGGGCGGAATTGCAAGGCGGGCGAAATTCCCGCATGCTTGGCCGGCGAGCGCAGACGAATGGCTCGAGAGTTACGGAAGGGGGAAGACGATGGGGCGTTTCGACGAGGTCTACCGGCGTTCGCTCGAGGATCCGGAGGGGTTTTGGGCCGAGGCAGCCGGGGCGATCCATTGGGAGAAGACCTGGGACAAGGTCCTCGACGACTCCGAGCAGCCGTTCTATCGCTGGTTTGCCGGCGGCGTGCTCAACACCTGCTACAACGCGCTCGACCGCCACGTCGAGAACGGCCGCGGCGGCCAGGCCGCGCTGATCTACGACTCGCCGGTCACCGACACGATCAGGACCTACTCCTACAGCGAGCTGAGGGACGAGGTCGCGGCCTTCGCCGGCGCGCTCGTGGCCCGGGGGATCGGCAAGGGCGACCGGGTCATCGTCTACATGCCCATGGTGCCCGAGGCGGCGATCGCCATGCTGGCCTGCGCGCGGATCGGCGCGATCCACTCCGTCGTGTTCGGCGGCTTCGCGGCCAACGAGTTGGCGACCCGGATCGACGACGCCCAGCCCAAGGCTATCGTCTCGGCCTCCTGCGGCATCGAGCCGGGCCGGGTGGTCGCCTACAAGCCGCTGCTGGACGCGGCGATCGAGCTGGCCGGGCACAAGCCCGCCACGTGTATCGTCCTGCAGCGCCCCATGGAGCCGGCCGGGCTGATCGCCGGGCGCGATCTCGAGTGGGGCGACGCGGTCGCGCAGGGAACGCCGGCCGACTGCGTGCCGGTCGCCGCGACCGACCCGCTCTACATCCTCTACACCTCGGGCACCACCGGCCAGCCCAAGGGCATCGTGCGCGACAACGGCGGCCACGCGGTGGCGCTCAACTGGACCATGAAGAATCTCTACGACGTGGCGCCGGGCGAGGTCTACTGGGCGGCCTCGGACGTCGGCTGGGTGGTCGGCCACTCCTACATCGTCTATGCGCCGCTGCTGCACGGCAACACCACGGTGCTCTACGAGGGCAAGCCGGTCGGCACGCCCGACCCGGGCGCCTTTTGGCGCGTCATCTCGCAGCACAAGGTCGCGACCATGTTCACAGCGCCCACCGCGTTCCGGGCGATCAAGCAGCAGGATCCCGAGGGCGATCATATCGGCAAGTACGATCTCCAGCACTTCCGGACTCTGTTTCTGGCCGGCGAGCGCTGCGACCCGGATACGCTGCACTGGGCCGAGGACAAGCTGCAGGTGCCGGTCATCGACCATTGGTGGCAGACCGAGACCGGTTGGGCGATCGCGGCCAACTGCCTGGGTATCGAGCACCTGCCCGTCGTGCCCGGCTCGCCGACCCGTGCGATGCCGGGCTGGGACCTGCGCGTGCTGGACGGCGAGGGCCAGGAGGTCGCGCCGGGCACGATCGGTGCGATCGTCGGCAAGTTGCCTATGCCGCCCGGCTGCGCGCCCACCCTGTGGAACGCCGACGCGCGCTTCAAGCAGGCCTACCTCTCGACCTTCCCCGGCTGTTACGAGACGGGCGACGCCGGCTACATCGACGACAAGGGCTACGTCTTCGTCATGGCGCGCACCGACGACATCATCAACGTGGCCGGCCACCGGCTCTCGACCGGCGGCATGGAGGAGGTGCTGGCCGCTCATCCGGACGTCGCCGAATGCGCCGTGATCGGCGTCGCCGATCAGCTCAAGGGTCAGCTGCCGGTCGGCTTCATGGTCCTCAAGGCGGGCGTCGAGCGGGCGGATGGCGAGATCGTCAAGGAGGTCGTCCAGATGGTACGCGATCAGATCGGCCCGGTCGCCGCCTTCAAGACCGCCGCGGTGGTCCAGCGCCTGCCCAAGACCCGCTCGGGCAAGATCCTGCGCGGCACCATGCGGGCGATCGCCGACGGCGAGGCGTACAAGGTCCCGGCGACCATCGACGACCCGGCGATCCTCGACGAGATCACCGTGTCGCTGAAAGACGTCGGCTACGCCAAGGACGGCTGAGCCGGGCCGTCCTCAGTCGCGCCGGGGCTCGCGCCGCGGCGCCCAGTCGTCCGGCGTTTCGTGATCGGGGTGCTGATAATCGACGAGCTTCGCCAGCTGCTCTCGCGGCGTGGTCGCCTCCGTGGTCTCGACCGGAAGAGCGGCGAGGCGATCGAGCCAGGCAAGCCGGCTCTCGACGCCGTAATGGACCGTCGGCGGCGTATCTTGCGGCCGGTCGAGACTGCCGATCGTCACGTCGATCCACTCGCTGCCGGCGTAGCGGAAGCTGAGCGGCGTGCCGCAGTCCGGACAATAATCGCGCAGCGCGATCGAAGAGCTTTCGAAGGTGCGTGGGCTTCCCCGTGTCCAGGCGAAGTCCGCTGTGCGCACTGGCGCCAGAGCGGCGAAAGGGCCGCCGACCGCCTTCTGGCACATGCGGCAATGGCAAAGGTGCGTCCCCTCGGGCTGCGCATACAAAGCGTATCGCAGCGCCCCGCATTGGCAGCCGCCGGTGAGCAAGGCCTCTCTTGAGCGATCTGTCACCCCGCTTCCCCGTCGGTTTGGCAAGGCAGTAGATTACAGAACAAAGGTCATGCTGTCCCGCCGCGGACCCTGCAGGCTCAGTGCTTCAGAAGTTGTACGAGAACCCGAGGATGCCCAGGGTGCCGCTGGACGCGTTGCCTTCGCGGTCTTCCAGCGAGCTGTGCAGTATGTTGACGCTGGCGACGATGCCCGGGCCGACCGAATAGGACAGGCCGGCCTGGACGGTTTGCAGTTCGTCGTCTCCCTCGGCGCTGGGGCGACTAGTGTCGATAAAGGCGCTCCTCAGATAGTCGACGCCGATGGTCCAGGGCCCGGTTGCGTAGCTCACGCCGGCATCCCAGGACTGGACGCTGACCGGCCCCTCGCCCACCTCCCTGGTGTAGAATCCGCCCAACCTCAGGCCTGAGAAGCCGATGCTCGTCCCGACGCTGTAGCGTTGGAGATCCTCGTCCGTGCCCGGCAGAGCTCCGCCGAGGCTGGGGACGACCGGGGCCGTGGCGCTCTCAAAGCCGCCGGACAGCGCTACGTCGATTCCCTCAATGGATTCGAGGTAGGTGACGCCGACCGCGAAGTCCCTGCGTGGGACAGGATCCTGTTTGGCCTGCGCCCGCAGGGTCGCGCTTTCCACGGCGCCGGGTCCGGCCGAGGTATAGGTGGCGCCGAACTGCAGGCCGCTGAAGCGCGGCGTGAAATAACTGACGGCATTGTCCTCGGCGGTGCTGTAGACGTCGGTGGGCAGTTGCGGGCTCCGCAAGGCCGGACTGGCGCTTGTCGCCCCTTCCGGCAACAGAAAATCGTTGACCCGGCTCGCGCCGAAAGGCAGGCCGACGGCCGACGGGACGAACCGTTCGGAGTAGATCGCGCTGCTCTCCTGACCGAGCTCGATCCGGCCGAAATCCTGCCTGGTGGTGGCGGAGCCCTCGACAACATCACTCGAACCTGAGGCGTGGCTCATGAATCCGCCCAGCTGGAGTTCCGCGCCGTCACCTGCCATGACAGGGAAACACGCCAGCACGCCGACCGTCATCACGGCCGCCGCGGCAGAGATAGGCTGGGTCCGTCTCCTTCCTGCAAACCCGGGCATGTTTCCGCTCGCTCCAAGGTTCAACGCGCCGATAAGCGTTAGCCGCCAATTCGGTCGCGCTTATGAAAAAATGGCTCTCGGCACCTTCGAATTCAACCGATCCTACACTTTGAGCAAGATATAATAGCCGGGACTTATCTCATGCACAAATAATAGATAGTTGCTCCTATTTTATGCCGGCCGACCTACCGGCGGTTCGGCAGGCGGGCCGTTGCCCAGGTCGTCGCGGAGCCGTCG
>JAOUCL010000389.1 GCA_029859805.1 Rhodospirillales bacterium | reverse complement strand
CCGGCCCCACCATCGAGCCTAAGCCCCCCGCGATTTCGTGCCTTGGCGCTTCTCGGACGCCTGAAACCACCGCGCCCAACAGACTGCGCCCTGCCGGGCGTCCGAGAAACCTGCACAGACCTTGCCGTCAAGATCACCCCTGGCGGAGGTTCGCAGTCAGAGGCAGAGCTGAAGCAGCGAAACAATACGCCGACATTCGGGCTTTGACTTCCGGTGCTGGGGGTACTGCTGCCGTGGCTGGTCGGGTCTCGGGACAGCCGGGTCTAGCCAGGAACTAAGTCTGTCCCACGAGAGGTCTGAAGTTTCCCTCCCGCCCTATGATATTGACTCGGTCCGCTTGTAGCCCGTGATCATGGCGCGAACCAAATTTTCCCGATGTATAATCGAGGTCAACGTTACACCCACGATGTGCAGCAGGACGAGAAACAGCGTTAGGTTCGAAATGAACTCGTGTATTTCCTCCAGTGCTTCGGCGCCGTCCTCGTCATTGTCTTCTTCGTGCTCGTCGTCTCTCTCTTCGTCATTTCGCTCTTCTTCATCGTCTGATGCACGGGCAGGAACGGTAAATAGGGGGAGGTCCGGTAGGGTCTTCTCCACTGCGGCGGCCCGCCCGAGCCAGGGCGCCAGCGGGCCAGCATTCTCTTCGACCGCCAACAGCGCGACGCCAGTCACTGTGGTCAGAGCTAGGCAGATAAGAAGCGTGAAGATCATTAGCGCCCCTGCCGGGGTATGTCCGAGGTAGCGCTTCGATTGGAAAAATATCAGGTCCTTCAGGTATTGTGCCGCGCGCGTCGGGCCATAGGCGAAGTCTGAGAACCGCGCATGTTTCGGCCCAACGAAGCCCCAGACAATGCGGACGATAAGATAAATGCCGACGCCGTATCCGGCCCAGCTATGGATCGTGAGCAGATCGTCCTCGGTGAAATAGGCAACGAAAAACAGAACCACGAGCAGCCAGTGTCCAACGCGTACCAGCAGATCCCAAACGAGAACTTGGGTTCCATTGGTCTGGCGGTTGGCAGCTTCGTCGGTGCCGAGGGACATGGGCTCTCACTACCGTATCGCCCAGACGATATCTTGTGACCCGAGCCACCCGCATTGATTCTGATCAAGGGCGGCCGGTTGCCACGGAGCGAAAGGTCCGTTCAGGGTCAAAAGTGAGCCTTGGCGCCGCGTCCATCCCACTTCCGGAGTTTGGGGCAGAGCCGAACAAATTTCCGCGAAAGCCGGCTTTCGGTGCGGCGCTTCCGGGGGTGGGCGCGCGCCCGTCGTGACCGGACGGCGGGCGATCAGGGTTTCTCGGCGCCGCCGCCCTCGCTGTAAAAGCGCGCGAAGGCGAAGGGAAATCGCGGATTGCCGCTGTCCGCGACGGCGCCCTGGCCCCTGGCGGCGGCGATCGCCGGGGGCCTTGATCGCCGGTTGCGGCGGCGCGTCGGGCGCCGAACCGCCACCCGGCCCGGCCGTCGCGCGGACGAACCGCGATGCCCCGGACGAGCGCGCGAACCTCCGCGTCCGCCAGGGCCTCGCCCGCGGCGGCGCAGGCGTAGCCGAACAGGACCCGGCGCGGCCGGTTTTCGGGATCCGCCCCGATCTCGTCCCACTCGACCAGCAGGCCGACGCAGGGCCGCCCAAGCTCGCCCGCCCGGTAGGTCCGGTAGAACCAGGTCCCGGGGCGCCAGTCGAACCGCCCGAGCGGCCCCCAGGCGAGGTCGTGGCGCGCGTTGGCGTTCCATGTCGGCACCATGGCCGTGATCGGCATCCGATAATCGAGGGCCACGGTGAAGCTCCGGCTCGCCTCCGCAAAGACCAGCTCCAGCCGCCGGCCGCCGGTCTCGAAGGCGGCGTACTCCTCGGTTTGCCACAGATCGGCGAAGCCGACGCGGAGCGGCTCGGCCTCGGCGAAGGCTTCGGCCGTGACGACGATCCGATGCTCGCCTCGACCGAGCCAATCGACCCGGCCCGGCTCCGTCGCCGGACCCGCGCAGGCAGCCAAGGCGCCCGCCACGGTCAGAGCCAGCGCGCCCGGCCGTGGCCTCGCGCCGCCGGTCAGGGCCAGTCCAGCGAATACACGGTGAATATCCTGTAGGGTCCCGGCTCGCATCTCACGAATCGCCCCGTCTCCAAGAGATCCTTGGCGTCTTCGAACGAGGATAGCAGGCAATGGCGATTGGTCGAGATTTCCTTCGCAAGGCCGTTGCAGGACAGCGGCGAGCACTCCGGGCTCGTGCCGACGCTGAAGCAAACGACATCGTAGCCTTCCAGCCGGGCCGCCGCGGGTTTCTCGACCGCCAACGCGAAGGACGGCTCCGGAGCAAAAGAGACCCAGCGTCCCGCCTCTTGGTCGAATTGATAGTCGTGGACTTCGTAATAGAACAGCCTGGTGCCTTCCAGGTCTATCGCGTTCCGCTCCGCCAGCTGGCTGATGACATCGGGCGAATCGAACAGCCAATAGCCGTTGTGCCGCCAATAGTTTATGTAGTCCGCGAAGGCCCCCGAGACGCAGGAGCTGACGGAATGGATGTCGTCCACATTCGGCGCGCCCAGCCAATCGGGGCTTTTCTCGACACGCTTCGCCATGTAGCCGGCCGGGATCATCCTGCCCCCGACGCCAGCGGGATGGACGCGTGGAAGATGCGGAAATCCGGTTCGCGGTCCATGTCCCCGGAACCCTAGCAGGCGCGGCTGCGCTTTGTCCTTTCGGCGCAGCCGCGCCCCGTTTCGCAGGGTCGCCGACAACCTACGGACGGAGAGTTCCGCCCCGGGCCATGGACCCGCCTGGCAATGCGAAATCCAGCCAACTCGACGACTAGGACTGCGGGCCAAGCACCCCGGCGTCGGCGCGGAGACGCATGACAGTCGCGTCGTTCTTGCCTTGCGGGACAATGACGAAGAGGTTGTCGAAGTCGGTGCGCTCGATCGTGCCGTTCTCCGACTTGCCCAGCTCCTTGACCAGCTTGGGAATCGTCTTCGTGTGAGCGACGATCAGGACGGCCTCGTCGGCATGGCGCGTACGAATCCGCTCCACGAGGCCGGCCACGTCCTTGCGCGAGATGGTCACCATAGGAACGTTCAAGGCCCGGGAAATGGGCGCCCCGGTCTGTTGGGTGCGTTGCTTCTTGCTGGTGTAGACGGCCTTGATGCCCGCATCCCGCAGTATGCCTGCCCAGGCCTTTGCCCGCTGATGCCCCGCCTCCGTGAGCGGCGGATCCTCGACGCCGGGCACCTTCTCCGCATGCCGTATCACATAGATGACCTGTTGGGCCTGTGCCGTAGGCAGGGCGGAAAAGCTGAACAGGATGGCCAGGGTGATGCCGATCAGTCTGTATCGCATGTCGGTGACCTCGCTTTGGTGAATGTCGATTAACAATAAAGGCATGAAATTACGCCTTTATTACTCTCGATTGTAATTGGATTTTTATTAATGTGTAATTAAAGTAATAAGTTAATTTTCGCCGGATGTCTGATTTCGGCATTTGGACTCGGCACACTTGGAGTTCTACTCCAGATTCGAACGATGACAACTTTGAGTTCAAGCGACGCACTACATTCATCCAGAAGCACGGAGTCAAAAGGGAGGCATGGGTTGCCGCGTTTCGCACACGGAATCCCTTTGTCTCCGGTGACTCTTTCCGTTGTGGTTCAAGTGTGGTTCAAGTGTGGTTCAAGCCGATATGACCCTCTTTTGTTCTTTATATTGACCCATAAATTGGATAATAAGCCTTTTTTCTGCAAACCATCTCCAACAGACGGGGCAGGACCATGAGCACGGACGGCAAGAACAACGGCGCTGAGCGCGAGCCCCGGGACGAGACGGACGAATGCATTTTACGGTGGAGGATCGGGGACCGTAGCTGTTGGGGTTGTCTAGGAACAGCCTGGTTCGGAGCGGGGAAGCAAGCGCCGGCAACCGGTACTGGAGGGGGGTAGATCATGAAATGCGCACGTCGGGCGGCGGTCGCGGCCCTTTGCCTTTTTTCGATCCTGGCGATCACCACGAGCGGGCCGGCACCGGCCGCGGCCTT
>JAOUCL010000127.1 GCA_029859805.1 Rhodospirillales bacterium | reverse complement strand
GACCGACCTGGGCGAGCGCGCGATCGAGCTCGCCAGAGCCAACCAGTACGATTTCCTCCTGGTGGACGTGATGCTTCCGGACATCGACGGATACGAAGTCATCGAGCGTCTGCGGGCGGAGGGGATCCAGATACCCTTCCTCATACAGTCCGGCCTGGTCGATCGCGACAGCGCGTTCGGCGGCCTGGCCTTCGGCAGTGGCGAGTACTTGGTGAAACCCTTCACCAGGACCGAGCTGATCGCGCGCATGGAGTCGGTCGTCGCGCGCTCGAGGCTGGCAGCCGGATTGGAGGTGGGCGGTCTAGGCGCGCAACAGGAGCCATTGGTCGAGCGTCGCGACGAACGCAGGAGACACCGCCGGTTCAAGACCATAAAGGCCGCCAGGATCGATTTCGGCCCCGGTGTCGACTGCAAGATCGTCAACCTGTGCCACGGCGGCGCCGCGATCCGACTTCCCAGCGGCACGACCGGCCTGCCGCCGACCTTCGACCTGACCCTCGAGTCCGGCGAAACCTACCGGTGTCGGCTGTGCTGGAAACTGAAGGACAAGATCGGGGTCCAGTTCCTCGAACTGTACAAATGAGCGCGGCCCGGCGCCGATTTCGCGCGGCCCTGCCGGGGCCCGGGCGCCCTTGAGTTTCGACGTGCAGCTGGGCTATAGGGGGCATCCGCAAGCGCTTGGAAGAGATCATGACCATCCTCGTCACCGGCGTCGCCGGGTTCATCGGTTCCCATCTCGCCCATGCCTTGCTCGACCGCGGCCGGCGGGTCGTCGGGGTCGACAACCTGAACGACTACTACGACCCGGTGCTCAAGCAGGCGCGCCTCGCCCGCCTCGAGGCGCGGGAAGGGTTCGCCTTCCACAAGCTGGAGCTGGCCGACCGCGAGGCCTTGCCGGCGCTCTGCGCCGCCCGGCCCGAGATCGAACAGGTCGCCCATATGGCCGCCCAGGCGGGGGTGCGCTATTCGCTGATCAATCCCTTCGCCTATGTCGACGCCAACGTCACGGGACAGCTCGTGGTCCTGGAGGCCTGCCGCCGCCTGCCCCGCCTGAGGCACCTGGTCTACGCCAGCTCCTCCTCGGTCTACGGCGCCAACGAAAAGCTGCCTTTCGCGGTCGAGGACCGGGTCGACCATCCCGTCTCGCTCTACGCGGCGACCAAGCGCTCCGGCGAGCTGGTGGCCGAGTGTTATGCCCGGCTGCACCGCTTGCCGATGACCGGCCTCCGCTTCTTCACCGTCTACGGTCCCTGGGGCCGGCCCGACATGTCGCCCTACCTCTTCACCAAGGCGATCTTCGAAGGAAAGCCGATCCAGGTGTTCAACAAGGGCAAGATGCGCCGCGACTTCACCTACATCGACGACATCGTCGCGGGCGTCCTGGCCGCCCTCGAGACCCCGCCCGAGGCCGAGGGCGACGCCCCGCCGCACCGGATCTACAACCTGGGCAACCACCGCTCGGAAGACCTGATGCATTTCATCGCGGTGCTCGAGCGGGCCTGCGGGCGCGAGGCGGTCAAGGAGTTCACAGGGATGCAGCCGGGCGACGTCGAGGAGACCTACGCCGACATCGAGACCGCGCGCCGCGACCTCGGCTTCGAGCCTAAGACCACGATCGAGGAAGGCATCCCGCGCTTCGTCGAATGGTTCCGCGAGTACCACGGAGTGAAGCCCTGAGCCGGGGCACTAGGAATTGCCAAGCGCTGCCTCGATCTTTCCGACAACGGCGCGATAGAATTCGATCTCACTCGAGTAATCGAAGCCGTAGTCGTCCAGAGCGTTCGGATCCTCTTCGGACAGCGTCGCGATCAAGTCTTCCAGGTAGCCCCGCACGGCTTCGAGATCGCGCCGGCAATCCGCCGTCATAATCGGCGTCGTTGCCGGCGCACTCTCGATCACTTTGTCAAAGGGAGTCAGGGCGTTCGAAAGGAACATCCACTCTGGATCCCGGAACCCGTGCGGGATGCTCTCCGCCATGCGTCGGACAAGCCATGGGAATCCGTCGCTCAACCCCCGCAGTTCCAGCAAACCGAGGAGCCTGAGGTCGACCGCGACCTCCCCGAGTTGGGCGAGCGGCTGAGCTCGTGCCCAAGATATCGCCTTGCCATTGGCAATCACGGCGTCCAGGAGCAGCATCCGCGCCGGAGGACGGGCCCGTAGCGCTGATTGCAGGACCAGCTCCTCTTGGCCGCCATCGATGCAGAAGTTCGTCAGATCGGCCAGCAAGTCACGATCGGGTTCCTTGTGGAGCCGCGCCGCCAGAACACCGCCGAACGCCTCCTTCGGTGCATGGCGGAGCCTGATCAGCTCGAAGGCCGCGCGACGGACCTCGAGCGCGGGGTTGGACGTCAGCCCCGCCAGCTCCGGCAGAGTGGCGGGCGGCAGAAGCAACGTGGCGGCCTTCAGGATCGTTTCCTTGACCTCGGTGGCGTCATCCGCGAGCAGCCTTTGCCGGATCAAGTCGGCGGCTTCCAGGTCGTCCTCCGACCAGGTGCGCATGAGGTACTGACAGGCGGTCGCCCTGACAAATGCATCGGGATCGCTCTCGGCAAAGACGCAGAGCACCTTTCGCTCGCCCAGCCCGGCCAGAACCACGACGAGATGCCGCCGAGTTCCGGGCGTCGGGCTGACCTGCGCCGCTTCTTGCAACGATGCCAGAGAGTCCGCACCCAGCGTGAGCGCGAGCGCCCAGGCCGCCCAGACCCGCTCCTGTGCGTCACCCCTGGAAAGCAGGTTGCGCAAGGCCTCTGGATCCAGCTGCGAGACAGCTTCGAAGTTTTCGTATCCCGCCATGCAACACATGCCTTTCCATGGATTCGGCGCTGCGCGGCGGTAACCCGCTGCACCCGCTTTCTCACCCCTTCACGCAGACCACCTGCTTCAGGGTATGGACCACCTCGACAAGGTCCGCCTGCGCGGCCATGACCGCGTCGATGTCCTTGTAGGCCATCGGCGTCTCGTCGATCACGCCCTCGTCCTTGCGGCACTCGACGCCCTCGGTCGCGGCCACGTGGTCCTCGACCGTGAAGCGCTTCTTGGCCTCGGTGCGCGACATGGCGCGGCCCGCACCGTGCGAGCAAGTCATGAAGGACTCCCGGTTGCCTTTGCCGCGCACGATGAAGGACTTGGCGCCCATGGAGCCCGGGATGATGCCGAGCTCGCCTTCGCGGGCCCGGACCGCGCCCTTGCGGGTGATCCAGACGTTCTCGCCGAAATGGTGCTCCTTGACGGCATAGTTGTGGTGGCAGTTGACCGCCTCCTTCTCCGTCTTGAAGCTCTTGAACAGGTCGCGCAGGACCGCGAGCGCCCGGTCCATCATGATCTGCCGGTTGACGAAGGCGAAACGCTGCGCCCAGGCGAGCGCCTCGACATAATCATCGAAATGCTCGGTCCCTTCCGGCAGATAGGCCAGGTTGTGGTCCGGCAGGTTCACGAAGTAGCGGCGCATGTCCTGCTTGGCCAGTTCGATGAACAGACGGCCGATGTTGTTGCCGATGCCCCGGCTGCCGGAATGCAGCATGATCCAGACGCGGTCCGACTCGTCCAGGCAGACCTCGATGAAATGGTTGCCGCCGCCCAGCGACCCCAGCATGTAGGACGGATGCCGCTTGGCCACCACCTTGGGGTATTTCTCCTCGAGCCAGGCGTAGCCCGAAGCGAACTCGGCCTCCCAGGCGCTCCGGGCCGGCCCGGTGAGCTTTTGGTTGACGCCGAAGCCGACCGGGATCTTGCGCTCGATCTCCCGGCGCAGGTCGGCCAGGCTGTCCGGCAGGTCGTGGCTGGTCAGCGAGGTGCGCATGGCGCACATGCCGCAGCCGATGTCGACGCCGACGGCGGCCGGGATGATCGCGCCCTTGGCCGGGATCACGCTGCCCACAGTCGCGCCCATGCCCCAGTGCACATCGGGCATCGCGGCGACGTGCTTGTGGATGAACGGCAGCCGGGCGACGTTGCGCAGCTGCTGCAACGCGGCGTCCTCGATCGGCACGCCCTTGGTCCAGGCCTTGATCGGCGCGCCCTCGGTCTCGAGGTATTGGTAGGTGCTCATGGTTTCGGTCCTTACGCATCGGATGTAGATCGTTCCGGGTAAAGGCCGAATGAAAAAACCCTTCCCGGACGGTGGCTCGGGAAGGGTTCTGTTTGGATGGCGCCCGTGTCGCGCCGCTGGCTAGGACAGCTGTTCTGTCCCCTTCCCGGAGCCAGTGGGGGTATTGCCGGCACTCGGCGTGGCCGGTTCGATGCCGCCTATGCGGCGCCCCGTGTTGTGTTGAAACGGCAGTCTCATGGCTCCGGTCTTTCCAACGTTTATCCGCGGCTGCATCCAGCAGTTGCGGGCCGGGAAGATGCCCCAGGCCGCGCCCCAAGTCAACCGGCGGCCGGTCGAGCTCATCCTTGGATGATCGGGACGTGACCGGGCTGGGCGCGGACCCGTCCCAGCCAGGCGCCGATCGCCGGGAAATCGCCGAGGTCGAAGCCGCCCTCCCCGGCCACGTGGGTGTAGGCGTAAAGCGCGATGTCGGCGATCGAATAGGCGCCGCCGACGAAGAACTCGCGGGCCTCCAGGTGGCCCTCCATGACGCCAAGAGCGGCCCGGCCCTGCCTCTGCTTCTCGGCGAGCGCCGCGCGGCGCGCCTCCGTCATCTCCAGGTGCTTCAGCCAGAAGCGCGCGACCGCAACGCTGGGCTCGTGGCTATACTGCTCGAAGAACATCCACTGCAGCACCTGCGCCCGCCCGAGGCGGTCGTCCGGCAGGAACGGCGTTCCCTCGGCCAGGTAGAACAGGATCGCGTCGGACTCGGCCAGGTGCGTGCCGTCCTCCAGCTCCAGCACGGGAATCTTGCCGTTCGGGTTCCTGGCCAGGAATTCCGGGGTCCGGGTCTCGCCCTTGATGATGTCCAGCTCGATCAACTCGAAGGGGATGGCGAGCTGATTGAGCAGCAGGCGCACCTTGTAGCCGTTGCCGGAATCCAGGTAGTCGTAGAGGCGCAGTATGGCTTCCCCCTGAAGGCCGCGCCGCCCCAGCCGCCTATTTCAGGGCGTTCACAGCCGCCGTGAAGCCTTTCAGCGAGAACGGCACCTTGAGGGCGCGGCGATCCGGCCCCCTGAGAAACGCCACGCTGCCCCCGACACCCTTCTTGAAGGCCGCCAGCAGGGCGGCATCCAAAGGCATGTGCGCCTGACAGCCGTCCGCCATGCAGACGGAAAAGGGGTAGCGCTTCGGTTCGCCGTCATCGATGGCGACCTCGATGCCCGGCCGCAGATCGGTGCCGAGCGGCAGAATGGCCGTCGCCAGCGGCGTCTCTTGGCCGGGCGGATAGGCCACGGCCATCAGCATGACCCGCTGTCGCTGCTCGCCCGCAACGACGGCCTGGACGATGTAGCAGCGCTTCACGCTGGCGTCGGATGGATCCGTTTCGCAACGCGCCGTCCAGTCCTGAAACACCTGCCCGTCCTGCGGTAGCGCTTGGGCAAGCTCGGGTCGCAGAATCAGGGTGACCAGCGCCAGGGCGCAGAGCGGAAGGAGGCCGACGGCCCGGCTATGGAAGAACAGCTTCATGATCCGTTTCCCGGTTTCGAGTTGGCGGCAGCTATGACAGACCGCACCACCGCTGTCGAGGGCCGGCGTTACGGCTGCTGCCCAGTGGAGCGGTTTCACGATATAGTGATGGTCATGTCGAACGAGAAACTCCTGGCGCACGCACTCGACCTGTCCCGCCGCGGCCATGACGAGTCCGCAGGCCGAATCCTTACGCGCCTGGCCGAGGCCGGCGACGCCGAGGCGGCCGCGCATTTGGGGGAACTGTTTGAGCATGGATCTCTCGAATGTCCGGAGACCGCCGCCCGGTGGTACAAGCTGGCCGCCGAGGGCGGCAGTCCCCGCGGTGCCATGCGCCACGCGTTGGAGCTCGACGATCCGCAAGAGGGCGATTCCGAGGCGGCAAAACCCTGGTACGAGGCGGCGCGCAAGGGGCTGGAGCAAGAGGCCGCGGCCGGCCATGCCGCAAGCCAGTACCTGCTCTCAAAGATATACACGCTGGGTTGGGGGGGCCCGGCGGACAAGGAAAGAGGCGTCACGCTTCTTGAGCAGGCGGCGCAAGGTGGCGACCTCGAGGCCAAGTTCTATCTCGGTTACTGGTACTGGGGCCTGCCGGACCGCACTGAGGCGCAGAGAGCCACGGCCATTCGGCTGTGGCGCGAAGCCGCCGAGGGCGGACTCATGAGCGCGCAGTATAACCTGGGTGTGAACTACGCGACCGACCCCGATATGCCGATCGATTTCAAGGAATCCATGCGTTTCTATCGCATGGCGGCAGACAATGGGATGTTGGAGGCACTCTATAATATCGGCACCATGTACCAGGACGCCGAAGGCGTGGAAAAAGACGAGGCTCTCATCCTTCATGCGGGCGAACAGGGCGAATACTTGGCGCAGTATTACCTCATGCAGGCCTACGAGGAAGGGTATCACGGTCTGCCCGTGGACAAGGACGAAGCCGCCTATTGGAGGCAGAAATGCGAGGCGAATATTGGAGACGATTGACGTCACAGCTTATGGCCGCATGGCCTACTCCGCCAATCCCGGCGCCGCCGCGCCCTTCTCCGCCCGCGCCACGGTCGTGAGGCCCAGGTCGTGCAGGATGGCGTAGCAGACCGGCACGACGATCAGCACCAGGACCGTCGAGGCGAGCAGGCCGAAGGCGAGCGAGGTGACCAGCGGGATCAGCACCTGGGCCTGGAGCGAGCGTTCGAAGAGCAGCGGCAGCAGGCCCGCGATGGTGGTGAGCGAGGTGAGCAGCACCGGCCGGAAGCGGTCGCGGCTCGCCTGGCGCGCCGCGTCGACGGCCTCGGCCCCCTCGGCCGCCCTGAGCTTTACGAAGTTGACCAGCAGGATCGAATCGTTGACCACGATGCCGGCGAGCGAGGCGAAGCCCAGGATGCTGGGCATGGAGACCTCGAGGCCCATGACCAGGTGACCCCAGATCACGCCGATCGACGCGAGCGGGATCGCCAGCATCACGATCAGCGGCTCGACATAGCTGCGGAACTGGAAGCTGAGCAGCAGGAAGATGCCGATCAATCCGGCCATCAGGCCGCGCCGCAGGGAGCCGCCGGTCTTCTCCTGCTCGGCCGTCTCGCCCTCGAGCGAGACCTCGACCCCGGGGAACGTCCGCGCCAATTCGGGCAGGAACCTCGCCCGCGTGTCGGCCAGCACCTCGTTCAGGTTCGCGACCCGGGTGTCCAGATCGCCGCGGATGGTCACGGTGCGCCGGCCGTCGATCCGCGCCACGCGGGCGAAGCCGCGCCCGGTTTCGATCTCGGCCACGGTCGCGAGCGGCACCTGGGCGCCGTCCGGTAGGGTGACCGCGAAATAGTCCAGGTCGGCCAGGCTGTCCTGGTCGCCGGCCGGCAGCCGGACGTCGATGTCGAAGCTTTCCGGGCCGACCTGCAGCTCGGCCGCGGTGCGCCCGAAGTAGGCGGCGCGCAGCTGCCCGGCGACCGTCGCCGCGTCGAGGCCGAGCGCCGTGGCCCCGTCGCGCAGCTTGAGCCGGAGCTCCGGTTTGCCCGGGCGCAGGTCGTCGCTCAGGTCGACCACACCCCGGTAGCGGTCGAGCCAGGCGATCAGCGCCTCGGAGGTCGCCTTGAGCTGGTCCAGGGACTCGCCCTGCAGTCGGATCTCGATCGGCTGACCGGCCGGACCGATCTGGGGCTCCTTGAAGGTCACCGAGACGGCGTCCGCGACCTCCCCGGTCTCCTGCCGCCAGAGGTTCAGCACGTCGTCGAGCCGGGCGTCGCGGATCTGCGCCGACAGCAGGTCGGCGGTCACTGTGGCCAGATGCGCCCCGGTCTCGAAGGCGTCTGCGTTGGTGTTGAAGCGGACCATCACGTTGCGGACCAGGGTCCGGCCCTCGGGCTGGCGCGGCGCGAAGGCGGCGTCGACCCGCGCCAGGGCCGTCGTGAGCTGCTCGACCGCCGCTTCGGTGCGCGCCAGCGGCGTGCCCTGGGGCAACAGCAGGCGCGCCTCCACCACGTCGCCGTCCAGCTCCGGAAAGGCGCGGAACTTGAGCACGCCGCCGGCCACCATGCTGAGCGAGACCAGAAAGACCATCACGACCAGGCCGAGGGTCAGGTAGCGCCAGGCGACCGCCAGGTCGACCAGCCGGCCCAGCCGGTCTTCCCGCAAGCGCTCGAAGGCCGCCTCGAAGCGCCCGCGGAAGGGGCGCTCGCGCCGGCGGGTCAGCGCATGGGCCATGTGGTTCGGCAGGATCAGGAAGGCCTCGATCAGGCTGACCGAAAGGGTGATGATCAGGATGACCGGCACCACCTTGAGCACCTTGCCCATGTCGCCGGCGAGGAAGGCCAAGGGCACGAACACGCAGACCGAGGTAGCGAAGGAAGACACCACGCCGGGAGCGACCTCCCGGGTGCCGGCGACCGCGGCCTCGAGCGGCGTCTTGCCGAGGCGCAGATGGCGGGCGATGTTCTCGGCGATCACGATGGCGTCGTCCATCATCAGGCCGATGGCGATCAGCAGCGCGACCATGGTCAGCATGTTGATCGAATAGCCGATCAGGGTCATGACGAAGAGCGTGCCGAGGAACGAGGCCGGCAGGCCCATGGCGACCCAGAACGAGAACCGGAAGGAGAAGAACAGCCACAGCGCCAGGAACACCAGGAACAAGCCCTGCAGGCCGTTGCGGACCAGCATGTTCAGGCGGTCCCGGACGATGGACGCGATGTCCCGGGTGAGCGCGAAGGCCACGCCCGGCGGGGCGCGCCCTTGTTCCTCGGCCACGAAGGCCTCGACGGAGTCCATCACGGTCAAGGTGTCCTGCGCCTTCGTCTTCTCGACCTGGAGCAGCGCGGCCCGGCGGCCGTTGAACAGCGTGCGCTCCTCGTCCAGCTCGAAGCGGTCGGTGATGCGCGCGATCTGCCCGAGCCGCAGCTCGGCGCCGGTCGCGCCGCCCAGGATCACCAGGTCCTCGAAGGCCCGCGGGCTGCGCCGCTCGTCGGCGAAGCGGATCAAGACGTCGCGCTCGCCTGTCTCGACACTGCCCGAGGGCAGGTCCAGGCTCTGGCGCCCGACCGTCTCGGCGATCGCGGCGACGCTGAGGCCGTACTGGCGCAGCTTGACTAGGTCCGGCTCGATACGGATCTGCCGCGTCGAGAATCCCAGGAGCACGACTTGGCTGATCCCCGGGAGGCGGATCAGACGGTCCTTCACCGCCTCGGCATAGACCTTCAGGTCGGGCTCGGCCATGGGACCGGTCATCGCGACCGAAACCACGATGTCGGTCCGGTTGAGCTCGCTGATGGTCGGGTCCTCGGTCAGGTCGGGGAAGTCGGCGATCGCGTCGATCTCGGTCTTCACGTCGGCGAGGAAGCGGTTCAGGTTGCCGTCCTCGTGCATCTCGATCGTGGCGCTGGCCAGGCTTTCGCGCGCGTCGCAGCGCACCTCTTCCAGGTCGGTCAGGCCCTCGACCGCGTCCTCGATGCGCTGACAGAGGGCCTCTTCGACCGTCTCGGCGCTGGCGCCGGGGTAAACGACGTTGACCCGAACCGCATCGCTCGCAAAATCCGGGAAGGTCTCGCGCTTCAGCATCGGCAGCGCCATCACCCCGGAAATCAGCAGCAGGCCCATGAGGAGATTGGCGGCGGTCGGATGACCGGCGAAGAAGCGGATCATCTAAGCCCTCCGGCCCCGCCGGCCTGCGCCGCCAGACGCCCGGCCAGGCCCTCGTCCATCCTGGGGGCGAGCAGCATGCCCTCGATCGCCGGGATCAGGTCGGACACCACGACCCGCTCGCCCCCCTCCAGCCCCTGCTCCACGATCACGAAGTCGCTCTGCACCGGACCTAGGGTGACCGGCCGAAACGCGAGACGATCGTCGGGGCCCGCGAGGTAGACGAGGTCGCCGCCGTCCGCGCCGCGATGCAGGGCGACCCGCGGTACGGCGATCCGGTTCGCCTGGGAGGCGCCCCGCACCTCGACCTCGACATACATGTTCTTGGTCAATGGCGGCCGCTGACCCGGAATTGCACTGCGGTAGGGCTCGTCGACCGCTACCACGACACCGAGTGTGCGGGTCTGCGGATCGACCATGTCGCTGATACGGTCGAAGCGGGCCTCCCAGGAGGCCGCGAAATCGCCGGCGACCAGCCGCACCTCGGCCGAGAAGCCCCACTTTCGCGGCAAGTCCGAGATTTCCTCGACGCTCAGCGACGACAGGTCTAGACCCGTGGGCACGAGGGGCCGCATGTGATTGAGCGCGATCTGCGCCGTGACCTCGGCCACGTCGATCGAGTCCGCCACGCCCAGCTTCTGGCCGGCGCTCACGAACTGGGTCGCCTCGGCCAGCACCTCGGCGATGCGCGCCTCGAACGGCAACCGGATGACGGTGCGCTCCAGATCCAGTCGCGCTTCATCCAGTTGCGCCTGGTTGAGCACGAGGTTGGCCTTGAGCACCCGCTGTCCGGCCGGCAGCAGGTTCAGTTGGTTCTGCAGATCCTGGATCTGCCGGCGCTCGTTCAACACGGCGCTCTCGGTCTCGTCGACCGTCGTTTGGCTGATGTTCTTCTTGGCCAGGAGCTTGCGCTTGCGCGCCAGATCCTGCTCGGCGAGCGTCAGGGTGCGGCGGGCGATCTCGAGCGAGCTTTCGGTGTTGGCGCGGCGCACGTCCAGCTCCTCCAGCTCGGCCCGGACGGCCTCCACGCTGGCCTCGATGCGCGCGACGGCCAGCTCGTAATTCGCCGGGTCGATTCGCAGAAGCTCGCTACCGGCCTCGAGCAGACGTCCGCGTTCGAGATCCGGGTGCCGATAGACGACCTTGCCGGAGACCTGGGCGACCGCCTCCCAGACGGTGCCCGGCTGGACGAAGCCATAGCCGAGCGCTCGCGGCACGAAGTCGGCCGGCGCCACCTCGATGACGCGCACCGGCTTGGCGACTTCCATTGGCTCGGCCTGTTCCGGAAGCTGCCGTTGGGAGAGCTGCCAGGCCAGCACGGCAATGCCGATCGCCACCGGCGGCGCGATCAGCAGCGCCTTGAGCCGTCGCTTCCCCGAACCGGCCATCGATACCCTCCTAAAGTCCCGGGCCTCACGAACCTGACAGCAGCGCCCGGGCGATGATGTTGCGCTGGACCTCCGAGGCGCCCTCGTAGATACGCATGATACGCACGTCGCGCAGGTAGCGTTCAAGCGGAAGGTCGCGGCAATAGCCATAGCCGCCGTGGACCTGCAGCGCCAGGTCGCTCACCATGCCGGCCATCTCCGAGGCGAACAGCTTGGCCATGGCGGCCTCCTTGGTGAAGCGCACGCCGGCCTGGCGCAACCGCGCGGCGCGCAGCGCGAGCAGGCGGGCCGCGTCCAGCCGGGTCGCCATGTCGGCGAGCATCCACTGGATGCCCTGATACTCGGCCAGCGGCCGATTCGACACCTCGCGCTGCTTCGCCCAGGCGAGCGCCGCGTCGAAGGCCGCTTGGGCGATGCCGAGGCACATCGCCGCCACCTCGACGCGGCCGTTGTCGAGCACGCGCAGCGCCGTCTTGAACCCGCTGCCCTCGGGACCGATGCGGTTCTCCTCCGGCACGACGCAGTCGAACGAGAGCTCGAAGACCTGGCCGGCGCGCAGGCCCATCGTGGGTTGCGGCGGACCGGCGGCGAAGCCGTTCGTTCCCCGGTCCACCACGAAGGCGCTGATGCCACGGGGACCGGCCGCCGGGTCGCTGACGGCGAAGACGACGACGAAGTCCGCCACGCCGCCGTTCGAGATGAAGTGCTTCACCCCCTCGAGCCGATAGCCGGCGCCCTCCCGCCGGGCGGTCGTGCGCATGTCGGCCGGGTTCGAGCCGGCGCCCGGCTCGGTCAGCGCGAAGGCGCCCAGCGTATCGCCGGCGGCGGCCGCGGGCAGATAGCGCTGCCGTAGGCCGTCCTCGCCGCCCAGCAGTATGGCGTCGCTCGCCAGAAAATGCGCGGTCACCATCGAGGCGGTCGCGGCGCAGGCCCCGGCGATCTGCTCGACGGCCAGCATCAGGGCCGGCGCAGAGATGCCCGGACCGCCCCAGCGCTCCGGCAGGTTCATGCCCATGATCCCCAGCTCGGCGAGCTTGGGCAGATGCTCGGCGGGAAAGGCCGCCGTCTCGTCGAGCGCGGCCGCCCTCGGCGCGAGCACCTCCTGGGCGAAGCGGCGGACCGTCTCTTTCAGCAGGACCTCGTCCTCGGTGAATTCAGGATCCATAGCACCCTCCCCGGTCA
This sequence comes from Rhodospirillales bacterium, assembly GCA_029859805.1. GTDB lineage: Bacteria > Pseudomonadota > Alphaproteobacteria > Kiloniellales > JAKSDN01 > CAMYKD01. The sequence continues at coordinate 1,590 of JAOUCL010000127.1, read as the reverse complement.
AACCGCGCCGTCCCGCCGCAGCGCCTCGACCTCCGCTCGGCCGATGCCGAGAAGCTCGCCCAGCACGGCCTCGCTGTGCTCGCCGAGCAGAGGCGGCGGCGCGTGCCGCCCCCGCGGTACGTCGGAAAAATGCACCGGCTGCTCGATCAGCGGGATCTCGCCGAGGTTCGGATGTTCCGCCGTCGCCAGCAGCTTGCGAAACGCGACCTGGGCGCTCCCGGCGGCCTGCTCGACGGTCCAGATCGGCGAGGCGGGCACCCCCTGCCCTTCCAATATTTCGACAACCTCGGCAACCGTTAGACGGCCGCTCCAGGCCTCGATCGCCGCGCGCAGCGCCGGCTCGTGGCGGGTGCGCAGCTCGTCGCTGGCGAAGCGCGGGTCGCGGACCAAGTCGGGCGCGCCCATCGCCTCCGCCAGGCGGGCGAAAAGCCCGTTGTTGGCGACCGCGATGATCACCTCTCCGTCGGCCGCGCGGAAGCTCCCGAAGGGGGAAGAGAGCGGATGCCGGTTGCCGGTCCGCCCCGGGGTCGTGCCGGCGTAGAGATACTGGGCCAGCGCCGTGGGCAGCAGCGAGAAGATCGAGTCGAACATGGCGACGTCGATCCGCCGGCCCTGGCCGCTGCGCTCGCGGGCGAAGAGCGCCGCCATGATCGCCCAGGCGGCATAGAGGCCGCCGGAGAGGTCCGCCATGGACTCGCCGGCCCGCGTCGGCGGCCCGTCGGCGTCCCCGGTGACGCTCATCAGGCCGGCCATCGCCTGGGCGATGATGTCGTAGGCCGGCCGGTCGGCCAAGGGGCCGCTCTGGCCGAAGCCCGAGATGCTGGCGTAGATTAGACGGGGGTTGATCGCGCGCAGGGTCTTGTGATCGACGCCGAGCCGGCCGGCCACGCCGGGCTTGAAGTTCTCCACCACCACGTCGCTCTTCTCGGCGAGTCCTTGAGCCAGGGCCGCGCCGCGCGCCGACTTCAGGTTGAGCGTCAGGCTCTTCTTGCCGCGGTTCATCAGCAGGAACAGCGCGCTCTCGCCCTCCTTGAAGGGGCCGATGTGCCGGTAGTCGTCGCCGCCCGGCGGCTCGACCTTGATGACCTCGGCGCCCAGGTCGGCAAGCAGCGCCGTGCAGAACGGGCCCGCCATGACCCGCGAGAAGTCGAGCACGCGCAGCCCGCTCAAGAGATCGGCGCCCGGCATCTTCCCCTTCCCCTGCAACCGTTAGACCGGACGCGAAGCTTGCCACGCCGCGCCGCGCGGGTCACGGCCCGGGATCGTCGCGCGGGCCGCCGTGCCGGAGGCCTCGATCTATCGGCGCAAGGCGGCACGCCTGGCCGAGACGCAGCCATAGGTGACCACGCAGAACGGCACGAGGTAGTTCAAGCCTATCTTGACGAGGTTCGGCGCCTCGCCGGCCAGAACGACGTCGCCTTGGTTGATCGCGCTGAGGACCGTGCCGACGACCAGGGAGGTCAACAGCGAACGCTTCAGGACCCCGTCCGAGGTGGCCAACTCGAAGAGGCCCGGCAGCCGGCCGCGATCATCACCTTGCGTCATGACGTCCCTCATTGCCCCGGAAGTCGGTCTCTTCTAAGAGCCCAG
>JAOUCL010000015.1 GCA_029859805.1 Rhodospirillales bacterium | reverse complement strand
CCGAATGAAGCTGCTGGGCGCCGAGGTGCGGCCGGTCTCGAGCGGTTCGCGCACGCTGAAGGACGCCATGAACGAGGCGCTGCGCGACTGGGTCGCCAACGTCGAGAGCACCTTCTACATCATCGGCACGGTGGCTGGTCCGCACCCCTATCCGGCGATGGTGCGCGACTTCCAGTCGGTGATCGGCCGCGAGACCCGCGAGCAGATCCTCGAGGCCGAGGGCCGGCTGCCGGACAGCCTTGTCGCCTGCATCGGCGGCGGCTCCAACGCGCTCGGCCTGTTCCACCCCTTCCTGGACGAGCAGGACGTGCGCATCATCGGCGTCGAAGCTGCGGGCCACGGCGTCGAGACCGGAGCGCATGCCGCCTCGCTGACCGGCGGGCGGCCGGGCGTGCTGCACGGCAACCGCACCTACCTGCTGCAGGACGACGACGGCCAGATCCTCGAGGCCCATTCGATATCCGCCGGCCTGGACTACCCCGGCATCGGGCCGGAGCATTCCTGGCTGCACGACGTCGGGCGGGTCGAATATGTCTCGGCAACCGACGCCGAGGCGCTCGAGGCGTTTCAACTTTGTTCACGAATGGAAGGCATCATCCCGGCGCTCGAACCGTCCCATGCGCTGGCCCATGTCAGCAGGATCGCGCCCGAGCTGCCCAGGGACCATATCATGGTCATGAACATGTGTGGCCGCGGCGACAAGGATGTCTTCACCGTCGCCGACGCTCTCGGAGTAACGCTGTGAGCGTTCCGGCGCCCAGGACGGCGGACGGCGGGACAGCGCCAGATTCCGGGCGTATCCGCGAACGCTTCCAGGCGTTGAAGGAGGCTGGGCGCGGCGGGCTCGTCACCTTCCTCACCGCCGGCGATCCGGACCGCGAGACCTCGTCGCGGATCCTCCGGGGTCTGCCGGCCGCAGGCGCTGACCTGATCGAGCTCGGCATGCCCTTCACGGATCCCATGGCCGACGGCCCGGCGATCCAGGCCTCGAGCCAGCGGGCGCTCAAGGCGGGCATCAAGCTGGCCGAGATCCTGGATATGGTGCGGGCCTTTCGTGACAGCGAGGCGGATACGCCGGTCATCCTGATGGGCTACTACAATCCGATTTACAGTTACGGCGTCGAGCGATTCCTCGCCGACGCCAAGGGTGCCGGGGTCGACGGGCTCATCGTGGTCGACCTGCCGCCCGAGGAGGATCGGGAACTCTGCCTGCCGGCGCTGGCCGCGGGCGTCAACTTCATTCGCCTGGCGACACCGACCACCGACGATGCGCGCTTGCCAAAGGTTCTGGCGAATACCAGCGGCTTCGTTTATTACGTATCGATCATGGGCATCACGGGCACGCGCTCCGCGGCCGGTGTAGACGTGCGCAGCGCAGTCGAACGCCTCAAGCGGCACACCGACCTGCCGATCGCCGTCGGTTTCGGCATCAAGACGCCCGGCCAGGCCGCCGAGGTCACCGCAGTGGCCGAGGCGGCCGTGGTCGGCTCCGCGTTGGTCGAGCAGGTGAGGAGTCATCTGGACGCCGAAGGCCGGGCCAAGCCCGAACTGGTGGAGACGGTGCTCAAATCGGTTGGCGCCCTGGCCGAGGGTGTCAGGGGCGGGTCGGCTTGAACCCGTCTTCGGACAGGAACCCATGAACTGGATCTCAAACTACGTTCGCCCGAAAATACGGGCCCTGGTAAAGAAGACCGAGGTCCCGGATAACCTCTGGGAGAAGTGCCCGGACTGCGGGCAGATGGTCTTCCATCGCGAGCTGGAAAGTGCTCTGCGGGTCTGCCCGCACTGCGCCTATCACATGCGGATTGGAGCCAAGGCGCGCCTTGCCATGCTGTTCGACGACGGCAAGTACAGCCGGGCCGAGCTGCCCGCCATCGCGCACGACCCACTCAAGTTCCGCGACCGCAAGCGCTATTCCGAACGCCTGCGCGAGGCCCTCTCCAAGACCGGCGAGCAGGACGCCATCGTCATCGCTCACGGCGATATGGGCGGCTATCCGACCGTTGTCGCGGCCTTCAATTTCTCCTTCATGGGCGGCTCAATGGGGGTTGCGGTCGGCGAGGGCATCCTGGCGGCGGCGCGCCTCGCGGTCGAACAGGCGGCGCCCCTGATCGTCGTGCCGTCTTCCGGCGGCGCGCGCATGCAGGAGGGGATCCTGTCCCTCATGCAGATGCCGCGCAGCGTCATCGCCGTCGAAATGGTCAAGGAAGCCGGCCTGCCCTACATTGTGCTGCTGACCGACCCCACGACCGGCGGAGTTTCCGCTTCCTTCGCCATGCTGGGCGATATCGCAGTCGCCGAGCCGGGTGCGGTCATCGGTTTTGCCGGTGCCCGGGTCATCGAGGAGACCATTCGCGAGACGCTGCCCGACGGCTTCCAGCGCGCCGAGTACCTGCTGGAGCACGGCATGGTCGACATGGTGGTCGAGCGGGGCGAGCTGCGCGAGACCCTGATCCGAGTCCTATCCCTGCTGCGCGACAAGACTCCCACGGCCGAGGTGGTGTCCCTCAACGCGGTCGATATCGAAATACCCTATGACAAGCCCACCAGCGGCCACCACCCGGATCCCGGGGACGACGCCGAGACCGAGTGACGCGGTCCTAGACCGCCTCACCCGGCTGCACCCCAAGGTCATCGACCTGTCGCTCGGGCGGATCGAGCGCCTGCTCCAGCGCCTGGGCAATCCCGAACGCAAGCTGCCGCCGGTCGTGCATGTCGCGGGCACCAACGGGAAGGGGTCCGTGATCGCTTATCTGCGTGCCATGCTGGAGGCCGCCGGCCAGCGGGTGCACGTCTATACCTCGCCCCATCTGACGCGCTTCCACGAGCGCATCCGTTTGAACGGCACCTTGATCGAGGAGCCCGAGCTGGTCGATCTCCTGGAGGAGTGCGAGACCGCGAACGGCCCATCGCCGATCACCTTCTTCGAGATCACGACGGCCGCGGCCTTCCTTGCTTTCACCCGCCACCCGGCCGACATCCTGCTGCTCGAGACTGGACTGGGCGGCCGGCTGGACGCCACCAACGTCGTCGAGCGGCCGCGGCTATCCGTGATCACGCCGGTCTCCATCGATCACGTCCAGTTCTTGGGCGACACCCTGGAAGCGATCGCCGCCGAGAAAGCCGGCATCCTGAAGCGGGGCGTGCCGGCGGTGATCGGCCCGCAGACCGCCGAAGCGCTCGCGGTCATCGAGTCGCAGGCGGCCGCGGTCTGCGCTCCTTTGTCCCGCGCCGGACCGGACTGGCGGTTCGAGCCGAACGACCGCGGGTTCATGTTTGTCGAAGGCGGCACGCGCCGGGACTTCGCCCGGCCGGCCCTCTTGGGGGGCCATCAGGTCGAAAATGCCGCCATGGCTCTCGCCGCGGCCGGTCGGCTCGAGGGTTTTGGGTTGGACGACAGGGCGCTCGACCGAGGCCTGTCCGAAGCCCATTGGCCCGGCCGCTTGCAGACCTTGAAGCAGGGGCCGCTCCCGGCCCTTCTACCGGACGGCTGGGAGCTGTGGCTTGACGGCGGGCACAACGCCGCTGCCGGTTTAGCGCTGGCAAGGGAACTCGGCCGCCGGCGCGAGCAGACGCTCCACCTGATCTTCGGGATGATGAACTCCAAGGCAGCCAGAGACTTCTTGAAACCGCTCGCGCCACTGGCTCAATCGCTTCACGCCGTCGCCATCCCCGGCGAGCCGAACTCGCTCTCGGCCGAGGCGGCCTCGGACGAGGCCAGGGCCGCCGGCTTTGCGGCCAGCCCCGTCCGTGACATCGCCGAAGCACTGGAGCAAATCGTCGCCCGGACGGACAGGCCGGGGCGCGTGTTGATCTGCGGCTCGCTGTACCTCGCCGGACGGGTGCTCGCGGACAACGTTTGAACGAACGGCTCCACGAAAAACCCCGCCTGAGGACAGGCGGGGCTTTATCTCTCTATGGCTTTGCTTGCGCCGCCGGGTCAGATCACCGACTCGACCCATTCGGCGAGCTGGGTCTTGGGCAGGGCCCCGACCTTGGTGGCGGCGACCGCGCCGTCCTTGAACAGCATCAGCGTCGGAATGCCTCGCACACCGTATTTCTGCGGAGTCGCGGGATTTTCGTCGATGTTCATCTTGGCGACCGTCACCCGGCCGTTCATCTCTTCGGCGATCTCCTCGAGCGCCGGGGCGATAATCTTGCAGGGACCGCACCATTCGGCCCAGAAGTCGACCAGCACGGGACCGTCGGCCTTCAGTACATCGTTATCGAAGCTCTCGTCACTGGTTCTGGTGGTAGTCATGCAGCTATCCCTGTGGCGGTTGTCGGGGGACCGGCCGGGGGGCCGGGACTCGAAACTTAACACGGACTCATTTAGGGGGCACCCCCGCACATCGTCAAGGGCCGTGGCCTGCAAGCAAGGCATCGCTGACGTGCATGATTCGCGGACCCTCCGTCCACAATAGAAAACTCTCGATCGGCCGGTCCGGGTATATGCCCGACAAGACAGCGCGATAGGCGGCCATTTGTCTCAGATAGAGCGCGGGCACCTCAGCCTCGGTCCGGGGCGCGGGGCGGTTGGTCTTGTAGTCCACGACTAGGACCGCCTTGTCGGTCACCACGAGCCGGTCGATCTGGCCGGAAACCACCTCGACGCCCCGGGCGCCTTCGATCATGCCGACGATTGGCACCTCGGCGCGGCTGTGCGGCCCGAACAGCCCGGCGAAGTCCGGGTGGTCGAGCGCCGCCAAGGTCTCGGCCAGGATCTCCGCCTGTTGCGCCGCGGTCAGCGCGTGGACCGGTCCGGCCAGGAATCGCCCTGCGGCCTCGGGACGCCGCGCGGCCGGCAAATCGGGCAGGCTCTGCAGGAGGCGGTGGACGATCCGCCCGCGGCGAAATCGCAGGCCGTCGTCGGAGCCGAGCGGCGACCGCACCGGCGGCTCGTCCATCGCAGGGCGCGACGGTGCGAGCGGGCGCGGCGGGGCCGGCTCCGGCGGCGCGGCCTCGTGCGCCCAGGGCGGCAGCCCTGCCGGCGGCCCGGGTTCGATCGCGGCCTCCGGCGCCTCCTCGGGCTCGGCCGCCTGCGCCGTGACGAGCCGCAGGCCCGGACCGGCCCAGCCGCCGTCGATCTCGCCGGTGAAGTCGAAACGGACCTCTTCCGCAACGGCCGGCAGGGCCGCCTCGATCAAACGATACCAGCAGGCTTGCGGCGCCTTGGATCGGGTGTTCCAGCCGCAGACGTAGAGCCTGTCCTCGGCGCGGGTCATGGCGACATAGAGCAGGCGGCGGTATTCCTGGTCCTGGGCCTCGGCCGCGGCGGCGCGGGCCCGTTCGGCGGCTGCACCGTCATAGCTCTTGCGGACCGGCCACAAGGCGAGACCGCCCGCGTGCTCCAGCCACAGGAGGCCGCGGCCGGCCTGCGGCACCTGCAGGGTGTCGGGGAGGAAGACCACCGGGGCCTGGAGGCCTTTGGCGCCATGCACGGTCATGACCCGGACCGTGTCGCCGCCGTGCTCCATGTCGCGCTTCACCGCCTGGGCCCCAGCCTCGAGCCAGTGCAGGAAGCCTTCCAGGGACGGCACCTGCTCACGCTCGAAGGCGAGCGCCAGGGAGAGGAACTCCTCGATCGGATCGGCGGCCTCCGGACCGAGCCGAGCCAGCAGCTTGTCCCGCCCCCGCCCGCGGCCGAGCAGTTCGCCATAGAGCTCGTAGGGGCGGACATAGTCGGCGCGGGCCTGCAGCGCCGTCAAGATACCGTAGGCCGCCCGGAGCGCCCCGTCGCGCTCGGCCCGTCGCGCCAACTCGGCCCAGAGGCCGCCGGAACGGTCATATGCCAGGTCGAACAGCTGCTCCTCGGTGAGGCCGATCAGCGGCCCCTTGAGCACCGTGGCAAGGGTCAGGTCGTCTTCGGGCAACAGCAGGCTCCGCCCGAGCGCGACCAGGTCCATGACCGCGAGCTGCTCGGTCAAAACCATACGATCGACCCCGGCGACCGGCACGTCGTGCTGCTTCAGCTCGCGCACCAGCTCCTCGACGAAGTCGTTGCGCCGGCGCACCAGCACCAGGATGTCCCCGGGCCGGAGCCGCCGGCCCTTGGAGGCGAGCCAGGCCTCGGGGTCATGGGCGCCCTCCTCGGCCCGGGTCCAGCGCCAGATCCGCCGGGCGATAAGCCTGGCCAGCCGCGTGCGCGGGGCAGCTGCGCCACGCCGCGCCTGGGGCGGCTCCCAGGGCTCGGGCTCGTCCCTTTCTTGGGGCTCGGCCGCGGGCCACAGCTCGACCTGCCCGGCCTGGCCGACGCGCACCGGGTCGTGGCTGAGCCCCGCCTCGCCGAACAGGACGCCGTCCCGGACCTCCGGAGCGGCAAAGACTTGGTCGACCGCCTGAAGCACCGCCGCCGTCGAGCGGAACGAGACCTCCAGATCGACCTTGTCCCAGCGCCGCCCGACCTCGCCCGCCCGGCGGGCGAAATGCGCGCGCATCCCGGCGAAGGCCGCCGGGTCGGCGCGCTGGAAACTGAAGATCGACTGCTTGGCGTCGCCGACCGCGAAGACCGTGCGGACCTCGTCCCGCGCGCCCTCGCCGGCGAAGAACTCCGCCGATATGGCCTGGACCACCTGCCACTGTTCCGGGTTGGTGTCCTGGGCCTCGTCGATCAGGATGTGATCTACCCCGCCGTCCAGCTTGTACAAGACCCAGGCCGCCACACCCGGCCGCGCCAGTAGGTTCCGGGTTTCCAGGATCAGGTCGTCGTAATCCAACAACCCCCGGGCCCGCTTGTGGCGCAGGTAGGCCCCGAGGATGGCATCGCCCAGATGCAGCAATGCGGCCGTCGCCTCGGCCACGGTAACGGCGTGTAGCCTGGTGCGCAGCCGCTCGAGCCGCGCGGCCTCGCCGGCCAGGATTTCCTCGGCCCCCGGCAGCGCGGCCAGCGCTTCCTTGTGGATCAGCGCCTTGTAAACTTCGCCCTCGCCGCCTTTGGTGAAGAAGGCCGAGAGGTACTCCTGAAAGCTCGCGGCCCGGTCCGCCGGCGAGGCCGCGAGCCAGTCTGCGATCACGGCGCCATGGGCGCGGTCGGTCTTGGAGCCTCCGGCCATGGCCTCCGCGGCAAGGCGCAGGCCCATGTGGTCGAAGGCCTGGTCAGCCGAAGCCTCGGCCAGCAGAGTCGCCACGCTGTCCGCCTCGCCGACCTCCAGCACGCGGCAGAGCGCCGCGATGACCCCCGCGATGCCGCCATGGTCCTGGATCAACCGGGCCAGGCGGGCCCGCTCCTTGATCAGTTCGGCCATCAGCTCGGTGAAACCCTGCTCGTGGATATGGGCCGTGACCACGGCGATGGCGTCGGCCAGCGGGCCGCCCTCCGGCAGCCGGGCCGCGACCAGCATTTCCTCCCGCGCCGCCGTCAGCATCTCGGCCGCCGAGCGCTCATCGAGCACCTGGAAGTGCGCCGGCACTCCCGCCTCCAGAGGGAATCGCCCCAGCAGCGATTGACAGAACGCGTGCAGGGTTTGAATCTTGATGCCTCCGGGCGCGTCCAGCACCCGGGCGAAAAGGCGGCGGGCCGTGGCCAGCGTGGACTCGTCGGGCGCCCGGCCGAGCAGCCCTTCGAGCTCCTCGGCAAGCGATTTGTCGGTCAAGGCCGTCCACTTGGCCAGCCGTGCGGCCAGGCGGTTGGCCATTTCGGCCGCCGCCGCCTTGGTGAAGGTTAGGCAAAGGATCCGCGCCGGCTCGCTGCCGTGCAACATGAGGCTGAGCACCCGGTCGGTCAGCACCTTGGTCTTGCCGGTGCCGGCCGAGGCCGCGACCCAGACCGAGGTCTCCGGTTCGGCCGCGCGTCGCTGGGCAGCAGCGGCCTTGCCCGTCTTCTCGCGGCGCTGGGCGGCGGGACTCACTGGTCCCCCTCCCCCGACCCGCCGGCCGACCACTCCTTGACCCGCGCCAGGTGCAGATAGTCGTTGTAGCGCGGTGTCCGGTCGGGCCGCGGCAGCGCGGCGTAGGGCGTCGCGACATCGTCGAACAGGGCGACCAGCCGGTGCAACCCGTCCAGGGCCCGGTTGGCCAGGTCGCCGGGGTCGCCCTTGACCGCCTTGGCCTCGCCGGGCGGCTCGCCCCCGGTCAAGCGCCAGAATTCCAGGCTGGCCGGCACCACTGCCGGCACGTCGGGACCGAAGCCTCCCGCGGCGGCGATCGCCGCCTCAAGCGGCAGCTGCGGCGCGAAGCCCAGCTCGATGTCCTTCTGGCCCGGCAGGCCGCCGGTCTTGTAGTCGAGTATGGCGGTCGCGCCGTCGCGCCGGAGGTCGATTCGGTCCGCCGTGGCGCTCAGCAAGAAGGGCCCGGCCGGCCCGGCCAGCTCGAGTCGGCCCCGCAGCTCGCCCCAGGCGCGGACGGTCCCACTGCGGCGGGCCTGCTCGGCCTCGGCGAACCAGCTGGCGATGCGCCGGAAGCGCGGCCACCAGAAGGCCCAGACGCCGGGCTTGGCCCGGATCGCCTCGAAGACCGCCTCCCCCTCGGCGAGCAGGGCGGCGGCCGGATCCTCGGGCAGAGACTCCGGATAGGCCTTCAGGAACCGCTCGAGCGCCTTGTGGATCAGGGTGCCCCGGTCGGCGGCGCCCGGATCGGCATCGATCGGGTCGAGCGGCTCCAGTCCGAGCACCTTGCGGGCGTAGAGCGCGTAGGGGTCGCGCATCCAGGTCTCGACCTGGGTCACGGAAAGGCGGCGCGGCCGCGCGGCGACGGGCGGCCGCGGTTCGGGCGGCGGCGCCGGCCGAACTTCGGCGGGCCGGTCGAGCGCCGCGGCCCAGCCGCGCCACCAGGGCTCTTCCTGGATGGCCGGCAGGTCGAGCGCCGCCAGCAGGGCGTCGATCCGGAGCAGCCAGCGCGACGGCACGCTGGGCGTGCCGCCGACCCGGGTCGCGCGGGTCAGGAACACCTCGGGCGCCGAAAAGGCCTGGGCGAAGTCGTGCGCCGCCAGGCCGATCCGCCGTTCCGGGGCGGGCAGACCGAAGCGGGCCCGCATGGGCCGGCTGAGCCAGGGACCGGGGTCGACCTCGGCCGGCCAGGTCCCCTCGTTCAGGCCGGCGAGCACGACCAGATCAGCGTGCTGGAGACGCGCCTCCAAGGGGCCCAGGATGGCGAGGCGGGGATGGCTGCCACAGCGCGGGCGCACGACCTGGCCGGCCATCAGGCTGTCGAGCAGGGCCGGGTAGCGCTCGCCGCCGAAGGCCGGCGCGCCGTCCGCCGCCTCGCGCAGGTCGGCGACGAAACCGGCGGCCGCTTCGCCGGCCTCCTGCGCCCAGAGCCGTTCGGCGCCGGCCGAGGTATCGCTGGCCGCCAAAGCCTCGGTGAAGGCGACATGGGCATCGAGCAGCTCGGCCAATCCGGCCTGGGGCCGGGCCAGCGCTTGGACGAAGGGCGCCGCCGCCTCGGCAAGCGCCGCGAGCCAGGCGGCCAGCTCCCGCTCCGCCTCCTCTGCCTGCAGGCCCTCGATCAGGCCGGCAAAGCCCGGCGCCGGCCGGGGGCCGCGCAGCGCGGCGCGCTCGAGCGCCCTGACCTTGGCCCGGAAGGCGCCTTGCGACAGCCCGCCCGCGGCCAAGGGGTGCTTCAACGCGGCGAGCAGCGGCAGGGGCGCCAGACGCGCCGCGATCATGTCGGCGGTCAGTCTGAGAAAGGTGCCGGGCGGCGTCTCGCCCAGCGGCGTGCCGGCGGAGTCGTCGACCTCGACGTCCCAGCGGTGCAGCTCCGCAGCGACACGCCGGGCGAGGCCGCGGTCCGGGGTGACCAGGTTGGCCCGACGCCCCGGGACCGCGAGAGTTTGCCGCAACAGGAGTGCAATCACCGTCGCCTCTTCGCCGGGTCCAGAACAATCGACTCGCTTCACACCGGCCAGGACTTCCTCCAGGCCGGCCCGGCCCGGCGCGTCCGCCATGGCACGCCATTCGGAGGTCTGTTCGGCCGGCCGCAGCGCCAAGTTGACGAACCCGGTGCGGCCGGCGGATGTCGCCGCAAGACCTGTATCCGGCCACTCGGCGACGGCCTCGCGCGGTACCTCCAGCCGCTCCAAGAGAGCTGCCAAACCGTGCTGCGGATGGGACGGGTCGTCGCGTATTTCCGCCCAGGTCTCCTCATCTGCCGTCCGGTCGAGACCGGGTAGAACGACCTGGCCTCGAGGCTGTCGCGCCACGACGGCGATCAATGCCGCCGCCGCCGGTATGCTGCCGGTCGAACCGGCCACGATCACCGGGTCGGCGGGCGGCCTTCGCCGCCACGCCTCGGCCTGGGCTTCGAGCAGCCGGCGCCGCCGCTCGGCCGGACCGATACAACCCTCCTCTGCCTGCACCTCCGGCCAGCGCTCGCTCAGGATGCTCAGGAAGCGAAGGGTGGTCTGCCAATGTTCCGCATAGTCCTCGGGTACCAGGGCCGCAAGACGCTCGAAGTCCAGGCCCTCGGTCTCGACCTGATCGAGCAGCCGGGCCAGCTCCTCGGCCAGGCGGGCGGCCTGGTCCTCGCCGGGCACCGGGCCGCCGGCGACCCCCGCCTCGGCGCGGGACCAGGCGAGAATCAGCCGGGCCAACAGGAGTTGGCGCCTGAGAGGCGGCATAGCCGGCGGCAGATCGGTCCCGAGCGAGTCGCTCAGGGCCCCTTCGTCACCGGTCAGCTGAAGTTCCTCGGCATCGAGGTCGCCCAGCGGTACGAGCCGGGGCAGCAGCAGCGGCCGCCCTCCAGAGGCTCGCAGAAAGGCTTCGCCGAGCGCTCGGCAGGCACGCCGGGTCGGCAGCAGCACCGTAGCGCGGGACAATTCCAGCGGATCGCCGTCCCAGCGCGACAGCAGGCCCCGTGCCAGGGCGTCGACGAAGGATACGCCGGGCGAAATGTTGACGATCCTGGGCGCGGCCTCGCTCACCTCTGGACCGCGCCCAGTGTCATGTGGTGCAGGGCGTTCTCGACTTCGCCCAGCGCCTCCGGCGTGCCGACGTGGAACCATTCGCCGTCGTGGCGCAGACCCCAAAGGCGCCCGGCTTCCGCCGCCCGGTCGTAAACGAGATTGAGCGAGAAGGCGCCCGTGGGCACGTCCTGAAATATGCGTGGGTGGAGGATCTGGATCCCGGCAAAGATGAAGGGCGCCACCTCGCGCTCACGACGCCGGCGGAGCTGGCCCTCGGGCGACATGAAGAAGTCGCCGGCGCCGTGATACCCATGGGCGTAGGCGGTGGGGTGGAGCAGCAGCAGCACGTCCATGGCGGCGCCGTCCCAGGCTGCGGCGAGACGCTCCAGGGCCGGCGAACCGCCGTCCAGCCAGACCACGTCGCCGTTCAACGCGAAGAAGGGCAGCTTGCCCAGCTCCGGCAGGGCCTTGGTGACGCCGCCGCCGGTATCGAGCAGCTCGGCCTCATGCGAGAACACGACACTCGGGCCGCGGCGCGCCGCCAGGTGGCGTTCGATCTGGTCGCCCAGGTGATGCAGGTTGACCACCGCCTTCTTCACCCCGGCCGCCGCGAGGCGGTCGAGCACTCGGTCGATCATGGCCCTGCCACGCACCTCGATCATGGGCTTTGGCGTCTTGTCGGTCAGCGGCCGCATGCGTTCGCCGCGGCCGGCGGCCAGGACCATGGCACGCTCGGGAGCCGTCTTCGACGTGGTCATGCCGGGCCCTCGGCGTCGGGCGCGCGGCGCGCATCGCCAGGCACCTCCCGGTCGAACCAAGTCCGTACGGGGTCCAGCGCCGGATGCGCCAGGTCGCCCTCCAGGAGGCGCCAGGTCCGCGGGATGTGGCGCAGATACTCCGGCTTGCCGTCGCGCCGGCAGAGCCGCGTGAAGATGCCGATGATCTTCGCGTTGCGCTGGGCACCCAGGACCGCGTAGGAGGCGTCGAAGGCCGCCCGGTCGACCCCGGGCATGCCGGCCAGGTAGCGTTCGCGCATCTCCGCCACGAGCTTCGCCGGGACGTCGCGCCGCACGTCCTCCAGCAGCGACACGAGGTCGTAGCTGAGCGGTCCCAGGACGGCGTCCTGGAAATCGAGCAGGCCGCAGGCCGCCACGCCGTCGCGGCCATCCACGACCATCAGGTTGTCGACGTGGTAGTCGCGCAGCACCAGGGTATCGGGCACCCGACGCGCGATCGGCAGCACCGCGCCCCAGGCGGCCAGATAGGCCTTGCGTTGGGCGGGCGCCGGCGCCCGGCCCAGGGCCGGAAGGTACCAGTCGGTCAGGAGCGCCGCTTCGTCCAGCAGACGGGTGTCGTCATAGGGCAGCAGTTCGGTACCGCCGCCCGGCTCCGGTGCGAAGGTCCGGTGCAGCGCGATCAAGAGGTCCACCGCCAAACGGTAGAGAGCGCCCTCGGGCGCGCCCTCGGCCAGGGCGCGCGTAAAGGTGCGATCGCCCAGGTCTTCCAGCAGCATGAGCCCGGCCGTCTCGTCGACGCGGAGCGCGCGCGGCGCGCTGAAGCCGAGGTCGCGCAGCAGGCGCTGGACCCGGTGGAAGGCGGCCACGTCTTCGTGCGGCGGCGGCGCGTCCATCAACACCGCGCTCTCGCCGTCGCGGACCAGCCGGAAATAGCGCCGGAACGACGCGTCGGCGGCGAGCGGCCGGGGCGTCGCGCCCGGCCAGCCGGCCTCGGCGAGGAACCGCGCGGTCAGATCGGCGCGGTCAACCATGGCCTCGTCTCTTCCCCCGATGGGAACCTTGCAGGGCCGATTTCGCCAGGCGCTCGGCCCAGCCGCCCCGGCCGGTCAAGTCCGCCCGCCGCGCCTCGGACCGGTCGGTGAAACGGAGCACGAGGTCGAGCCGGTCGGCCGGCAGCAGGCGGCCGAGACGTTCGGGCCATTCGATTAGGCTGATCGCCTCGGCGAAGGCCTCCTCGATGCCCAGCTCGTAGGCCTCTTCCGGGCGCTGCAGCCGATAGAGGTCGAAATGCCAGACATCGGCCGGCTTGCGCCCGTAGGTCTGTACCAGGGTGAAGGTCGGGCTCGGCACCTCCTCCGGCGCCTCGTCGGCCGGCTCGTCCCCGGCACGCGGCAGGGCGTTGATGAATGCGCGGGCGAAGCTCGTCTTGCCGGTGCCCAGGTCGCCCCCCAGCGCGATCACGTCGCCACGCCGGACCAGGACCGCCAGACGCGCCGCCAAGTCGGCGGTGGCGGCCGGGTCGGGGAGATCCAGGCGCAGGGTATCCGTGCACGTTTGCGGCGCGGCCATGACCGGTCCTTTTAGCGGCCATGCCGACCTGCGGCAACCACACATGCTGTCGTCACAGGGACCACAGCCTCCAGACGCGCCGCGGGCTTGCCAAGGGGCCGGTCCGCCGCCATCCTTGGCGCCACCCGGACCTTCGGAGTCGCCATGCCCGCCTCCATCCACAGCACTGACGTCGCCATCATCGGTGCCGGGCCGGTCGGGCTGTTCGCCGTCTTCGAACTGGGCATGCTGAAGATGCGCTGCCATGTGATCGACGCACTGGACGCCGCCGGCGGCCAGTGCGTGGCGCTCTATCCGGAGAAACCGATATACGACATCCCGGGCTATCCCGAGATCATGGCCGGAGAGCTGGTCGCCCGGCTGCAGCGTCAGGCTGCGCCCTTCGAGCCGGTCTACCACCTCGGCCAGCGGGTCGAGGCCGTGTCACGCCGGGAGAACGGCTGGCGGTTGCAAACCTCGACCGGCGCGCGTATCGACTGCCGGGCCGTCGTGATCGCGGCCGGCAGCGGCGCCTTCGGGCCGAACCGGCCGCCTCTGCCCGGCATCGAGGCCTACGAGGGCCAAAGCGTGCACTATATGGTGAGCCGGCGCGAGACCTTCCGCGGCAAGCGCGTCGCGATCGCCGGCGGCGGCGATTCGGCGGTCGATTGGACCCTCTCGCTCGCCGAGCTGGCCGAGAGGGTCTACGTAATCCACCGCCGGGCCAAGTTCCGCGCGACGCCTGAGAGCGTGGCACGGATGGAGCGCCTGGCCGGGCCCGGCGGCAAGGTCGAGATCGTCGTGCCCTACCAGCTTCACGGCCTGGAAGGCGCCGACGGGCGCCTCGAGGCCGTCGTGGTACGAACCCTCGACGGCGAGGAACGGCGTCTTCCGGCCGATCACCTGCTCGCCTTTTTCGGCCTTTCGATGAACCTCGGGCCGATTGCCCATTGGGGACTGGACCTGGACCACCATCATATCATCGTCGACCCCGCGACCTGCCAGACCAGCCAACCCGGCATCTTCGCGGTCGGCGACATCAGCAGCTACCCCGGCAAGCTGAAGCTGATCCTCTCTGGATTCAGCGAGGCGGCCATGGCGGCCCACGCCATCCATCCGCTGGTCCATTCGGGTGAAGCGTTGCACTGGGAGTACTCGACCACCAAAGGGCTGCCCGGCGTCAAGTGAAACGAGGGCGACCCGACCGGTTCAAACTTCGGCGGCCGGCGCGTCGCCGCCATTGGTGCCGAGCGCTGCCGCCTCCACCGTCACATCCAGTGCGGGCTCCACCGGCTGCTCGATCGGCAGGTGGCAGATCACCCGGGTGCCGCTGTCGGGCGCCGATTCGAGCTCAACCCAGCCATGGTGCAACTCGATGAGGCTCTTGACCAGGGACAGGCCGAGGCCGGCGCCCGCCTGCCGACCCTGGCCGACCCCGCGCTCGAACTTGTCGAAGACCTGTGCCTGCTGTTCCGGGGGGATACCGATCCCGGTGTCGGTGACCGACAGCTGCATCTCCTTGCCCTTGCGGCGCACCGCGATGACGACCTTGCCGCCCTCGGGCGTGAACTTGAGGGAATTGGAAAGCAGGTTGTAGAGCGCCTGCTTGAGACGCCGCTCGTCGGCCATGAGACGTCCGACGTTCTTGGGACAGTCGAGCTGGAGCTCTATGCCGCGGCTGCGCGCCCGCTCGTGCCCCAGGGTGTGGATCGCCTCGAGCACGCCGTTCAGGTCGACCGGCGCCACGTCGAGGCGCAGGTAGCCCGCCTCGATGGTGGCCAGGTCCAGAATGTCGTTGATCAGCGCCAGCAGCCGCTGCGAGGACTCGACGATCGCCCGGCTGTACTCGAGCTGGCGCTCGTTCAGCTCGCCGAAGAACTTGTTCTCGAGGATCTCGGCGAAGCCGACGATGGCGTTGAGCGGCGTGCGCAGCTCATAGGAGATGTTGGCGAGAAACTCGGACTTCAGGCGGTCCGTGGTCTCCAGCGCTTCGTTGCGCTCGCGCAGCGCCCGTTCGACCCGAATCGAATCGGTGACGTCGAGGAAAGTGAACAGCGAGGCGCCGTCGGGCAGCGGCACCTGCGCCCAATCGACGACCGAGCCGTCGGCGCGCTCTTGGCGGCCGTCGTGCGTGCCGGGCTCGGTGATCTGGGTGACGCTTCGCTCGATAAAATCGGGCCAGTCCTCGTCGGGCACGTCGAAAAAGCTGCGAAACTTGGCCACCACGTCGCGGGCGTGGGGCTCGGCCTCGAGCAGCGCTTCGGGCAGCTTCCAGATGCGCGCGAAGGCCGGGTTGTGGAGCTTGAGACGCCCGTCGACGCCGTAGACCGCAACCCCTTCGTAGAGGTTGTCGAGGGTCTCGCGCTGTACCGCAATCAGCTCATTGTATTTGCTTTCTAGGGCCAAGCGGACGGTCACGTCCTCGTAGGTGAACAGCACGCCGCCGAAGGGGTGCGGCGCCGCGGTCACACGCAGGGTCGATTCGTCTGGAAGGTGCATCATCTCCTCCAGCGGCTCGATCAAGGTGCTGTAGAGACGAAGGCGCTCGGCCTTGTAGGCAGGGAAATCCGGCTGTTCCGGCAGGCGCCGGCGCTCGCGCATCATCTCCATCACGTCGTTATGATGCGGCTCCTCGGCCAGGGTGCTCTCGTCGACCCGCCAGAGCTGCGCATAGGCGCTGTTGAAGAACTTGAGCCGCATGTCCGGGCCGTAGATGGCAATGGCGTTGCCCAGGGTTTCCAGAACCTCGGCGTGCGCGTCGATGTGGCGCCGGAGCTGGCCTTGAAGGTCCTCGGCCGTGGTCTGGTCGAAGGCGCAGCCCGCCGTGCCGTCGGCCAAGGGCTGTTCGGACAGCTCCAGAAGGCGCCGCTCGCCGGCCACGACCACGTGATGGTTCTCGGTATTGCCGGCACCGGTCTCCAGGGCGCGCCGGGCAAGCCCGCGGCTGGCCTCGGCCAAGGCCGTGCCGGGCAGCTCGATGCCATCGGCGACGGCCTCGTCGCTGTCCCGGTCGACGGCCCGCGCATAGGCCAGGTTGCAGTACACCAGGGACAGGTCCGTGCCGCGGCGCCAGACCGGCAGGGGCAGGGCGTCGAGTAGGCGGGCGTGGGCGTCCCGCGCGGCTTCCGCGGCCGCCAGCGCCCGGGTCGGCGCCGTTACGTCGGTGAACCACAGCACCTCGCCGGCGGCACCGTCCGAACCCGCGGTCCAGGTGCCGGTGACCTCGAAGTCCCGGGCGCCGTCCCTGCGCTGCACGGTCAGCGTGAAGCCGCTGCCACCGGCGCGCAGCCGCTCGACCGCGGCGGCCAGTCGCGCGCCGTCGGCCTCGGCCAGGGCGGCCAGAACCGCAGCGACGTCGCCGGGCGCCTCGCCAAGCGCGAGGGCCTCGACCAGCCAGGAGGAGCAGTGCGCAGGGCCGGCGTCCCGAGCCGAAGTGAAGCAGCCGACCGGCGCCACCGCCAGCACAGCTTGCGCTTCGGCCGCGCGCGCCGCGGCGCGCGCGGCCTCAATCGAACGGCGCCGATAATGGAAGGCGAGGAAACCGCACGCGCCGGCCACCGCCAGAGCGGCCAGAACGATCAGGATGAGGCCGAAGTCAGAACTCACGTCCACGCCCCTCGGGGGCCGCGGCGGGCCCCGGGTCGGGGCCGCATGGGCAAGCAGTCCGCCACCGGTAAGCGGTCCCTTCTGTCCACGCCACAAGGGCGCCGATCTTAGGACAAAGGCCGCACCCGGCACAAGACCTAGTAGTGCCGGGCGAAAATACCCCAGGTCTTATACCAAAGGTCACTGATAATGACTCATTTCACCGAGGCGATTTTGGCCGCCAGCGAGGCGCGTGCTGCGCCGTTGTGCTGGTACAACAAGCAGTGCGCAACGCGGCTGGCGGCCAAAATCACCCGGCCCTCCGGGTGGGGCGTATCGGGTCGCCGGGGACGTTGCGGCGCTTGCCCGACCCGTCCTCCGCAGCAGCGGCGCTGCCGCTGCGGAGGGTGGATGCACGCATCGCGCTGCGCACCGCGCCTACCCGGCGACCCGATCCGCTCCCATGAAATGAGTCATTATCAGTGACCTTTGGTATTTGGCCCGGCCCGCTCAATAGCGGTAGGCGTCCGGCTTGAAGGGCCCTTCGGCCGGCACGCCGATATAATCGGCCTGCCTCCGGCTGAGCGTGGTCAAGCGGGCGCCGACCTTCTCGAGGTGCAGGGCGGCAACCTTCTCGTCCAGATGCTTCGGCAGCACGAAGACCTCGCGCTCGTACTTGCCAGGATTGGACCAGAGCTCGATCTGCGCCAGCACCTGGTTGGTGAAGGAGGCGCTCATGACGAAGCTCGGATGGCCCATCGCGTTACCCAAGTTAACCAGCCGCCCCTCGGAGAGCAGGATGATGCGCTTGCCGTCGGGGAACGCGATCTCGTCGACCTGCGGTTTGATGTTGGTCCACTTGAAGTTCCTGAGCGCCTCGACCTGGATCTCATTGTCGAAGTGGCCGATGTTGCAGACGATGGCCCGATCCTTCATGGCGCGCATGTGGTCGAGCGTGATCACGTCGACGTTGCCGGTCGCCGTGACGAAGAGGTCGGCCTCGCCGACCGCGTCCTCCATGGTCACCACCTGATAGCCTTCCATCGCCGCCTGCAGCGCGCAGATCGGGTCGGCCTCGGTCACCATGACGCGGCAGCCGGCGTTGCGCAGGGACTCCGAGGAGCCCTTGCCGACGTCGCCATAGCCCGCGACCACCGCCACCTTGCCCGCCAGCATCACGTCGGTGCCCCGCCGGATTCCGTCGACCAGGCTCTCGCGGCAGCCGTACTTGTTGTCGAACTTGGACTTGGTCACCGAGTCGTTGACGTTGATGGCCGGGAACAGCAACGAGCCGTCCTTCGCCATCTCGTAGAGGCGATGGACGCCCGTAGTCGTCTCTTCGGTCACGCCGCGGATGTTGGCGCCGACCTCGGCATACCAGCCCGGTTTCTCCGCGAGCCGCTTCTCGATCGCGGCGAACAGCGCCTCCTCCTCCTCGCTGCCGGGCTTGGCAAGGACCGAGGCGTCCTGCGCGGCCTTGATGCCGAGGTGGATGAGCAGCGTCGCGTCGCCGCCGTCGTCGAGGATCATGTTGGGCGTGCCGCCGTCGGCCCACTCGAAGATCCGATGGCTGTAGTCCCAGTACTCCGGCAGGCTTTCGCCCTTGTAGGCGAAGACCGGCGTGCCGGCGGCCGCGATCGCCGCCGCCGCGTGGTCCTGGGTCGAGTAGATGTTGCAGGACGCCCAGCGCACCTCGGCGCCCAGCGCCTGCAGCGTCTCGATCAGCACCGCGGTCTGGATCGTCATGTGCAGGGATCCCGCCACGCGCGCGCCCTTCAGCGGTTTCTTGCCGCCGTATTCAGTGCGCAGGGCCATGAGGCCAGGCATCTCGGTCTCGGCGAGGTCGATCTCCTTGCGCCCCCAGTCGGCCAGCGCAATATCGGCGACCTTGTAGTCGGTGAACTCCGTCATCTGAAACCCCTCGCGGCTTGGATCCGGTGGCTCATGTAACAGGCGCGGCAGGCGCCCGCAAGGGCGGCCGGGGACAATGGCGTAAAGGCGCAAACAGGCCGTTAATGTTCGCCTGCCAACATGGCCGGCCGGTCCGGGACCGTCCGGCGTCGGCATGCTAGGATTGCGGCCATGATCTATATCCTCGGCGGAATTGCCGTTTTCGCCCTTGTCTTCGGCCCGACCCTCTGGGCCCGCGGAATCCTGGCCTGGCACGGCGACGACCGGCCGGACTTTCCGGGTACCGGGGGCGAGCTGGCGCGCCATCTGCTGGACGAGTCCGGTCTCCAGGCCGTCAAGGTCGAGGCGACGGACGAGGGCGACCACTACGATCCGAGCGACAAGGCCGTGCGCCTGACCCGGGAGAACCTCGGCGGCCGCTCGCTGACCGCCGTGGCGGTCGCGGCCCACGAGGTCGGCCATGCCCTGCAGGACAGCGACAAGTACCCGCCGCTCGAGACCCGCACCCGGCTGGTCAAGTCGACCCACGTCTTCGAGCGCGCCGGCTCCATGATCCTCCTGGCCACGCCGCTGCTGGGCGCGCTCACGCGCTCGCCGGCAATCATCGTGATCGAGCTCGGCGCCGGCATTCTGGTCATGTCGATCTCGGTGCTGGTCCACGCGGTCACCCTGCCGGTCGAGTTCGACGCCAGCTTCAACCGCGCCTTGCCGATTCTCGACAAGGGCGGCTACATGCCCAAGGCCGACCTGCCGGCGGCGCGCCGGATCCTCAAGGCCTGCGCGCTCACCTACGTCGCCTCCTCGCTCGCCTCGCTGCTCAACCTGTGGCGCTGGATCCGGCTCCTCAGGTGACGAACCTCGCAGGCCGTTTTCCATTTGTCGCCGGGCCGTGCGGTCTGCTACCCATGGCGTTTCGTCGGCACCCCGCTCATAGGTTTTCCATTTGTCGCCGGGCCGTGCGGTCTGCTACCCATGGCGTTTCGTCGGCACCCCGCTCATAGAAGGACCTGCATGCTGCCATGACGGTCAAACGCGGCCGCAACTTCCTCTTGACTCCGGGGCCCACGCCGATCCCGGAACGCGTTCTGAACGCGATGCACCGCCAGCCGGTCGACTTCGCGGGGCCCGCGTTTCTGGAGACCGCGCGCTCCTGCCTGGAGGACCTCCGGCCGATCTTCAAGACCGCGGGCCCGGTCTTCCTGTACACCTCCTCGGGCCATGGCGCCTGGGAGGCCGCGCTCTCCAACGCCTTGTCGCCCGGCGATCGCATCCTGGTACCGGAGACCGGCAACTTCTCGGCCGCCTGGAAGGACATGGCCGAAGCCCTGGGCCTCCTGGCCGAGGACCTGCCGGGCGACTGGCGCCACGCGATCGATCCGGCGCAGGTCGAGGCGCGCCTGACCGAGGACCGCGGCCAGGAGATCAAGGCGGTCCTGGCGGTGCATACCGACACGGCGACCTCGGTCACCAGCGACATCCCGGCGCTGCGCGCTGCCATGGACCGGGCCGGCCACCCGGCGCTGCTGATGGTCGACACGGTCGCCTCGCTGGTGACGACCGACTTCTGCATGGACGAGTGGCAGGTGGACGTGGCGGTCGGCGCCTCGCAGAAGGGCCTGATGCTGCCGCCCGGCCTCGGCTTCACCGCGGCCAGCGAGAAAGCGCTCGCGGCCGGGCAGACTGCGACCATGCCCAGGCGCTACTGGGACTGGCGCGAGCGCACTTCTGAGCATCACTACAAGTGGTTCTGCGGTACGGCGCCCGAGCACCTCGTCTTCGGCTTGCGCGAAGCAATCGACATGGTCCTGGAGGAGGGCCTGGAAGCCGCCTTCGCCCGCCACGCCCGGCTTGCCGAGGCGGTGCGCCGGGCGGTCGCGGTCTGGTGCGAGGCCGGGGCGCTGGCCTTCAACGCACTCGTCCCCGAACAGCGCGCCCAGTCGGTCACCACGATCCTGACGCCCGAGGGCTTCGACGGCGACAAGGTCCGGACAACCTGCCGCGAGCGCTTCGACGTGGCGCTGGGCGGCGGCCTGGGCCGCCTCCAGGGCCGCGCCTTCCGGATCGGCCACATGGGCGACATCAACGAACCCATGATCCTGGGGGCGTTGGCCAGCGTCGAGGCCGCGCTCGAGATCTGCGGCCTGCCCCACGGCAAAGGCGGCGTCACCGCGGCGATCGCGCATCTAGCGGGGCAGGACGCCTAGCCGGCGGCCGTGAGCATTCGACCCCATGCACAGCCAAAATGCGCGTATTTTCAATAGCTTATAGGCAGTCACCAGCCACGGGTTGCGACTTAAGCCATTGAAAACAAAAACATTTCACCAGGCCTTGGGATTATCCAATGCTTGACTTCTAACGGTCCTTATCCGATACCCGATCGACCAACTGGCACTTTGTCGTCTTGTTCAGGGCCTCGATTACGCACGTCTTTGGAGGGCCTCGATGGCCAAGCGCGTGGTACTCGTCAAGCACGAAGGCTCGCCCCGCGACGACCGCGCCGCGATCTGGCTCGCCCGGCAGGGCTTCGAGCTGCACTGGCGGTCTCCCTATGCCGGCGACGGCCTGGAGGTGCCCGACGACAGCGTCGCGGGCACGGTGCTCTACGGCGGCCCACAGGGCATACCGGAGATCGATCGCCACCCTTTCCTGGCCGAGGAGGCCCGCTGGGTCGAGCGCTGCCTGCGGCGCGACATCCCAGTTCTGGGGCTCTGCCTGGGCGGGCAGATCGTCGCCCATGCGCTGGGCGCAGCCGTCGGGCCGGGGCCGGACGGCCTGCACGAGTTCGGCTACTATGAGCTCTTTCCCACGGACGCGGGGCGCGCGGTCATTCCCGAGGGCCTCGTCGTAACGCAGGCGCACTTCCACGAGTTCGCGGTCCCCGAGGGCGCCGAGCTGCTGGCGAAGAGCGAGCTCTACCGCCACCAGGCCTTCCGCTACGACGGCAACGCGTTTGCCTTCCAGTTCCACCCGGAGATCACGGGCGAGGGCTTCCGGCGCTGGCAGGATGCGGACTGGGCGCCCTGGGGCGAGCCCGGCGTCCAGACGCGCGAGGAGCAGGACACGCACGCCGCCGCCCACGACCCGGCGCAGCACGATTGGTTCGTCGGCTTCCTGGAACAGCTGTTCGGGCGGCCGGACAGCGGCGGGTGAGCCTCAGGCATACAGGGCCCCGGCTTGCTCTGACAGGAGATGATCTTCATGGCCAAGAGACTATCGGACTTCCCTGCTCTGACCTTCGACTGCTACGGCACCCTGATCGACTGGGAGAGCGGCATTTGGGACGCCCTGCAGCCGCTGATCCAAGCCAGCGGCCGGGACGACATCACGCGCGCCACCGCGCTCGAGGCCTTCGCCGAGATCGAGAGCGCCCAGCAGGCGGCGACCCCCGACATGATCTACCCGGAAATTCTGGCGCGGGTGCACGCCGGCCTCGCCGAACGCTTCGGCCTCGAGACGGACGCGGAGATGGACCGCGCCTTCGGCGGCTCGCTGCCCCATTGGCCGGCGTTTCCCGACACCGCCGATGCGCTGCGCAGCCTCAAGAAACGCTACAAGCTCGTGATCCTGTCGAACGTGAATCGGGACGGCTTCGCAGCCTCGAACCGCAAGCTCGGGGTCGCCTTCGACGCGGTCTACACCGCGGAAGACGTCCGGTCCTACAAGCCGGACCCGCGCAACTTCCCCTATATGCTCGAGCGTCTGGCAGGCGAGCACGGCCTGTCGCCCGGCGACATCCTTCACACCGCGCAGAGCCTGTTCCACGACCACGTGCCGGCCAAGGCCGCCGGGCTCGCCCGCGCGTGGATCGACCGGCAGGGGCTGTCCGGGGGCGGACATTGGGGGGCCACGGCCCAGGTCGCCGAGCGCCCCGAGGTCGACTTCCTCTTTCCGACCATGGCCGCGATGGCCGAGGCGGTCATCGCGGAGGGCTGAGGGGCCAGGGGCGCGTTGCAAGCGAAAACGGGGACTGGCTCGCAGTCGCGCGAGCGACTTTGTGCCTGTCCCCATTTTCGCGGACCGGCTGGCCGCGGTGTCAGCGGCGGCCCGGGAAAGCGGGACAGGCACCTTTTCGCTCGTGCGAAAACGAGCCAGTCCCGGTTTCCCTCCGAAGGACTTGATTGGCTCGCCCACCTACGCGCTGGGCCGTTCCATCGCGAAGATGGTCTCGACCAGGGTGTAGTCCATGTAGCCGAGGCGGGCGATCGGCGTGATCTTGGCGAGATCCACTAGGCCGTCCGTCAGCACTTCGTCGCGGATGTGGACGCCGAGCACGCGGCCCAGCACCATGGCGTTGCGCCCGCCGGGCGCGGTGCAGGGCAGGTCGAGGACCTGGTGGACGGCACACTCGAGGTGGATCGGCACGGCCTTGACGCGGGGCGGCGCAACCAGGCGCGCGGGCTCGGTCTCCAGACCGGCCAGCGTCGTCTCCTCGACCTCGGGCGGGACCGGCGCGCTCGAGCGGTTCATCTGCTCGCGCAGGTCCCAGGTCGCCATGTTGGCGACGAACTGACCGGTCTCCTCGCAGTTCTTCAGGGTGTCCTTGTCGGGCCGCGGGGCCGGGCCGTTGCTGGCGAACATGACCATGGGCGGCTCTGACGCGACGCCGTTGAAGAAGCTGTAGGGCGCCAGGTTGACGACACCGTCGGCGCTCAGCGTCGTGATCCAGCCGATCGGACGCGGCACGATGCAGCTCTTGAAGGGGTCGCGCGGCAGGCCGTGGCGATTGTCTTCGGTCTCGTAGAACATGCTGTCTGCGTCCTGATGCTGTGAGTGCGCGGAGCCGGGTCGCGCGACACCGAACCTGTCCTAATCCTCCGGGCCTTCCTCGGGCGGCGCTTTGGCCGCCTTGCCGGCCTTCGGCTTCGCGCGGGTTTTCCTGGACGCCCGGGCCCGCGGCTTGCGGGCGGGCGCGGGCTTCGCGGCGGCGGGCAGCTCCGGTTCGGGCTCGGGCTCCGGTTCGGGCTCGGGCTCCGGTTCGGGCTCGGGTTCGGGTTCCGGCTCGGGCAGGGCGGCGGCGCTCGGCGCGCTCTCCGGCGCGGCGGCCGGCCAGGGCGCGAAGGGATAGGGCTTGCGCTCCGTGTGGTAGGTCAGGAAGGCCACGGTCTCCTGGAAGTAGATGGCCAGCCTACGGCCGAAGTCCCGCAGCGGCTCGTTGACCTCCCCGGTGATCAACCTGAACAGAAACTGGACGACGACGACGACCCCGCCGACAAGCTCCGCGACGTTGAAGATCACCACGAAGAGAATCATGTAGACGAGCCTTGTCCAGGTGCCCGCATTGGTGAGGTTATCCTTCAGCGGTGTCTCCATGGCGGTTTCCCTCCTCATTCGTCTCCGCCCCGCGGCGGCGGCCGGCGGGACTCCGAAGGCGACCTTGGCGGGGCTTCCACTGTGCCAAGAGCCCACCAGGAACCAAAGTCCCTTCTTTTCAGGCCCGCGATCTTGCACCCCGAGCCTCCCGCGACGGCGCCTCGGCAAATCCGGCGGACCCTCGATCGAGACCATACCGGATATCCGCTTCGGGTCGAACCGGACTGCGATCACCGGCAGCCTGATGTTCGAGCTCTGGCGAACCGGGGATGATTTGGCCTTCGTCGGACATAACAGGGTATGACGTCTAGAGTCACGCTGTCTTCCGTCGCGATTTTCGTGGAACGGCAGCCGCAGGGCCCATCGCACAGGTCTTGCGTGTCCATGAACAACTCGGACAAGGCAGCTGGAATCCGTATGGTGAGGTTGCGAAACACAGACGCTGCCTTTCACCGATCATCGAGCGGTTTCGACCGGGCTCATCCGGGCCTGAAGAAGCTGCCGACGATGAACAGGGCCGCGCAGATCGCCCCAAATCGACCGACAGGCTCGGACCAACTCGCCGCGCCGGCGGCGAGCGCCGTGACCTGACCGAAACCGAAGATCGCCGGAACCGGATGGTAGACCGCCGCAACGGCGAAGTAGATCAGCACGGCGCCCATGCTGAGCCCGGCGCTGAGGTAGGCGAGCGCACGTTTGGTCGCGCGGTTTTTGGTCTTGATGGCCAGCACGCGGCTCGCCGCCCGGAAGGCGTCCGGCGGCTCCATTTCGCCAAGCGCCTGCTCGATCTCGTCCAGTGACGCCGGTCGTTGCCCGTCCACGGTGGCGATCTCGTAGATCTGCTCGCGCAGGCTGTCGATAATGTTCTTGATATCAACCAGGTCGTGACCGTCGCCCCGCAGGATTTCGGCAACGTCGGCGAGGTAGGCCTCGAGACGCTCGTTCGCTTCGATGCTGAGAACCGCCACGACGGCTACCGCTTCTCGCCCGCGGCGAGCACGTGATCGACGCTCTTGGTGATGGCCTTCCAGTACGCCGTCATGTCGACAAGGCGGCGGTGCCCGGTCGCCGTCAGACTATAGTAGCGCCGGGGGGGGCCCTCCGGAGACCTCGCTTTTCGGGCCCGCAGCAGGCCGTCCTTGGTAAGCCGCGCGAGCAGAAGATACACGGTGCTCTCGGTCAGGCTTAGGCCTTCGAACCCCCGGAGCTCCTTCAAGATGATATAGCCGTAGGCCTCGCCACGCCTGAGCACCGCAAGCACTAGGAACTCGAGCAGCCCCTTGCGCATCTGCGAGACCCACGGATTGGATTCGGCCGCTCGCCCGCCGATCGTCCTCTCGCCTGCCGCTTTGCTCTTGGCCCCTTGGTCGCGCGCCATGATCCCACGCCGTCTCGCCGATCCAGGAAGTCTTATCACTCTTCTTGTTGAGGGCAAACCTAACCCGCCAGCCCAGGCGATGGAACGCAGCCCCCGCTACCTTGTGAGGCGCCGGACGGTCCGGCTGGATGGAAACCAAGGGTTTACCAAGGGTCAGGTATTGGGGGGCCTTGGGCTCGCTTCCCGATCACCTCGGCGTCTGTGACGCTGTAAACGCGCGATTGGATGCCACCACTGCAAGAGGTCTAGAGATGGTTTTGTCCGGCAAGGTGAAGCACGTGCATCGCGATGCCCTGATTGTCGCGGTGGCGTTGGCACTACTGCCCTCTGTCGCGGCCTGCCGGAGCGCGCCCGCGCCGCCCGCGCAGGTCGGACCGGCCGAGGAAGCCAAGCCGGTCGTCGAATCGATCCGGCTGGTCACGCCGTCCGGCGGACGGCTCGACTGGTACAAGGGCGGGACGCACGGCCTGATCGCCTACGACGCCGTCGTGAACGCGCGCAGCCGCAACACCGAGGTCTTCATCATGAAGCCGGACGGCTCGGCGGCGAGCTGCGTCACCTGCCGGACGCCCATCCCCAAGGGCTTTATCGGCCAGCCGGCCTGGCATCCGGACGGCGAGCACCTGATCGTGCAGGCGGAGAACGAGAACGCCGGCCACCGGCTGTTCAACCACATGTCCTGGGGCATCAACAACGATCTGTGGCTGGTGTCGCGCGACGGCAGGCGCGCCGAGCGGATCTGGCGGTCGCCCAAGAACCACGGTGCGCTCCATCCCCACTTCGACGACAGCGGCCGGCGCGTGCTCTTCGCCGAGCGGGTAGCCACCGGCAAGGCGATCGGCGGCCCACGGCTGCAAAGGATGGGCGCGGGCGGCGAGAACCCCTGGGATGGATGGCGCATCCATATTGCGGAGGTGGACTTGAGCCGGCGCGGCGAGGCGATCCTGTCCAATCACCGCGTGCTCTTCCAATCTCGGCCGGGTCTCTACGAGACCCATGGCTTTGCCGGCGACGACCGGATCTTGTTCAGCCATACCGCCGGCGGGCGCAACTACGTCGACGGCATCTTCGTCGCGCGCGCCGACGGGTCCGGCCGTCGGGCGCTGGTCCACAGCCCGGGCACCTGGGACGAGCACGGCAGCTTCTCGCCGTCCGGCGGCGCCCTGGCCTTCGTCTCGAGCCGCGCCGATCCCGAGTGGCGCTTCCCCGGTTCGGACGCCCGGAGCCTTCGCACCGAGCTGTTTCTCAAATCCGGCCCGAGCGTCCTGCAGGTCACCGACTTCAACCGGCTGCGGGACCCGCGCTACCGCTATCTGGTGTCGGACTATTCCTGGGACCGCGCCGGCCGGCGAATTGCCGCACAGGTCGCCCCCGTCACCGACAGCCTGCGGAATGTGCTGTCCCCCGAGATCTGGATGATCACCTTCTCCGCGCGGCAGTAACCCTCTGCCGGGCGCTTACACAAAAGGTCACTGATAATGACCTTTGGTATTAACCGTGTGAATACCGGGCGAGCGACCTTCACGCACAGCCGCTTTTTCGAAAGCCACTACTCTGTCTTGCAAAGTAGCAGAAGATGTGCTCTAGATAGCTGCGCTCGGCGCGTAGGCATCATAGGGAGTGTGGACGCATGATACCCACGGTAAAGGCTCTGGCGATATCGTTGACGGTCGGTCTGGCGACGCTCTGTCTCCTGCCGGCTTGCAGCGGCGCCCAGACGCTGACGGAGGACGAATTCATCGCGCGCATGGACGCGGCGCTGGACGAGATCTACGCGATCTCCAGCGCGCAGCCGCAGCATCCTCTACAGTTCGGTGCGAACCTGTTCTACGCCCATGAGACCGTGATCGAGCGTGTCCCCTTGCAGACCCTCCTCGACTACGCCGATGCCTTGATAGAAACCGGCGTCGAGCGCATCGACATCAATACGGGCCTCTTCCCGTGGCTCGACGGGGACCAGGTGACGATCGCCAAATACGACGCGCTCATCCAACACATCCGCGACGCCGGCGTCCGGATCGCCTTGAACCCCCAGTATTCCGCCGTTTATCACAGGATGACGAGCTTCAGCGCGTGGCGGGCCGCGGCCCTGAAAGTCTACGCCACGCTCGCGCGGCGCTATCGGCCCGAGATCTTCGTCGTGGTCCACGAGCCCACCACGATGGCGGCCCGGATGGGCATCGCCGTAGGCCCGAGAGCCTGGCGCGACTTTGCCAGGGAGGCCGCCCTGATTGTCAAGCAACAGTCGCCCGGCACCCGATGCGGGGCCGGCGGCCTGTCGTGGGAGAAGGCGTATTTCAACGCTTTCGCCAGCCTGGGCGTGATCGACGTCATGACGCTGGACATCTACAAGCTGGATGACCTGGAGACCTACAACGACATGATCCGCACGGCGCGGAAGTGGACCAAGCCGGTCTACATCGAGGAGACCTGGCGCAACACCTACTACGTGCCGCGGCCCGGCATGACGCTGGAGGAGATCAGCGCGGCGGGAGTCGGCGATTCCGCGTTCATGGACCTGGACATCAAATGGCTCGAGACCTTGGCGGCCTATGCCAGCGCCTGGGGGCTCGAATCGATGACGCCGTTCTGGACCCAGACCTTCTTCACCTACCTGGAGGATGCGGAGGGCGCCCTGGATCCCGCGTACAACCGGGCGGTCGCCGCCGCGATCGCCCGCGGCGAGCGGACCCCGACCTTCCATGCGTTCCAGGACCTCGTACAGCGCAGGAGCGGGCCGTGAGACCGGCTTGCTATCACGCCATTGGCGGCGCCGAACTCGAGACGGCGTTACGTCACCCGTGACCGTCTACCGCCCGCCGCGGGGCCAGACCCGCACCGTCGGCGCGGCAGCTGTCGAAAAGGAGGACACAGGATGAGACGATTGACCGAAAACGCCCTTGCCGCCGTCGCCAGTGGTCTCGTCATGCTCGGCTATGGAACCCACACGGAGGTTCGGGCCCAGGAAGCCCCGATCGGCTATGAGCGCTACGTGACCGGCATCGGCTGGGTCGATTTCGAGCTGCTGATCGCCGGCGACGGCGGCCGCGTGTCGTGGTACCGCGGCGGCGAGCACGAGCGCATCGCCTTCGACTCGCATGTGGCGCCGGGGCGCATCGAGGTCTTCACCATCAACCCGGACGGCAGCGACCGGCGCTGCGTGACCTGCGACTCACCCGGCCTGGAGCTCGCCCGCAATCTCGCGCCCGACGACCGTTATGGGGAGCTTGTCGGCCAGCCGGAGTGGTATCCGCTGGGCGGCGAGCTGCTGCTGGTTCAGGTAGAGAACGAGCACTCCACCGATAGCTTCAAGGAGCACCCTTCGTGGGGCATCAACAACGATCTGTGGATGCTCGAGGAGGACGGCGCCCAGGCGCAGAAGGTCTACGACACCCCGGCCGGCCAGGCCGCCCTGCATCCCCACTTCAACCGATTCGGCACGCAGCTGATCTTCGCCTCCAAGCTCTGGTCGGCGAACCCGTGGCTGCGCTGGCACATCCACAGGTCGGACGTGGATATCGCACGCCTCGGCCAGAACCGGCTGACGAGCCACGCGGCGCTGCAGCCGGCGGGCGCCGGCTTCTACGAGACGCACGGATTCGCCGGGACCTTGCAGGGCTGGATGACCTTTTCCTTCACGCCGGAGGGCGCCGGGCTCTTCGTCCAGGACTCCTACGCCGCGACCATTGCCGGCACCTCGGCGGCCCGGCTTACCGAGGAACCGACGTCCTGGACCGAACATGCCACCTACTCGCCCTCGGGGGCCTCGCTTGCCTACAACTCCAGCAGCCCGTTCGGCTGGCGGCCAATCGTCGGCGTATCCGGACTGCGCACCGAGCTGTTCCTGAAAAAGGGCGAGGAGACCTACCAGATCACGGCCATGAACCAGGACCGCGATCCGGTCAACTTCCAATACGTGGTGTCCGATTTCGACTGGGACCAGGACGGCCGGCGCCTGGTCGTGCAGGTCGCGGTCAACGCCTCGGGCGGGCTGCCGCTGTGGGTCGAGAACTGGATCGTGACCTTTCCGCAGCCGCAGTAGGCTGCGGCACCGGCCCCGGGGCCGCTTAGCGGCGCGGGCCGACGCGCTTCAAGAACTCCCAGACCGGCAGCGCGGCCAAGCCGCCGACGACGCCGGACAGATAGCTCGGCACGGCGAGGCCCAGAAGCGTCTCGACCAGCACCGCGACGCCCCAGCTTGCCGCGACGATTGCGACGAGCGTAATCCCAATGCGCTGCCAAAGCGGCATGGCGGGCCCTTCCGTTGCGGCCCGCGGACGATAATGCCGCGGCGCGCGACTGTCGAGTCCAGGCGGTGCCGAACCTGCAAGAAGGGGCAAGAAGGGGTCGGGTCTTGTTTTAATTGTTTTTTTCGACCAGCCTTCTCCGCAGGTCGCGTCCGCTGCGCAACGAGTACGAGGGCATCTGGCATCACGTGACGAACCGCGGCGCCGGGCGCCGGCGGGTCTTCCGCGGGCGGGCCGTTCAGGGGGCGCTGCGCTCGGCGGCGGGCGGCCTGCTGGGACGAGAGAGGATGTACCAGGCCGCCGCCAGCATCAGGCCGCCGGTGACGAGCAGCAGCGCCAGCGGCGCGGCCGTGAAGGCGGCGAGATAGCCGAGGCTCGCCGCCATCGCGCCGACCGCGGCCAGCTTCGCTGTGGGCGATATCACCCGGTATTGCTGCCAGCGCTGCAGCGGCGGCCCGAACACCCGGTGGGTATAGAGCCAGCGCTGGAAGGTCGTCGAGCTCTTGGAGAACGCCCAGAGAGCGACGATCATGAGCGGCGTGGTCGGCAGCACCGGCAAGAAGGCGCCCAGCACGCCGAGGCCGAAGAACAGCCAGCCGAGGCCGAAGTAGGCCCAGCGTGCGTAGCCCGGGATCGGCAACTGTGACGGCATCCGGCCTTGACCTCCTGTCTGGGGTTCTCGCCAGCGCGCGCGGCTTCGCGCCAGGCTGTGGTGCAAACGGGATCATACCCGAACCGGCACCGGACTGCCGAGCGCTGATTGGCCCGTGGGTCGGAGCCGACGCCGGCCCGACCGCGCGATCATGCCTCCAAGATGGAAGATGGGGTCAGGTCTTGTTTTAAGTCCTTTTCTCGGTTAGCCTTGCCCCCATGTCACGGCCGCTGCGCATCGAGTACGAGGGCGCCTGGTATCACGTGATGAACCGCGGCGCCGGGCGCCGGCAGGTCTTCCGCGGGCCGGCCGAGGGGCGGCTCTTCCTCGACCTGCTGGGCGAGCTCGACGAGACCTTCGGGGTCGAGACCCACGCCTACTGCCTCATGGGCAACCACTACCACCTGCTGCTGCGCACGCCGCGCGGCAACCTGGGCCGGGCCATGCGCCACCTGGGCGGGCTCTTCACCCAGCGCGCCAACCGCCTGGCCCGGCGCGACGGGCCGATCTTCCGCGGCCGCTACAAGGCGGTGCTGATCGAGGCCGAGGCGCATCTCGCCGCCGTCGGCCGCTACATCCACCTGAACCCGGTGATGGCCGGCCTGGTGCGCCGGCCCGAGGCCTGGCGCTGGTCGAGCTATCCGGCCTATCTGGGGCGCGTGGCGGCGCCCGAGTGGCTGCACCTGGAGGCGACGCTGGCCGGCTTCGGCAAGCGCGGCGCGCGCGAGCGCTACCGCGCCTTCGTGGCCGAGGGGCTGGACGAGGACACGGCCGCCTTCTATCGGCGCGGCCGGCTCGAGCCGGTGCTGGGCGGCCGGGCCTTCCGGCAGGAGGTCGCGCGGCGCCTTGCCAAGGCGCGCGTCCAGCCCGAGGCGGCGCTGCGCCGACGCCTTGACGTGCCGAGCCTGGCGCGGATCATCGCGGCCACGGCGGCGGAGTTCGGTCAGCCGCGCAAGAGCCTGCTCACCCCGACCCGCGGCCGCGGCAAGCGCAACCCGGCGCGCGACGCCGCCATCGGCCTGGCGCGGACCCTGGGCGGCCACCCGCTCGCGGCCATCGCCGAGGCCTTCGGCTTCGGCCACACCGCCGGCGCCTCGAGCGCCGTGGGCCGCTTCCGGCGGGAGGTCGCCCAGGACCCGGCGCTGGCCCGGCGGGTGAAGCGGATCCGGCGAGAGCTGGAGCAGTCGTAAAAAATATTAAAACGAGACCTGACCCCTTCGGTTAAAACGAGACCTGACCCCTTCGGTTGACCCCTTCTGGTTCTAGAATCGGATTACGTAGTCGTAGGGCTTGTTTAGCGGATTCGTGATGTGCTCGATGGTCAGCGAACCGGTGGGCAGCGCGCGAAGATCGAACTTGATGCCGCGGCTTTGTACGGGGTAGGTCGTTAGTGCGCCGCCGCTCGGTACGGTGAGATTCCAAGTGCTGGGGGACCGTGAGTAGCTCATCTCTTTGTCCAACAGCGCCGCTGGCGTGAAAATCAGGACATAGCGCTCAGTCGGGTTCGCCTGGCGGTCCACCTTTATGTAAATGTTGAAGTGATCATATGGATGCCACACCGTCCAATGGTCATATGAGAGATTCTGCAAAGTCGAGAGTCGCGACAGCGAGAAATCGTCGTTCAGGACAGCGACCACCGGCAGGACAGCCGCCTTCTGTTTGGTCTGCTCGTCCTCGAGAACCAGGCTTCGAAGCTTGAAATAGTATGTGACCTTCTCATCGGGGAGCTTTATGGCTTTGTAGAGGCTGGGTCCCGTCGGCAAGCTGACCTTCTCAACGTTCTCTTCCATGCTGAAGGCAACGAGACTGCTCTCCTTCAGTGGCTCCACCGTCATTTCCTGGATCGCGACACAGCAGGCCGCCGACTGGTAAGCGACCAGTCGCTCCGCAAAGCTATTCGAATCGCTGTCCAGGACGGGCGCGCTCGTGCAGCCGACCAGTGCAGTGACCAACAAAGCGGTGATTAGCCGTTTCATATTGCCTCCTTCCCAACCGTCCGCTTCACGGCTTCGATGCAACAACCGACATAACCGACATTTCACGTCGCCATTCCACCTAGCAGATATCGAGACCGCTGATCATGGATGATCAGGACAACCACCGCCCCTAATGCGCCTCGGCCCAGGTGTCGCCGATGCCGGCGTCGGCGACGAGAGGGACCGAGAGCTCGACCGCCGGGACGGCGGCGCCTTCCATGACCTGGCGCACGACGGCCGAGGTCTCGTCGAGCTCGGCCTCCGGGACCTCGAAGAGGAGCTCGTCGTGGACCTGGAGGAGCATCCGGGCCGAGAGCTTGGCCTCGGCGAGGGCCTTCGGAACGCGGATCATGGCGCGCTTGATGATGTCGGCGGCGGCGCCCTGGATCGGGGCGTTGATCGCCGCGCGTTCCGAGAAGTTGCGCCTCGCGGGGTTCTTGTCCTTGATGCCGGGCATATGCACCTTGCGGCCGAAGAGCGTCGTGACATAGCCCTGCTCACGGCAGAGCGCCTTCGTGCGCTCCATGTAGTCCTTGATGCCCGGATAGCGCTGGAAGTAGGCCTCGATGTAGGCCTTGGCGTCGCCTTGCGCGATCCCGAGGTTCTGGGCGAGGCCGAAGGGCGAGATGCCGTAGATGATGCCGAAGTTGATCGCCTTGGCCTGGCGGCGGACCATGGGGTCCATGCCCGCGACCGGCACGCCAAAGACCTGGCTCGCGGTAATCGCGTGGATGTCCTGGCCCTCGTGGAAGGCGTCCTTCAACGCATCCACCTCGGCGATGTGGGCGGCCAGGCGCAGCTCGATCTGGCTGTAGTCGACCGAGAGCAGCCGATGGCCCTGTTCGGCGACGAAGGCGCGGCGGATCTTGCGGCCTTCCTCGGTGCGGACCGGGATGTTCTGCAGGTTGGGGTCGTTGGACGACAGTCGTCCGGTCGAGGCGACGGCCTGGCTGAACGAGGTGTGGACGCGGCCGGTCGCAGGGTCGATCTGCTCCTGCAGGGCGTCGGTGTAGGTGCTCTTCAGCTTGGTCAGCTGGCGCCAGTCGAGCACGCGCGCCGGTAGGTCGTGGCCCAGAGCGGCCAGGCCCTGGAGCACCTCGGCGCCGGTCGCATAGGCGCCCGTCTTCGTCTTCCTGCCGCCGCCCTCCAGGCCCAGCTCGTCGAACAGCACTTCGCCCAGCTGCTTGGGCGAGCCGATCGTAAAGGGACGGCCGGCCAGCCCGTGGATCTCGGATTCCAGCTCACCGGCGCGCTGGGCGAAGTCGTTGGAGAGACGGCGGAGCTGGTCGCGGTCGACCTTGATGCCGGCGGTCTCCATCGCGGCCAGCACCGGAACCAGCGGGCGCTCGAGGGTCTCGTAGACCGTCGTCATGCGCTCGGCCAGCAGGCGCGGCTTGAGGGCCTGGTGCAGGCGCAGGGTGACGTCCGCGTCCTCCGCCGCATAGTCGAGCGCCTTGTCGAGCGCCACCTTGTCGAAGGTCACCCGGCCCTTCCCGCTGCCGGCCACCTCGGCGAACTTGATCGTCCGGTGGCCCAGGTGCAGCTCGGCCAGCTCGTCCATGCCGTGGCCGTGCAGGCCGCCTTCGAGCACGTAGCTGAGCAGCATGGTGTCGTCGAGCGGCGCGACCTCGACCCCGTACTTGGCCAGCACGACCATGTCGTACTTTAGGTTCTGGCCGATTTTGAGCACGGAGGGATCCTCGAGCAGGGGCTTGAGGGCCGCCAGCGCCCGCTCCAGCGGAATCTGGCCCTCCAGAAGATCGCCGCCGCCGCCCAAGTCCAGCTCGCCGTCGCCGCCCGGCGGCCTGTGGGCGAGCGGGATGTAGCAGGCCCGGCCCGGCGTCAGCGCCAGCGAGACGCCGACCAGCCGGGCGCGCATGGCGTCCAGGCTGGTCGTCTCGGTATCGACCGCGACCAGGCCCGCGGCCGTGGCGTCCGCGACCCAGGCCTCCAGCGCCTTCAGGTCGCGGATCAGCTTGTAGGCCGCCTCGGCGGGGGGCGGCGCGGCCTCGGCGGGGGGCGCGCCCAGCTTGTCGGCCAGGCGTGTAAGCACCGAGCGGAACTCGTAGCGCTCCAGGAAGGCGCGCAGGACCTCCGGGTCGGGCTCCTGGAGCGCGAAGTCCTCGAGCGACACCTCCACCGGGGCGTCGTCCTCCAGCTCGACGAGGCGGCGGCTGACCCGGGCCAGCTCGGCGTGCTCGATCAGGTTCTCCCGGCGCTTGGGCTGCTTTATCTCTCCGGCGCGGGCCAGCAGCGTCTCCAGATCGCCGTATTCGGCGATCAGCTGGGCCGCGGTCTTGATGCCGATGCCGGGCACGCCGGGGACGTTGTCCACGGAATCGCCGGCCAGGGCCTGGACCTCGACCACCTTGTCCGGCGGCACGCCGAACTTCTCGACCACCTGTTCGGGACCGATCTGCAGGTTCTTCATGGGATCCAGCATGGTCACGCCCTCGCCGACCAGCTGCATCAGGTCCTTGTCCGAGGAGACGACGGTGACCTCGATACCGGCCTCCCGCGCCCGGCGCGCATAGGTCGCGATGATGTCGTCGGCCTCGTAGTTCTCCAGCTCGATGCAGGGCAGCGAAAACGCCCGGGTCGCCTCGCGGATCATGGCGAACTGCGGAATCAGGTCCTCCGGCGGCGGCGGGCGGTGCGCCTTGTACTCGGGATAGAAGTCGTTGCGGAAGGTCTTGGCGCCCTTGTCGAAGATGACGGCCACGGCGTCGGCGTCGCTTTCGCGCAGCAGCTTGATCAGCATGTTGGTGAAGCCGAAGGTCGCGTTGGTCGGCGTGCCGTCCGAGGCGTTGCGCGGCGGGATCGCGAAGTAGGCCCGGAAGATGTAGCCGGAGCCGTCGACCAGATAGAGATGGCGGATCGGGGAGGGGGCGCTCATGGGGCGCAGGATGCCGCAGGCGGGCGCCCAAGTCGAGGGCGCGACACGCTCAGCCCGGGCCGTAGCCGCAGATCCGTGGCCTCCACCTAAAATACGAAGTAAATATCTTTACATTGTTCAGTATGACCATTTTATCACCGTATATTTATTGCTTTATACTGTAATTCCCATATGATCGTCCTACCCCCGATGAAACGACACAGTCGATCAAGGTAATAAAAATGTTCGATTTCCTGTTCCACTATGACAGAAGCAAGACCGGTGGCGATTTCGGCCTCATCACCCTGTTGATCTCCGTCACCTCTTTCGCCGCGCTCGTGGCGTAACCCAAGGAGGCCCGATCCTCTCCGGGGAGCCCGCTCCGCTCACCCGGGAGGCCCGCCCGACGGCAAGGCCTTCGAGCCCTCTCCCCGGCTCGGAGGCCTTGTCGCGTCCGTAGCGGCCTACTCGGCAGCCTTTTCGTCGGCGGCCTGGGCCAGGACGAAGCGCCGGCCGCAGTAGGGACAGTCGATCCGGCCCTTGCCTTCCATGTTCAAATAGACCAGCGGATGGCCGAGCGCCCCGCCGCCGCCGTCGCAGGAAAGCACCTCGGTGTCGACCGTCTCTTCCGGCTCCATGGCCGCCCTCCTTCATCGCCTGGCGCCGGTTGACCGACGCCAGGGCGGATGATACCGATTGCGCGCGCGCGATCAATGGCCTCGCCGGCCGCCGAGAGAGCCTTTCATGCACGACAGCCCGATTGAGACCCGCCCCGGCGCCGACGGCGGCATGCCGCTGCCCGACCACGCGGTCGAGGTCCGGGGTCTCGACAAGGTCTACCGCGGCACCGGCCAGAACAAGGCCAATCACGCGCTGATCGACGTCGACCTGGCGATCCCGCGTGGCGCGCTATTCGGCCTGCTGGGGCCCAACGGCGCCGGCAAGTCGACCCTGATCAACATCCTGGCCGGCCTGGTCAACAAGACCGGCGGCAAGGCCACGATCTGGGGCAGCGACATCGACCAAGATCCGCGCCAGGCGCGCGCGGCGATCGGCGTGGTGCCCCAAGAGCTCAACATCGACCCCTTCTTCACGCCGCGCGAGCTCCTCGAGCTGCAGGCCGGGCTCTACGGCGTGCCGCCCCGGGAGCGGCGCACCGACCGGATTCTGGCCGACCTGCGCCTGAGCGACAAGGCCGAGGCCTATGCCCGGACGCTGTCCGGCGGCATGCGCCGGCGCCTGATGGTCGCCAAGGCCATGGTTCACGACCCGCCGGTGCTGGTGCTCGACGAGCCGACGGCGGGGGTCGACATCGAGCTGCGCCAGCAACTCTGGGCCCATGTGCGCGAACTCAACCACCGGGGCACGACGGTGCTGCTGACCACCCACTACCTGGAGGAGGCCGAGGAGCTCTGCGACCGCATCGCGATCATCAACCACGGCCGGGTGATCGCCTGCGACACCACCGAGGCGCTGCTGCGCCGGCTCGACAACAAGGCGCTCATCCTGGTGCTGGCCGAGGCCGTCGGCGAGGTGCCCGAGGGCCTCGGGCGCTTCCAGCCGGAGCTGCTCGCCCCGGGGCGCCTGCTGTTCCACTACCGGACCAGCGAGAGCCCGGTCAACGAGATCCTGGGCGCCGTGGCGGCGAGCGGGCTGACGGTCCAGGACATGAGCACCGACGAGACCGACCTG